>NZ_JBBBDM010000008.1:0-139581 GCF_037120395.1 Sphingomonas kyungheensis
AGCATCCTCGACTCCTCAGCCAGACGATGCCCCGTTCTACACCTTCCCGGTCCAACCAGTCTCCCGAAACTGTACACCTGCGCAGGAGCGCTGGCGTGGTCTCGCAGAAGTACAAGGCGTTGGTTTTGCGGCACGGTGGACCCCGGACCCCGTCCGGGGTGACGCAGTCGGCAAGGCGAGCTCGGATCGGGCGCGAAAGGGCGCCCCGCAGAAGCGCCGCACACACCCCCTCCCCGCCGCCGCCAAGCTCGGCTAGCGAGTCGCTCATGGCTTCCCGATTCGTCCAACGGTTCAGCGGTGCGTTCGGCATCGCCTGCGGCACCGCGGCGGGGGTGTTGCTGGTCGACGGGCGGCCCGACGGCGCCGGCATCGCGCTGGTCGGCGCGATCGCCGCCGCGCTCGCGGCGATGGGGCGCGGCGACCAGGGGATCGCGACGACGCGCACCGCCGGGCCGGACGCCAATCTGCTGCTCGGCGAAGTGCTCGACGTCATCGCCGAGCCGGTGCTGCTCGTCCGCGGCGGCGTCGTCACCTGCGCCAACACCACCGCCCGCGGGCTGCTCGGGCGGCATATCGTCGGCGAGGACGTGCGCGTCGCGATCCGCCATCCCGCCGCCGCCGACCGGCTGAGCTCGACCGCGCCGCTGCCCGGCCGCCCGGTCGAGCTGGTCGGGCTCGGCAGCCCCGACCAGCGCTGGGAGATGCGCACCGGCGAGACCGCGGACGGCGCGCGCATCGTCCATCTCGTCGACCAGTCGGGCAATTACGCCGCGGAGAAGATGCGCGTCGACTTCGTCGCCAACGCCAGCCACGAATTGCGCACTCCGCTCGCCTCGATCCTCGGCTTCATCGAGACGCTCAACGAGGAGGCGGGCGAGGATCCCGGCCTGCGCCGCCGCTTCCTCGACGTGATGTTTTCCGAGGCGCGGCGGATGCAGCGGCTGGTCGAGGATCTCATCTCGCTCAGCCGGATCGAGGCGGAGAAATACCGCATGCCCGACGAGCGCGTCTCGCTCAGCGAATTGCTCGAGGACGTCGCCGCGGAGATCGCCGCCGCGCATAGTCCGCGGGCGCAGGACGTCCATGTCACGATCGACGTCGACCTGCCCGAGGTGGTCGGCGACGAGGCGCAATTGTCGCAGCTGATCCACAATCTGATCGGCAATGCGATGAAATACGGCCGCGCCGGCACGCCGGTGACCGCGACGCTCGGCCGCGATCCATCGGGATTGCTGCGCCTCGCCGTCACCGACGAGGGCGAAGGGATCGCGCCGCAGCATATCCCGCGGCTCACCGAACGCTTCTACCGCGTCGATCCGGGTCGCAGTCGCAGCGTCGGCGGCACCGGGCTCGGCCTCGCCATCGTCAAGCATATCGTCGAGCGGCACCGCGGGCGGCTCGACATCGTCAGCAAGGTCGGCGTCGGCACCAGCGTCACCGTCATGTTGCCGCCGGCGGCGGCCGACGCGGGCGCTGTCATCAAAGGGTAACGAAACCGTCACACAGGCGGATGTAGCGGCACGGGGGCCGTTCGCGGGGAATCGATGCGCAGTTTCTTTCTTGGTCCGCTGCTTGCCGGGGCGCTCGTCCTCGGCGGCTGCCAGGATCAGGCGAACGGCGGCGGCGGCGGCGCCCGCGACCAGATCACCGCGGTCGGATCGTCGACCGTCTATCCCTTCACCACGCTCGTCGCCGAAACCTATGTCGCCAACCATCCCGACGCAAAGGCGCCGGTGATCGAATCGACTGGTACCGGCGCGGGCATGCGGCTGTTCTGCGCCGGCCTCGGCGCCGCGCATCCCGATATCGAGGACGCTTCGCGGCGGATGAAGCGCAGCGAATATGCCGCCTGCGCCGCGCATGGCGTCGGCGCGCTGATGGAGGTGCAGATCGGCATCGACGGCATCGCCTTCGCCGAGGCGAAGACCGGGCCGGGAATGCAGCTGACCCCCTCCGACCTGTATCGCGCGCTCGCCGCGACGCCGCTCGGCCAGCCCAATCGCGCCCGCGTCTGGCGCGACGTCAATCCGGCGCTGCCGGCGACGCCGATCCAGGTCTATGGCCCGCCCGCGACCAGCGGGACGCGCGACGCGCTCGCCGAACTGATCCTGACCCGCGGCTGCGAGGCGATCGATCCGCGCGCGCGCCGGCTCGCGCAGCGCGATCCCGCCGCGCACGCCGCTCTGTGCACGCGGGTACGCGAGGACGGCGCCTATGTCGACGCCGGCGAGAACGACAATCTGATCGTCCAGAAACTGTCCGCCAATCCGCAGGCGATCGGCGTGTTCGGCTACAGCTATCTCGAACAGAATGCCGGCACGGTGAACGGCGTCGCGATCAACGGCGTGTCGCCGAGCTATGCGACGATCGCCGCCGGCGCCTATCCGGGCTCGCGGCCGCTCTATCTCTACGTCAAGGTCGCGCACCTGCGTGCCATCCCCGGCCTGCGCGACTTCCTTGCCGCTTATGCCGCCGCCTGGGGACCGGACGGCCCGCTCGTCCGCCGCGGCCTGATCGCCGCCCCGCCCGCGGTACGCGCGCGCGCCGCCGCGGTGATCGCGCAGACGATCCCGCTCGATCCGGCGGAGCTGCCGCAGTGAGGGGCGCGGTGTTCTCGGGCTTTTTCGGATGGGAAGGGGCAGGCGTTGCGCTGTTCGGCCCTGGGCTGCCGCTTCCGCGGGAGCACCGGGGGGGGCGGAGCGATGCTGTCGCGAGCACCCGTATTCCCGCGCAGGCGGGAATCCAGGGCCAGGCAGGCCGGCGGATCGTGTGGCGATCGACCGCCTGCCTTAGCGTATTCCTTGGAAGGATCGTCGACCTTCCTCCCGTTACACCACCCCGGCGGAGGCCGGGGTCCAGCGGGGCGGAGCTTCTTGGAAGACAACGACGGTTGCCCAACTGGCCCCCGGCCTCCGCCGGGGCGGTGCTTTGGGTGAGTCCGCCATCGTGCGCAAGCGCGGGCATGGACGCGCTTGCGTCGGGGGCCGCGCGATGACCCCGCTCGCGCTCGCGATCATCGTCTTCGGGCTCGCGCTGATCGGCTGGCTGGCGGCGCGGATGCGCGCGGCGACGTTCCGGCCGCCGGGCCATGCGCGCTTCACCGCATTGCCCGTCCATTACGGCTATTTCGTCGCAATCTGCGCACTGGTGCCGCCGCTCGTCTTCCTCGCGGTGTGGAGCCTGACCGCACCGGCGCTGGTCACCGACACGGTGCTCGCCACCCCCGCCGCCGCCGCGCTGCCGCCGCCCGGCTTCGAGCGCGCGTCGATCCTGTCGGAGGCGCGCGCGCTCGGCGCCGGGCGCAGCCATGGCGCGTTCCACGATCTCGCCGGGCAGCTTGCCCCCGCTTATGCCGCGGCGCAGACCCGCTACGACTGGATCGCCACCGCGGTGGCGCTGCTGCTCGCCTTCGCCGGCGGCGGCCTCGCCTTCACCCGCGTCCGCCCCGATTTCGCCGCGCGCACGCAGGTCGAGCGCGTCGTCATGCTGCTGCTGCTCGCCGCGTCGCTGATCGCGATCCTCACCACCGTCGGCATCGTCGCCTCCCTGCTCTACGAATCGAGCCGCTTCTTCCGCATCGTGCCGATCGGCGATTTCCTGTTCGGCACGCACTGGAGCCCGCAGGTGATCGACCCGCGCGATCCGGGCGCGAGCCTCGGCGCGGTGCCGCTGTTCTGGGGCACCTTCTTCATCGGTGCGGTGATCGCGATGGCGGTGGCGATCCCGTTCGGGCTGATGAGCGCCATCTACCTGACCCAATATGCCCATGCCGCGACGCGCGCCTGGCTCAAGCCGGTGATCGAGATGCTCGCCGGCGTGCCGACCGTCGTCTACGGCTATTTCGCCGCGCTCACCGTCGCGCCGGCGGTGCGCGAGGTCGGCGTCGCGCTCGGCATCGCCAATGCCTCGTCGGAAAGCGCGCTCGCCGCGGGCGCGGTGATGGGGATCATGATCATCCCCTTCGTGTCGTCGATGGCCGATGATTCGATCGCCGCGGTGCCGGCCGCGATGCGCGACGGCAGCCTGGCGATGGGCGCGACCCCGTCGGAGACGATCCGCCGCGTCATCCTGCCCGCGGCGCTGCCGGGCGTCGTCGGCGGCATCCTGCTCGCGGTCAGCCGCGCGATCGGCGAGACGATGATCGTCGTGATGGCGGCGAGCGGTGTAGCGACGCTGACCGCCAATCCCTTCGCCAGCACCACCACCGTCACCAAGCAGATCGTCGACCTGCTCACCGGCGAGGCGGAGTTCGACAGCGCCAAGACGCTCGCCGCCTTCGCGCTGGGCCTGACGCTGTTCGTCATCACGCTGGCGCTCAACGTCGTCGCGCTCAGCGTCGTCAAACGCTATCGGGAGGCGTATGAATAACCCGCGCCAGCCCACCGACTGGACCGCGGCGGCGGTCGCCCGCCGGACGCGGCGGCGCTATGCCGCCGAGCGGCGCTTCCGCCTCGCCGGGCTCGCTGCCGTATGGCTGTCGGCCGCGTTCCTCGCCTGGCTGCTCGCCAGCATGGTGTGGCAGGGGACGAGCGGATTCCGCCAGACGCGCATCACGCTGCCGATCGATCTCGCCGCCGCACCGCTGCCGGTGACGCCCGCGCAGCTGCGCGGCCGCGGCGCCGATCTCGCGCTCGCCGGCGCGGGGCTCGACGCGCTGGTCGATCGCGCCGCGGTGCGGACGCTCGGGCCGGGCGGCGATGCGCTGATCTCGGATGGTGCGTGGCTGGTGGTGCGCGACGCGATCAAGCGCGATCCCGCCCTGCTCCACCGCCGCTTCACCATCGCCGTCCCTGCCGCCAGCGCGATCGACGTCGCCGCCAAGCACGACGGCACGCCGGCGGCGGAGGCGATGGTGGCAACGCTCGACGCACGCGGGCTGCTCGGCATCGGCTGGAGCGGCGGTTTCCTCACCGCCGCCGATTCGACCGATCCGACGCGGGTTGGCATCTGGGGGGCGCTCAAGGGATCGCTGCTGACGATGGCGGTGACGCTGGCGCTCGCCTTCCCGATCGGCGTGCTCGCCGCGCTCTATCTGGAGGAATATGCGCCGCGCAACCGCTGGACCGACCTGATCGAGGTGTCGATCAACAATCTCGCCGCGGTGCCGTCGATCATCTTCGGCCTGCTCGGCCTCGCTGTTTTCCTCGGCACCTTCCACCTGCCGCGCTCGGCGCCCCTGGTCGGCGGCCTGACCCTCGCGCTGATGACGATGCCGGTGATCGTCATCACCGGGCGCAACGCGATCAAGGCGGTGCCGCCGTCGATCCGCGACGCCGCGCTCGCGGTCGGCGCGTCGCCGGTGCAGGTGGTGTTCGATCACGTCCTGCCGCTGGCGCTGCCCGGCATCCTCACCGGCACGATCATCGGCATGGCGCGCGCGCTCGGCGAAACCGCGCCGCTGCTGATGATCGGCATGCGCGCCTTCATCGCCTCGCCGCCGGGCCGGCTGACCGATCCGGCGACGGTGCTGCCGGTGCAGATCTTCCTGTGGTCCGACGATATCGATCGTGGCTTCATCGAAAAGACCAGCGCCGCGATCATCGTGCTGCTCGTCGTGCTGCTGGCGATGAACGGCATCGCCATCTATCTCCGCAACCGGTTCGAGACCCGCTGGTGACCCCCAAGATTTCCGCCCGCGACGTCAGCGTCTTCTACGGCGCCAAACAGGCGATCGATCACGTCTCGATCGACGTCGACCGCGATACCGTGCTCGCCTTCATCGGCCCGTCGGGCTGCGGCAAGTCGACCTTCCTGCGCACGCTCAACCGGATGAACGACACCGTCGCCTCCGCCCGTGTCACCGGCGAGATCCTGCTCGACGGCGAGGACATCTATGCGAGCGGCATGGACGTGGTGCAGCTGCGCGCGCGCGTCGGCATGGTGTTCCAGAAGCCCAATCCCTTCCCCAAGTCGATCTACGAGAACGTCGCCTACGGCCCGCGCATCCACGGCCTCGCCACCGCGCGCGCCGATCTCGACGCGCTGGTCGAACAGTCGCTGCTGCGCGCCGGCCTGTGGGACGAGGTCAAGGACCGGCTGTCGGACAGCGGCACCGCACTGTCGGGCGGCCAGCAGCAGCGGCTGTGCATCGCCCGCGCGATCGCCGTCGACCCCGAGGTGATCCTGATGGACGAACCGTGCAGCGCGCTCGATCCGATCGCCACCGCACGGATCGAGGAGCTGATCCACGAGCTCAAGGGCCGCTACGCGATCGTCATCGTTACGCACAACATGCAGCAGGCGGCGCGCGTCTCGCAGAACACCGCCTTCTTCCATCTCGGCCGGCTGGTCGAATTCGGGGCGACCAGCGACATCTTCACCAATCCGCGGGAGGAGCGCACCCGCGATTACATCACCGGTCGCTACGGCTGAGGACACGGACATGCCATTGGACCATACCGTCAAGGCGTTCGACGCCGACATCGGCCAGCTGCGGGGCATGATCTCGCAGATGGGCGGTCTCGCCGAGGATGCGATTGCACAGGCGATGCAGGCGCTCGCCCGCCCCGATCCCGCGCTCGCCGCACGGGTGCGCGCCGACGACAAGGCGATCGACGCGATCGAGGCGGAGGTCGAACGGCTTGCGGTCCGCATCATCGCGCTGCGCGCACCGATGGCGGTCGACCTGCGCGAGGTCGTCGCCGCGCTCAAGATCGCCGCGGTGGTCGAACGGATCGGCGACTACGCCAAGAACATCGCCAAGCGCGTGCCGTTAATCGAAGGCGAGCATCGCATCGAGCCGATCTCGCTGCTGCCGTCGATGGCGCGGATGGCGAGCGACATGGTGCGCCACGCGCTCGACGCCTTCGCCGCACGCGATGCCGAGGCGGCGGTGCGCGTCGTGCAGAGCGACGCCGCGCTGGACGATTTCTACGACAGCATCTTCCGCACCCTCGTCACCTACATGGTCGAGAATCCGCGCACGATCAGCCAGGTCGCCCACCTGCTGTTCGTCGCCAAGAACCTGGAGAGGATCGGCGACCACGCGACCAACGTCGCCGAAATGGTCTATTTCGCTGCAACCGGCACCCAGATGGCCGACCGCGACCGCGGCGGCCCGGACAAGGACTGAACCCAGATGGCCCGCGCTTCCATGTTGCTGGTCGAGGACGATGCCGCCCTCGCCGAACTCCTGATCTATCATTTCAAGCGCGAGGATTTCGACGTCGCGCACACCGCCGACGGTGAGGAGGCCTTGCTGCTCGCCAAGGAGAAGGCGCCCGATATCGTGCTGCTCGACTGGATGGTCGAGGGCCTCTCGGGGATCGAGGTCTGCCGCCGCCTGCGCCGGATGACCGAGACGCAGAACGTGCCGATCATCATGCTCACCGCGCGCGGCGAGGAGGAGGACCGGATCCGCGGGCTGGAAACCGGCGCGGACGATTACGTCACCAAGCCCTTTTCCCCGCGCGAGCTCGTCGCCCGCGTCAGCGCGGTGCTGCGCCGCGTCCGCCCGGCGCTCGCCGGCGAGGCACTGACCTATGACGACATCGAGATGGATACGGTCGGCCACAAGGTGCGCCGTTCGGGTGAGGTGGTGCCGCTCGGGCCGACCGAATTCCGGCTGCTCAAGCATTTCCTCGAACATCCCGGCTGGGTGTTCAGCCGCGAACGGCTGCTCGACGCGGTCTGGGGCCATGACAGCGACATCGAGAGCCGCACCGTCGACGTCCATATCCGCCGGCTGCGCAAGGCGATCAACATCGGCAACCGCCCCGACCTGATCCGCACCGTCCGCTCGGCGGGCTATTCGCTCGATTCAGGAGCCTAAGGCAAAGGCCTCCCGCCGCGTCCGCTCCGGAGCCCGGGTTCGGAGCGGATGCGACGTCATGACGGCTCGGGCACGCGACCGATCCGCCGACCGGATAGAATCGCCCGCGAAACGATGGAGAAAAGGCCGCATTGGGACGTTCAGCGCAGGCGTTGACAGATAGTGACGCATGAGATTCGAAGAGGAGATCTTGCGATGAAGTTCATCCTGCTGGCCGCCACGGCGTTGCTCGCCGCCCCGGTCATGGCGCAAACGACGCCCGCGCCGACCGACGGCCAGACCATGCCCGCCGATCCGGCCACCGCGCCCGCCGACCCCGCCGCCGCCCCGGCGCCGGCCGATCCCGCCGCAGCGCCGGCACCGACCCCGCAGGCGAGCATGCCCGCCCCCGCCACCACCGGCGGATCGACCCCGGCGGGCGGCTATGCCCCGAGCGGCTCGGCGATCAGCGGCGGCACGCCGGGCGCCGGCGTCACCCCGGTGTTCCGCCCCGCGCCGACCCCCGATCAGGCCTTCCCGGCCCCGGCGCCGCTCGCCAAATATCCGATCTGCAAGAAGGGTCAGTACGACCAGTGCATGCAGCGCGGCGGCAAGTAAGCCACGGCAGCCGGATCGACCGTTTGCCATCTGAAACCTGATCTTTAGGACAAGGCGCTCCAACCTTCGTGCGGGAGCGCCTTTTCCATGTCTTCGATCCGCTTCGACGGCCGCGTCGCCATCGTCACCGGTGCCGGCGGCGGCCTCGGCCGTCATTATGCGCTCGACCTGGCCGCGCGCGGCGCGAAGGTCGTGGTCAACGACCTCGGCGGCGCGCGTGACGGCACCGGCCAGTCGGATGCGGCGCTGGCTGTGGTCGAGGAGATCCGCGCCGCGGGCGGCGAGGCGATCGCCAATGGCGGCGACGTCGCCGATTACGAGCAGATGGCGGCGATGGTCGCCGAGGCCAAGGCGCGGTGGGGCGGCGTCCATATCCTCATCAACAATGCCGGCGTGCTGCGCGACAAGACCTTCGCCAAGATGACGCCGGAGGATTTCGCCTTCGTCGTCCGCGTCCACCTGCTCGGCACCGCGCTCACCACCAAGGCGTGCTGGGATACGTTCCGCGAGCAGAATTACGGCCGGGTGCTGATGACCAGTTCGTCGAGCGGCCTGTTCGGCAATTTCGGTCAGGCGAATTACGGCGCGGCCAAGCTCGGCATCGCCGGACTGACCCGGACGCTCGCCATCGAGGGCGCGCGTCACGATATCCGCGTCAACACGATCGCGCCGACCGCGGGCACGCGGATGACCGAGGATCTGTTCCCGGAGGCCGCCTTCGCCGCCTTCGCTCCCGAAAAGGTCGCGCCCGGCGCGCTTTATCTGGTCAGCGAGGACGCGCCGACCAACGTCATCCTCGGCGCCGGCGCCGGCGCGTTCCAGGCCGCCTATATCACGCTGACGCCGGGCATGCTGCTCAGCGGCGACGATCTCAGCCCCGAGGGCGTCGCCGCGCATTGGGACGCGATCGTCGACCGCAGCGGCGAGATCGTCCCCCGATCCGGCGCCGAACAGGCGATGTCGATCGCCGCGCTGCTGCCATCCTGAGGTGTATTGAATCTGCAATACACGTCCGCTACCCTCGCGCGGATAACGGGGGAACGGCATGTACAGCGAAAGCGATATCGACGGCGCGGTCGGGGCAGGCGCGATCACCCCGCAGGCAGCCGCGGCGCTGCGCGACTATGTCGCCGCGCGTCAGGCCAGCCCGGCGGTGGACGAAGAGCATTTCCGGCTGCTGACCGGCTTCAACGACATCTTCGTCACCATCGCCTTGGTGCTGCTGCTCGTCGCGCTCGGCCAGATCGGCCAGACGGTCGCGGCGTTCGGCGGCGGCGTCCTGCTCGCCGCCGCGTCCTGGGGGCTGGCCGAATATTTCACCCGGCAGCGGCGGATGGCCTTACCGAGCATCCTGCTGCTCGGCAGCTTCGTCGGTGGAATCGGCTGGACGATCCTTGGCCTGCTCAGCGCCGTGCTGCCGAACCTGACCGATCGCGCCGGGGCGCTAGGCATGGCGGCGGCGAGCCTGGCGATGGCGGCGGCAGCCTGGCTGCACTGGCGGCGCTTCATGGTGCCGATCACCGTCGCGGCGGGGGCGGCGGCGCTGGTCGGCACCGCGATCGCACTGCTTCTCGCCGCCGTCCCCGGTATCGATCGGGCACGCTGGCCGCTGCTGCTGATCGGCGGGCTGATCGTCTTCGCGGTCGCGATGCGCTGGGACATGAGCGATACCGAACGCAAGACCCGCCGCTCCGACGTCGCCTTCTGGCTGCATCTCACCGCCGCGCCGATGATCGCGCATTCGGTGTTCCAGCTGCTCGGCGTGTTCCGCGGCGACATCGGCGTCGGCATGGCGGTGGTCGTGCTGGCGCTCTACATCGGCTTTGCGGTGATCGCGCTGGCGGTCGACCGGCGCGCCCTGCTCGTGTCGGGTCTCGCCTATGTGCTGGCGGCGCTCTACGCGCTGTTCCGGACCGCCGGCGCGATCGAGCTCAGCGCGGCGCTCACCGCCTTCGTGATCGGCTCGGCGCTGCTCAGCCTCTCCGCCTTCTGGCAGACGATGCGCCGCGCGGTCGTCACCCGCCTGCCGGACGGGACACGCCGCCGCCTGCCGCCGGTCGCGTGACCGGCGTCGCGCCGTCCCGGCTATTCGACCAGCTTCATCAGCCGCCGCTCGACCGGCGCGAGCACCGGACCCAGTTCGTGGCCACGCTTGAGCACATTGCCCTGCTCGCCGATCAACGCCCACATCCCCTGCCGCTGGCGCAAGGCGGGGCGCTTCTCGATGCGGAATTCGGGACGTTCGGCGGCGCGGCGGAAGGCGGCGAAGACCGCGGCGTCCTTGCCCAGCTCCATCGCATAATCCTTCCAATGCCCCGCCGCGACCATCCGTCCGTAGAGGTCGAGGATGCGTGACAATTCGATGCGATCGAAGCCGACCTGCGACGGTTTGCCGGCATGCGGGAACGGGGTGACGATACCCATCAGGCGCGATCACGCTCCGCTTCGGGCACGGATTCGCCGAGCAGTGCATCGAGCCGCTTGCGCATCGCCTCCAGCTCGCACCGCATCATCTCCATCTTCTGCGTCGCCGGGTCGAACACTTCGCTGCACGGCGTGCCGTACGGGACGAAGCGCGGCGGCTGCGCGGCGCCGCCGTCGACCATCGTCGCCCGCGCCGGGATGCCGACCATCACCGCGCCCTCGGGCACGTCGCGCGTCACCACCGCATTGGCGCCGACCCGCGCGCGCTCGCCGACCAGGATCGGCCCGAGCACCTGCGCGCCGGACCCGATGATGACGCCGTCCGACAGCGTCGGATGCCGCTTGCCCGCGACACCATTGTCGGGGCTCGTCCCGCCGAGTGTGACGCATTGGTAGATGGTGACGTCGTCGCCGATGTGCGCGGTCTCGCCGATGACGACGAAGCCGTGGTCGATGAAGAAGTTACGCCCGATCGTCGCGCCGGGATGGATGTCGATCGCGGTCCAGGCGCGGGCGATATGGTTGACCAGCCGCGCGAAGAAGAACAGCCGTTGCCGGTACAGCGCATGCGCGATCCGGTGCAGCCCGAGCGCCCAGACGCCAGGGTAAAGCAGGATTTCGGCACGCGAATGGGGGGCGGGATCGCGCGCCTTGATCGAATCCAGATAGGCGGCCAAGCGTCGCAACATGCGCCAACGTCTCCTTGCAGACGCGTTGATGTAATCGGTCCATCGCCGAATTGCCATAAGCGCACGCAGCGCTTTGGGGGGCGACAAAGCCTAGCTTTCTTGTAGGCAATCGCCTCCGCGTGCAGGACAGCATATTGTCCCGCCGTCCCGTCCCCCGATCCACCGGAAAGATGTTTGCCGATGCTCGATTATGTCAGCACCCTCGACTGGTCGCAGATCCTGCCGTTCGTCGCGATCGGCTTTGCGGCGCAGGTCGTCGACGGGGCGCTCGGCATGGCGTTCGGCGTGATCAATTCGACCCTGCTCGTCACGGTGATGGGCGTGCCGCCCGCGGTCGCCTCCGCCAGCGTCCATGCGGTCGAGACCTTCACCACCGCCGCGTCGGGGATCAGCCACGTCGCGCATCGCAACGTCGACTGGAAGCTGTTCCGCAAGCTCGTCATCCCCGGCGTGATCGGCGCGATCCTCGGCGCGACTTTGCTCAGCACGATCGACGCCTCCGTCGCCAAGCCGTTCGTCATGGCCTATCTCGCCTGTATCGGCCTCTATCTGCTGTTCCGCGCGATCCGGGGCCGGATCGAGCCGCGCAAGCCCCGCGTCATCGCGCCGCTCGGCCTGGTCGGCGGCTTCCTCGACGCGGCGGGCGGCGGCGGCTGGGGGCCGGTCGTCACCTCCAACCTGCTGATCCAGGGCGCGACGCCGCGGCATACGATCGGCACCGTCAATACCGCCGAATTCTTCCTCACCGCGACCGCCTCGGTCACCTTCTTCATCGCGCTCGGCTGGTCGGCGTTCACGCTGCATACGCTCGGCATCCTGATCGGCGGCCTCGTCGCTGCGCCGATCGGCGGCGTCCTCGCCAAGCGCGTGCCGACCCGCGGGCTGATGGCGCTGGTCGGCGTGCTGCTGACCTTGACCAGCGCCTGGTCGATTTACGCCGCAGTTGCGAAGGGATGACGGCGCAGGTGCAGCACCATTAGAACGCGCAAAAAGCACGGCTTTCCGCCACTGATCGTCCAGTTCGATCAGCACGAGCGAACAGATTGATTTTGCACTGCGGCAAGCCGCCCTATATCCGGTTCACGTCATTCACACCGGAGACCCGACATGGCCCTTATCGGCAGCAAACTGAAGCCGTTCACCACCCAGGCCTATAAGGAAGGCAAGTTCGTCAGCGTCAGCGACGCCGACGTGCTCGGCAAGTGGGCGGTCTTCTTCTTCTATCCGGCCGACTTCACCTTCGTCTGCCCGACCGAGCTCGAAGACCTCGCCGACGTCTATCCGACGTTGCAGAAGATGGGCGTCGAAGTGTTCAGCGTTTCGACCGACACGCACTTCAGCCACAAGGCTTGGCATGACAGCTCGCCGGCGATCGGCAAGATCAACTATTACATGCTGGGCGATCAGAACCACACGATCAGCAACAATTTCGAGATCCTGCGCGAAGGCCAGGGTCTGGCCGACCGCGGCACCTTCGTGATCGATCCCGAGGGCGTGATCCAGCTGATTGAGGTCACGTCGGAAGGCGTCGGCCGCAACGCCGCCGAGCTGCTCCGCAAGATCAAGGCCGCGCAGTACATCGCCGCGCATCCGGGCGAGGTCTGCCCGGCGAAGTGGGAAGAGGGTGAAGAGACGCTCGCCCCCAGCCTCGACCTCGTCGGCAAGATCTAAACCTATCCCTGCCTCTCCCCGTGGCAGGTGATCGCGGCCCGGGGTGGTTCCCTCCGCCCTGGGCCGCTTGTTTCTGAAGACCCATTGTTTCGGAGTCCCCCATGCTCGACGCCAATCTGACGCAGCAGCTGAAGGCCTATCTGGTCAACATCCGCGAGCCCATCGAACTGGTCGCCAGCCTGGGCGACGACGCCAAGTCGCGGCAGATGCGCGAGCTGATCGACGAGATCGCCGCGCTCTCCGACCAGATCACCACCGCCGAGGGCGACGATGCGCGCCGCCCGAGCTTCCTGATCCGCCGCACCGGCACCGATATCGGCGTGCGCTTCGCGGGCCTGCCAATGGGGCATGAGTTCACCTCGCTGGTGCTCGCGCTGCTCCAGGTCGGCGGTCATCCGTCCAAGGCGGCGCCCGCGCTACTCGATCAGGTGCGCGCGCTCGACGGCGACTATCACTTCGAGACCTATTTCTCGCTGTCCTGCGCCAATTGCCCTGACGTGGTGCAGGCGCTCAACCTGATGGCGGTGCTCAACCCGCGCGTCACGCATACCGCGATCGACGGCGCGCTGTTCCAGGACGAGGTCGCCACCCGCAAGGTGATGGCGGTGCCCACCGTCTTCCTCAACGGCGAGGTCTTCGGTCAGGGCCGCATGGAGCTCGAGCAGATCGTCGCCAAGCTCGACACCGGCGCCTCGGCGCGCGCCGCCGAGACGATCGCCGCCAAGGAGCCGTTCGACGTGCTTGTCGTCGGTGGCGGCCCGGCCGGCGCGGCGGCGGCGATCTACACCGCGCGCAAGGGCATCCGCACCGGCATCCTCGCCGAACGGTTCGGCGGGCAGGTCGCCGACACGATGGCGATCGAGAATCTCGTCTCGGTACCGCATACCGAAGGTCCCAAGCTGGTCGCCGACCTCGAACGCCACGTCCGCGAATATGATGTCGACATCATCAACCTGCAGCGCGCGAGCAAGCTCGTCCCCGCCTCGGCCGGCGGACTGCACGAGCTGACGCTCGACAATGGCGCCTCGCTCAAGGCGCGCACGATCATCCTGTCGACCGGCGCGCGCTGGCGGCAGATGAACGTGCCGGGCGAGGATGCGTATAAGAATAAGGGCGTCGCTTATTGCCCGCATTGCGACGGACCGCTGTTCAAGGGCAAGCGGGTCGCGGTGATCGGCGGCGGCAATTCCGGCGTCGAGGCGGCGATCGACCTCGCCGGGATCGTCGCGCACGTCACGCTGATCGAATATGACAGCCTGCTCCGCGCCGATGCCGTGCTCCAGCGCAAGCTCGCCAGCCTGCCCAACGTCACCGTCATCACCTCGGCGCTGACCACCGAAGTACATGGCGACGGCGACAAGGTCACCGCGCTCTCCTATCGCGACCGCACCCACGGCACGATGCACCGCGTCGAGCTCGCCGGCATCTTCGTGCAGATCGGGCTGGTGCCCAACACCGAGTGGCTCGCCGGCACGGTGGCGCTCAGCCCGCGCGGCGAGATCGAGATCGACGATCGCGGCCACACCTCGCAGCCCGGCATCTTCGCCGCCGGCGACGCGACGACGGTGCCGTTCAAGCAGATCGTCATCGCGATGGGCGCCGGCTCGACCGCAGCGCTCGCCGCCTTCGACCACCTCATCCGCCTGCCCGCGGAGGAGACGCACGACTGGGAAGAAGCGGCGGAATAGCCGTTAAAGTTAGTTCCCCAGCGCGGGGAGGTAGCCGGGATGCGGTGACGAAGGGGCTTCCGCAACTGCAACCTTTGCAGAAGCCCCCCATTCGCTTCGCGAACGATCCCTTCCCCGCACCGGGCAGGATAAGGGGTAGCGCCCTCCGCCCCGCCCGCCTATCTCGCGGGCCATGGCGGCGACCTACCTTCCCACGCTCAAGCAGCTGCAATATCTCGTCGCGCTCAAGGATGCGGGCCATTTCGGCCGTGCGGCCGATGCCTGTTTCGTCACCCAGTCGACGCTGTCGGCGGGTCTGCGCGAACTCGAGACGCTGATCGGCGTGACCCTGGTCGAGCGCACCCGCCGCGTCGTCCGCTTCACGCCGCTCGGCGACCGGATCGCCGACAAGGCGCGGCGGGTGCTGCGCGAGGCGGAGGAATTGGGGGACATCGCCCGCGCCGCCGGACGGCCGCTGTCGGGCGAGATGCGGATGAGCGTGATCCCGACGATCGCACCGTTCATGCTGCCGCATATCCTGCCGCGGCTGCGGCGCGACTATCCCGACCTCAAGCTGTTCCTACGCGAGGAGCCTTCGGGCGCGGCCTGCGAGGGGCTGCACAACGGCCGTACCGATTGCGTGCTGCTCGCCCTGCCCTTCGCCTGCGGCGACGTCGCGTCGGAGCCGCTGTTCGACGATCGCCTGTTCGTCGCCTACCAGCCGCAGGACATGCCGAGCGACCCGCCGTCGATTCCCGCCGCGCTGATCGACGAGACGCGGCTGCTGCTGCTCGAAGACGGGCATTGCCTCAAGGATCACGCGCTGTCGGCCTGCAACCGGCCGGAGCTGCGCGCCGAGGCGACGATGCTCGGCACCTCGCTGCATACGATCGTGCAGATGGTCGACAACGGCCTCGGCATGACGATGCTGCCGGAGATGGCGCTCAAGGCCGGCATCCTCGACCATACCAATATCGTCGCGCGACCGCTCGATGCCGACAATGCGGTGCGGCGCATCGCGCTGGTGTGGCGGCGGGCGAGCCCGCGCGAGAAGGACTTTCAGCTGCTCGCCGCGGCGCTCGCCGAGGCGCGGTGACGCAACCGCGACGCGGCTCGGGCGTAGAGGCCTGCGCATGAACCGTTTTTCGTACGCCCGGCCGCTTGCCGTCGTCGCCCTCGCGCTGCTTGCCGGCTGCGTGCCCCCCGCCACCGCGCCGGTCGCCGCGCCGCCGCCGCCCGCCGCCGCCGCCGCGCCGGTCGCGGTCGATCCGTCGCGGATCGAATCGGAGGCGACGATCGCCGCCTCGATCGCGGCGACGCCGGGGCTCGGCACGCTCGCCAGCGAACTGCGCACCGCCGAACTCGACGCCTTACTCTCCGGCACCGGCCCCTATACGCTGTTCGCACCGACCGACACCGCCTTCACCCGCCTTGCGCCGGGGATCGCCGGCGATCTGCTCGCCCCCGCCAACCGCGCCGCGCTGGTGACACTGCTGCGCTATCATATCGTCGCCGGCACGCTGACCACCGAACAGCTGACGCAGCGGATCCGCGCCGGTGGCGGTCGCGCGACGCTGGTGACGCTCGGCGGCCAGCCGATCACCGCGACGCTGACCGGCGACGTGATCACGCTGACCAGCGCCACCGGCAATCGCAGCTATGTCGAGGCCGCCGATATCGCGCAGGTGAATGGCGTGATCCACGTCGTCAACGGCGTGCTGGTGCCGACGCTGCCGCAATAAGCGTGCCCTCGGCCGGTCAGGGCCGGAGCGGCGATCCGGACCATCGCCGCGCGACCCGCGCCTGCCACAGCATCAGCAGCGGCACCGCGCCCAATTCCATCGCGAAACCGAACAGATGCCCCGACGACGGCACGCCGACCGCGACGAGCGACACCACCCGCGCCAGTCCGCCCGCGACGATCAGCGCGCCGAGCAATCGGAACCGCGCGCCGCGCGCCTCAATCTGCGGCACGCAGCTCGCGAAGGCGACGCCGACCGCGAAGAAGATGCCCGAGACATAGCGGAAATGGCTGTCGAGATCGGTCGGGATCACCGGCGGATGGCCTAGGAACCCCGGCCCGTGCAGCACGCTCTGCCCGCCGACGATCAGCGGCACGAGGCAGGCGATCGCCACCACCCCCTGCAGGGCGCGCCGCTCGATCGCGGGGCTCACGACAGGATCTCCTTGCGCACGTGGATGGCGCGCAGCGACACGCGCACCTCCCACATGAAGGCGGTGAGGCAGCAGATCAGCAACGACACCGCGACGATGAACACCAGAGCGATCCACGTCCCGATGTGGAATTTCGCGATATTGGCGATGAACAGCAAGGCGATGACGAGGCAGGCCATCACCGCGCTCGACACCGCGAGGAACAGCGCCGCGTTGATGATCGACATGCGCTCGTCGAGCAGCTTGAGCTCCCAGATGTAGCGCGTGCGGTCGGCGGGCACATCGATCTCCACCACGCGCTCTTCGAGGATCCGCGCGCGATCGATCACCCGCGCCAGCCGGCCGGCGAGAACGTTGAGGATCTGGCCGATCGCCGCGAGCATGAACACCGGCGCGAGCGACAATTGGATCGTCTGGGCGATCGTCGAAACCTGGAACAGCACGGGCATGATGCTATCATAAGCTGCATCCGCGATCGGGGAAGGGCTGGTGCACCGCATGGTAAGACGCCGCAGCCTATGCGTGGCGACGTGATGCCCCCCGCCCCCATCGCCACGCTCGTCGACGGGCTGCCCGCCGCGATCGATACGGTCGCCGCAGCGGCGGCACCGACACATCGCTTTCTGCGGCGCGGCTGGTATCGCGCGGCGATCGCCGCTTATGGCGGTACGGCGCGGACGATGCTCGTCACCGCGGGCGGAATACCGGTCGCCGCGCTGCCGATCGTCCCGCTCGGCCCACGGCCTGCGCGCCTTGCCACGATACCGGGAAGCTATTGGCCGTTCCGAAGCTTCCCGCTCGTCGCCGATTCGGACGATGCCGTGCTCGACGCGTTGCTCGTGATACTGGCGCAGACCGTCCGCGCTTTGCGCATCGGCCCGGTGTATGACGGCGACGCCGCCGCCGCGCGGCTGATCGCACTGGCCCGCGCGCGTGGCTGGAGCGTGCTCGACCGGTTCGTCGCCGACAGCTGGCTGCTCGACATGGCGGCAGCGCAGGCCCAGGGCTGGCCACGCAATTCGACGCTGCGCAAGAACCGCTTCCACGAAAAGCATCTCGCCGAACACGGTACGCTCGCCTGGCGCTTCCTCGATGGCGCCGACTGGCCGGCGGGGTTCGACCTGCTCGCGGACGTCGAACAGGCGAGCTGGATCGCCGCGCGCACCGACGGGTCGGACGCCAAGTTCACCGCGACCGGCCATGGCGCCTTCTGGCGCGCCGCCGCCGCCGACCCGGCGCTCGCGGCGATGTTCCGCGCGGCACTGCTGACGATCGACGGCAGGCCGGTGGCTTTCTCCTTCGACCTCGACGCCGGCGCCCTGCGATATGCCATCGCGAACAGCTATGACCCGGCCTATGCGAGACATTCGCCCGGCAAGCTGCTCTCCTACCGCAATCTGGTCGCAGCGCTCGGCCGCGGCGTGACGCGCGTCGACTGGGGCGCCGGAGACAGCGGTTATAAGCGGGTGATCGGTGCCGAGCAGGGACCGGCGATCCGCGACTGGCTGCTGCTCCGCCCGGGCGCGGCGCGATGGGTCCGGCCGCTGCTCGCGCTGGCGTGGCGGCGATCGGCGCGCGACTGATCCCTTTCGCGCCGCTGCGCGTTGCACAGCCATGTACGTCTTCCTCGACTTCGAAGCCTCCTCCCTCGCCAAGCGCAGCTATCCGATCGAGGTCGCCTGGGTGTTCGAGGACGGGCGCGAGGAAAGCCACCTGATCCGCCCCGCGGCGCAATGGACCGACTGGGACGATGCCGCCGAGGCGATCCACCATATCCCGCGCGCGACGCTGGCGGCAGACGGCGTCGCGCATGACGTCGTCGCGCGGCGGATGGTCGAGACGCTCACCGGGCATGACCTTTTCGCGAGCGCGCCGTCGTGGGACGGCAAATGGCTGAGCGCGCTGCTCCGCGCCGCCAAGCTGCCGCGCCACGCCCTGCGGTTGCGCGACACCGAGGAGGCGCAGCGGGCGACCGCCACCGCTTTGCTGCGCGACATCGTGCCGGTGGATATGCTCGGCCGGACCGTCGCGGATGTCGTCGCGCTCGCCGAGGTGCGCGACCGCGACGTGCCCGCGCATCGCGCGCTCGCCGACGCACGCGACGAATGGCGGCGCTGGTGCCTCGTCCGTGACGCGGCGCAGGCGCGCGCGTGACGCCCCTCCCCCGCCCGGCCGCGCTCTGCTAGGCGGCGGCATGGCCGAGATCATCAACCTCCGCACCGCGCGCAAGGCCGCCGCCCGCGCCGCTGCCGACCGCACCGCCGCCGCCAACCGCGCCAGGTTCGGCCGCACCAAGTCCGAGCGCGCTGCCGATGATGCCGATCGGGCGCGCGTCGACCGGATCGTCGACGGGGCGAAGCTCGAGGATTGATAGAATTCACGCGGAGGCGCGGAGGTAGCTAGGCGCCGCGAGCGCAGCTCTTCCTGTCTGCCGGTGAGGCGAAACCGACGCGAGCCTCCAAACAGTCTCCGCGCCTCCGCGCCTCCGCGCGAACCCTTACCGGTCTGATGAACCGGTCGACGGCCGCCGCACCCGCCATGCCATCAATGCAACCAGCGCCGCGAGCCCGAACCAGGTCAGCGCATAAACGAGATGGCTGTTGCGGAAGGTCACCACCGTCAGCCCGCCGCGTGGAAAACCCACGTGCGGCTCGCGCGCGTCGATGAAATAGGGCGCCACCGTCCCCAGCCGCCGCGTCGCGGCGATCGCCGTGACATCACGCGAATACCAGCGATCCGCAGCCGGATCATTGTGCCGCAGGAAGCCGCCACCCGGCTCGCTGAGCCGCAGCAGGCCCACCACCGTCTGCGGGGCGGCGGGCACGGCGATCCGGCCGCGTCGCTCCGCCGGCACGAAGCCGCGGTTGATCAGGACGGTGAAGCCGCGCGTCTCGAAGGGGGTGAGCAGCCAGAAACCGCCGCCGAGTTCGGTCACCGCCTGCACATAGGTGTCGGCGCCGGCGCGATAACGGCCGGTGACCCGCACGGGCCGGTAGACGTCGTCGCTGCCGACCGCTGGCCAGGCCGCCGGCCCCGGCGCTGCGACCGGCGGCTGGCGGAGCTGGCGTTCGGTATGCGCGATCAGCGCGAGCTTCCACGTCCGCCGCTCGAGCTGCCAGATGCCGAGGCCGATCAGCAGCGCGATCGCGACCAGCGTCAGGCCGGTCGCCAGCGCGGAACGGGACGCCCGCCCGCTCACATCGCGCTCGCGTCTCCGCCCATGTTCGGCATCATGTTGAGGTTCATGTGGTACATCACCCACATCGACCCGGCGAGACAGATGGTGAGGACGATGATCGTGAAGATCAGCGCCATCAGCGTCCAGCCCTGTTCCGACTTGGCGTTCATGTGCAGGAAGTAGATCATGTGGACGACGATCTGCACCAGCGCGAACACCATGATGATGCCGGCGGTGATGCGCGGATCGGCGATCACGCCGCTCATCACCAGCCCGAACGGGATGGCGGTGAGGATCACCGACAGCACGAAGCCGATCAGATAATCTTTGCGGCTGCCATGCGCGCCTTCCGACGAATGGCCGTGGCCATGCGCATTGTCGTGGGGGTCATGACCGTGCGCGCCCGGCGCATGGCCATGATCGTGATGCGTGTCCGCGCTCATCGCAGCACTCCCAGCAAATAGACGAAGGTGAAGACGCCGATCCAGATCACATCGAGGAAGTGCCAGAACAGCGACAGGCATTGCAGGCGACGCTGGTTGGCGGCGATCAGCCCCTTGCGGCCGACCTGGACCATCAGCGTCACCAGCCAGATGATGCCGAAGGTGACGTGCAGCCCGTGCGTGCCGACGAGGGTGAAGAAGGACGACAGGAAGGCGCTGCGCTGCGGCCCCGCGCCTTCGTGGATCAGCGTCGAGAATTCGTACAGCTCGATGCTGAGGAAGGCGAGGCCGAACAGGCCGGTGATCGCCAGCCAGCCCTGCACGGCGCGCACCTTGCCGTCGTTCATCGCCAGCATCGCAAAGCCGTAGGTGATCGACGACAGCAGCAGCATCGACGTGTTGAGCGCGACCAGCGGCAGCTCGAAAATCTCGTGCGGCTGCGGTCCGCCGGCATAGCTGCCGCCGTAGACGCCATAAGCGGCGAACAGCATCGCGAAGATCAGACAGTCGCTCATCAGGTACAGCCAGAAGCCCAGCATCGTGCTGCCGCCGGCGTCGTGATGATGTTCGTCGGTCTCGTAAAAGACCGGGGCCTGGGTGCCCGGTGGAATGGTTGCTTCGCTCATGATCCTCAGGCCCCCGCGACCGCAGCGTGTCCGGTCAGCTGCCGGGTATGTTCGTCCTCCGCCGTGGTGACCTCGGCGGCGGTGATGTAGAAATCGCGGTCATAGTTGAAGGTGTGGCCGACCGCGACCGCCAGCAATCCGACGAACGCCAGCGCGGCGAGCCACCAGATGTACCAGATCATCGCCAGCCCGATCACCGTCGACAGACCGGCGAGGATGACGCCGGCGCCGGTGTTGCGCGGCATATGGATGTCGCGGAAGCCGTTGACCGGCCGCGCGGCATTGTTCGACTTCATGTCATACCAGGCGTCGAGATCGTGGACGACCGGGGTGAAGGCGAAATTATAGGCCGGCGGCGGCGACGAGGTCGCCCATTCCAGCGTGCGCGCATTCCACGGATCGCCCGTCCAGTCGCGCAGCGCCTCGCGGTTGCGGAAGCTGACGTAGAACTGGATCAGGAAGGCGGCGATGCCGACCGCGATCATCGCGGCCCCGATCGCGGCGATGATGAACCAGATCTGCAGCGACGGATCGTCGAAGTGGCGCAGGCGCCGCGTCACGCCCATCAGGCCGAGCACGTAGAGCGGCATGAACGCGACGTAGAAGCCGATCACCCAGAACCAGAAGCTGATCGTCCCCCACTTCTTGTCGAGCTTGAAGCCGAACGCCTTCGGGAACCAGTAGTTGATCCCCGCGAACATGCCGAACAGCACGCCGCCGATGATCACGTTGTGGAAATGCGCGATCAGGAACAGCGAATTGTGCAGCACGAAGTCGGCGGGCGGCACCGCGAGCAGCACGCCGGTCATGCCGCCGATCACGAAGGTGATCATGAATGCGATCGTCCACATCATCGGCAGTTCGAAGCGGATCCGCCCCTTGTACATGGTGAACAGCCAGTTGAAGATCTTCGCGCCCGTCGGGATCGAGATGATCATCGTGGTGATGCCGAAGAACGAATTGACGCTCGCCCCCGACCCCATGGTGAAGAAGTGGTGCAGCCAGACGAGGTAGGCGAGGATGGTGATGACCAGGATCGCGTAGACCATCGAGGTATAGCCGAAGATCCGCTTGCTGCAGAAGGTCGAGGTGACCTCGCTGAACACGCCGAACGCGGGCAGGATCAGGATGTACACTTCCGGGTGACCCCAAATCCAGATCATGTTGACGTACATCATGGGGTTGCCGCCCATGGTGTTGGTGAAGAAGTGCGTGCCGACGTACCGGTCGAGGCTGAGCATCGCCAGCACCGCGGTCAGCACCGGGAAGGCGGCGACGATCAGCACGTTGGTGGCAAGCGCGGTCCAGGTGAAGACCGGCATCTTCATCAGGCTCATGCCCGGTGCGCGCATCTTGATGATCGTCGCGAGCAGGTTGACGCCGGACAGCAGCGTACCGACGCCGGCGATTTGCAACGACCATATGTAATAGTCGACGCCGACGTCGGGCGAATAGTCGAGCCCCGACAGCGGCGCCATCGCCAGCCAGCCGGTCCGCGCGAACTCGCCGACGAACAGGCTCGCCATCACGATCACCGCGCCCGCGGTGGTCATCCAGAAGCTGAAGTTGTTGAGGAACGGGAAGCTGACGTCGCGCGCGCCGATCTGCAGCGGCACGACATAGTTCATCAACCCGGTGACGAACGGCATCGCCACGAAGAAGATCATGATGACGCCGTGCGCGGTGAACACCTGGTCGTAATGGTGCGCGGGCAGGAAGCCTTCGTTCGGGCCGAACGCCATCGCCTGTTGCGCACGCATCATGATCGCATCGGAAAAGCCACGCAGCAGCATGACGATGCCGAGGATCATATACATGATCCCGATCTTCTTATGGTCGACCGAGGTGAACCATTCCTTCCACAGATAGCCCCAGACCTTGAAATAGGTCAGCGCGGCAAGCATCGCGGCGCCGCCCATCGCGACCACCGCGAAGGTGCCGATCAGGATCGGTTCGTGGATCGGGAAACTGTCGAGCGTCAGGCGCCCGAATATCGTCTTGAGCAAGGCATCGGACATCATCTGGGTCCTACGAACGGTCAGCGGCGGTGAGGCCGGTGATGGTGGCGGGCAGCGGATCGGCGGCGGTCATCGAACGATTGTCGGCGTTGCCGGGTTTGCTGCTGCCGGGCGCGGGAGCGCGCGGGGCGTTGCGGTGCGGGCTGCTGCCCTTTTCCTCGGGCTCCTTCTGCAAGGCGCCCTTCGACTCGCTGCCACGCATGTGGCCGCTGTCGTTGACGGTCATGCCGTGGCCGCTGTCACGATGCGGATCCATCGCACCGTCCTTCATCATCGTCGCCTGCATGCAGGTCTCACCCGGCTTGGTGCACATGCCGACGATGCGGTCGAACAATTGCGGCTGGACCGCGGCGTAACGGATCGCCGGCACCTTCTCGCTCGGCTTCTCGAGCTGGGCATAGGTCGGCATGTCGAGCCGCTGCTGCGCCGATCGCGCCTCCGACGCCCATTTGGCGAAGGCCGCATCGTCGACGCTGTCGACGGTGAAGTGCATGTAGGAGAAGCCGGCGCCGCTGTAATTGGCGGACTGGCCCTCGAACCGGCCCGGCTTGTTGAGCACGGCGTGCAGCCGCGTCTCCATACCCGGCATCGAATAGATCATGCCGGCCATCGCGGGCACGTAGAAGGTGTTCATCACCGACGACGAGGTGATGCGGAACTGCACCTGCCGGTTGGTCGGCAGCACCAGTTCGTTGACCGTCGCGACGCCCTGTTCGGGGTAGATGAACAGCCACTTCCAGTCGAGCGAGACGACCTGGATCTCGAGCGGCTTCTCGTTCTTCGCCACCCGCTGCCCCGGTGCGATCCGGCCGAGCGGGCGGTAGGGGTCGAGCGCATGCGTGCTGATCCAGGTCATCGCGCCCAAGGCGATGACGATCATCAGCGGCGCCGACCAGATGATCAGCTCGAGCCCGGTCGAATGGTCCCAGTCGGGCTGGTATTCGGCGTCCTCGTTGGTGTGGCGGAACTTCCACGCGAACAGCAGGGTCAGCACGATCACCGGCACGATGATGAGCAGCATCAGCCCGGTCGACCACAGGATCAGATTGGCCTGCTGGCGGGCGACGTCGCCCGACGGGTTCATCACCACCCAGTCGCAGCCGCCGAGCAGGGCGGGCGCAGCGAGGACGGCGGTGGTGCGCAGGGCGCGCATCACCCGCGGTGCGGCGGTGCGCGGGGCGCACGCGAGAAGAGACGGGGTTCGCATCACCATCGCCGGTACTCCTGCGTGCTGCACCGCAAAATAGGACATTTTGTCCTATCCCGCCCGCGCGCCGGCTGCGCTACACAAGGACGCTGGCGTTGCGTCCGTTTGCGGGCAAGGCGCGTTGATGACGGCTGGCCCTCGGGCTGTGAGACGACAGGATCGTGATACATGTCAGTGGCTTCTGCCCATTCCGGGGCGCTCGAACGCGATGCCCGTGCAATCAACACCAATGGCGACCATGAGGTCCGTCCCGGTGAGATCGCGATCGGCGTGGTCATCGGCCGGACGTCGGAATTCTTCGACTTCTTCTGCTATGCGATCGCCTCGGTCATCGTCTTCCCGGCTTTGGTCTTCCCCTATGTCGACCGGCTGACCGGCACGCTCTATTCGTTCGCGCTCTTCCCGCTCGCGTTCATCGCGCGGCCGATCGGCACGCAGATCTTCATGTGGGTCGACCGCGAGCACGGCCGCGGCACCAAGCTGACCATCGCCTTGTTCCTGCTCGGCACCTCGACCGTGTCGCTCGCCTTCCTGCCCGGCTATGCCGAGGTCGGCATCTGGTCGGCGATCCTGCTCGCCGCCTTCCGCATCGGCCAGGGTCTCGCGCTCGGCGGCGCCTGGGACGGCCTCGCCTCGCTGCTCGCGCTCAACGCGCCGCCGGAGAAGCGCGGCTGGTATGCGATGGTGCCGCAGCTCGGCGCGCCGCTCGGCCTGATCGTGGCGAGCGCGCTGTTCGCCTTCCTCCTCGCCAATATGGAGGGCATCGACTTCCTGTCATGGGGCTGGCGTTACCCGTTCTTCGTCGCCTTCGCGCTCAACGTCGTCGCGCTGTTCGCGCGGCTGCGCATCGTCGTCACGCCCGAATACAGCCGGCTGTTCGAATCGCGCGAGCTGACGCCGTCGCGCGTCACCGCGACGGTCAAGGCGCAGTGGCGCAACATCGTCATCGGCGCCTTCGCCCCGCTCGCCAGCTTCGCGCTGTTCCACATGGTGACGGTATTCCCGCTGTCGTGGGTCGCATTGTTCACGCGCGAGGATATCGCGCGCTTCCTCGGCATCGAGATCATCGGCGCCTTCTTCGGCCTTGGCGCGGTGGTGATCTCGGGCCTGCTCGCCGATCGCATCGGCCGCCGCTCGGTGCTCGGCTATACCGCCGCCGCGATCGCGGCGTTCAGCGGCTTCGCGCCGCAGCTACTCGCCGGTGGCGATGCGGGCGAGCTCGCCTTCATGATCGGCGGCTTCGTGCTGCTCGGCCTGTCGTTCGGCCAGTCGTCGGGCGCGGTGACCAACAATTTCCCCAAGCGCGCCCGCTACACCGGCGCGGCGCTGACCTCGGACCTCGCCTGGCTGTTCGGCGCCGGCTTCGCGCCGCTCGCCGCGCTGGTGCTGGCGAGCCAGTTCGGTCTGCTCGCGGCGGGCGGCTATCTGCTGTCGGGTGCGTTCGCGACGCTGGTCGCGCTGGGGCTCAACAAGGAATTGGCCCGCCGGCTCGACTGATTGGCGACAGGGCGGCCGGCGCGTGCCGCCGCCCCGGATCGCCGGCGACGCGGATTGCGTATCGCGATCCGGCTCCGATCTGTTGCAATGCCGCAGGTCAGTCAGTGTCTGTGCGGCGGACCGATGGCTCGCCATAAGCCGAACCCTATGACGGGTCGCTCCACTCGGCGGCAGCACCAGTGTTCCCGCGCGAGCCGAACCTCAATAGCCAGTCAAAACGACGGCTTATGGCAAAGCGCCACTGGGCTTCCGCCTTCGCGGGAGCATGATGAGATATCGGCAGCGATTTCGAACATGTCCGGAATGACGGAACGCTCGGGGTAAGGTCAGAGCGGTCAGGCCTCGTCTCAGCAGCACGATCGTGCGACTCGGCCGATCGCTGTGCCCTTCCGGCTGCGACGGGCTTATTCCTCGCCGCGGCCCATGCCCGTCATGTCGCCGCCGGGGCTGCCGAAGCCGCCGCTGCCCATGCCGCCCATGCCGCCGCGCCCACCATGGCCGCCCCGGCCGCCGCGCCCGCCACCGCCGCCGCCACGTCGGCGGTCCTGCGCCGAGACGCGGCCCGAGACGTGCGGCAATTCGTCCCACGCCAGCTTGCCGTCGTGGTTCGTGTCGAGCGATCCGAACCGCTTGGCTGCGGCCTCGGCGAATTCGCGGGCATCGACACCGCGGTTGAAGTTGCGATCGGCGGCGGTCACCGGCTCGGGCAGCTCGAAATAGCTGAACCGCGCCGCGCCGAGCTTGCCCGCGTCATAGCTCGGCGCCTTGCCGCCGCCCTCGCCATCCGGATTGCTCATCACATAGCCGCCGCCGCCACCCGATCGGACCTCCGGCGCGACGGTGCTTTCATAATAATCGATATCGTCGGGGTCGATCTCGCCATCGTGCTTGCGGTCGAGCTGCGCGAAGAAGTGGCTGGCATCCGCCTGGAATTCGGCGCGGCTGACGAAGCCGTCGCGATCGGCGTCGGCCGCGTCGAACCAGGCACGCTCCGGGTCGGGCGCGGCGTCGGTGCCGTGGAACGGCTGGCCCATCGGGCTGATGAAGGTGCGGTGGTTGCCGTGCGCGGGCGGCGGCGGTGCCGGCGGCTGCTGCGCCGCGACGCTGGCGGAGCAGGCGAGCAATGCGGCGAAGGCGATGCGACTCATGATCGGTGTCCCCTGTAGTTCAGTGCGGTCAACCAGCCCAATGTTGCGGCTGGATGTCCACGCCGCCGGAAGAGACTATGATCCGGTTATTCGGGAGAAACATTTTGCCGCCAGAAGGGGAGCATGATGAGCCAACAGCATAATGCGACGGCGGCGGGGGACGAAGCGGCGGCGATCCTGGTGGTCGACGACGATCGTGAGATCCGCTCGCTGCTGACCGAAAGCCTCGGCGCGCGCGGCTATCGCGTGCAGGCCGCCGCCAACACCCGCGAGATGGACAGCGTGCTCGAACGCGAGCGGATCGACGCGGTACTGCTCGACGTGATGATGCCGGGCGAGGACGGCATCTCCGCCTGTCGCCGGATCACCCGCGACGGCGGCCCGACCGTGATCATGCTGAGCGCGCTTGGCGAGGAGCGCGACCGGATCGTCGGGCTGGAGATCGGCGCGAGCCACTATCTCACCAAGCCGTGCAGCGCCCGCGAGGTGATCGCCACCGTCCGCGCCGCCTTGCGCAGCCGTCATCAGGCGGAGCCCGCCGACCGGTCGCGACTGACCTTCGATGGCTGGACGATGGACCTGATGGCGCACGAATTGTTCGATGCTCAGGGCGTGCTGGTCGGCCTCACCGACGGGGAATTCGCGCTGCTGCGCGTCTTCGCCGAACGGCCGCGGCGCGTGCTGTCGCGCGAATTGCTGCTCGAGGCGGCGCGCGGCCCCAATTCCGACGCCTTCGATCGGGCGATCGATGTCCAGATCAGCCGGCTGCGGCGCAAGCTGCGCAGCGGCGGCGACGACATCATCCGCACCATCCGCAACGAAGGCTATCTGTTCGTGCCGGCGGTGGCGCGCGCATGACCGCCAACCGGCCGGTCCGGCCGGCGGTGCGTTGGGTAAGCAAGTCGCTGTTCTGGCGCGTCTTCCTCGTGATGCTGCTGAGCGTCGCGGCGGTGCAGGCGCTCAACGTGGCGCTGGTCGTGTTCCTCACCCCGCCGACGCCGCGCATCTTCTCGGTGCCGCAGGTCGCCAATGCGCTGCGCTCCGGGCAGGATGCGACCGGCGAGGTGCTGGTGACGCGCGAGGCGAGCAACCCCGCCCCCGCCGATCCGCGCGGCACGCGGATCAGCCGGCTGATCGCGATGCAGCTCGATCTGCCGCCGGCGCGCGTCCACGTCCAGTTCGGCGGGCCGCCGCCGCTCGTCTTCGGGCCGCTGCCGCCGCGCGGCGGGTTCGGCGACCGGCCGCCGCCCGACGCGCGCAATCAGATCCTGTTCGGCCATTTCACCGTCGCGGTGAAGCAGCGCGACGGCAGCTGGCGGGTGGCGCGCGCGGCGCATACCGGCTTCGAAAGCTGGCGGTGGCGCGCCTTTCAGTGGCTGCTCGCCGCGCTGCTCGCGGTCGCCCCCTTCGCCTGGCTGCTCGCACGGCGGCTGACCAAGCCGATCGCCGCCTTCGGCGCCGCGGCGGAGCGGCTCGGCCGTGATCCGCGCGCCGCGCCGCTGCCGCTCGGCGGGCCGGCGGAGATCGCCGAGGCGGCGGCGGCGTTCAACCGGATGCAGGCGCGGCTCAACCGCTATGTCGAGGACCGCACGATGATGATCGCCGCGATCGCGCACGATCTGCGTACGCCCCTGATGCGGCTCGGCCTGCGGCTCGAACGCGCGCCGGAACCGCTGCGCAGCGCGAGCGAGGCGGACATCCGCGACATGCAGGCGATGATCCAGGCCGCGCTCGCCTTCTTCCGCGACGGCACGCAGGCGGTCGAACGCCGCCGGCTCGACCTGCGCTCGCTGGTCGAGAGCGTCACCGACGACCTCGCCGATCATGGCGAGCCGGTGGTGCTCCACGACGGCGATCCGCTGGTGATCGAGGGCGATGCCGCCGCGCTGAAATCGCTGGTCGCCAATCTGGTCGGCAATGCGCTCAAATATGCCGGCGACGCCGAGGTGACGCTGGCGCGGATCGACGGCCATGCGCTGATCGAGGTGCGCGATCACGGCCCCGGCATTCCGCCCGAGGACGTCCACCGCCTGTTCGAGCCGTTCTTCCGCGGCGAACGGTCGCGCAACCGCGACACCGGCGGCATCGGCCTCGGCCTCAGCAGCGTCCGCGGCGTCGCCCGCGCGCATGGCGGCGACGCGACGATCGCCAACCACCCGCAAGCGGGCGCGGTGGCGCGGGTGACCTTGCCGGTGTGAGAGCGGCCGGCTGTAAGCCGGTGCCGCCGGAGCGCAACGTTGCGGCTATCGCCCTCGCAACGCGCGCTCACCCTCGAACATATAATCCCGCGTGATCGGCAGCGCGGTGCGGCTGCGGCTGAACTGGATCTGGAAATTGACCAGCCCGCCATTCTCGAAGGCATTGGCCGCGCCGGCGAGATAGAAGGTCCACATCCGGTAGAAGCGCTCGTCGTACAAGGCGACGATCGCGTCGCGCGCCGCCACCGTGCGGCGATACCATTCGTGCAGCGTATAGGCATAGTGCAGCCGCAGGATCTCGACGTCGGTGAGGAACATCTTCAGCCCCTCGAACGCCGCGATCGTCTCTGACAAGGCGGGGTTGTAGCCGCCCGGGAAGATATATTTGGTCGTCCAGTCGTCGGTGACGCTGGGCGGCCCGAGCCGGCCGATCGTGTGGATCAGCGCGACACCCTCCGGTGCGAGGAGGTCGCGGCATTTGCGGAAGTAGGCCCGGTATTGCGGCGGGCCGACATGTTCGAACATGCCCACCGAGACGATGCGGTCGAACTGGCCCTCGACGCGGCGATAGTCGATCAGCTCGAACCGCACCTTGTCGGCGACGCCCGCCGCCGCGGCGCGTTCGCGCGCGATCTTGAGCTGTTCTTCCGACAGGGTCACGCCAAGCACCTCGACGCCGAAATGCTTGTTGAGATACAGCGCCATGCCGCCCCAGCCACAGCCGATGTCGAGCACCGTCATGCCCGGCTTCAGCGCCAGCTTGGCGGCGATATGCGCGAGCTTGTCCGACTGCGCCTGTTCGAGGCTGTTGTCGGGATCGGTATAATAGGCGCAGCTATATTGCTTGTCGGCATCGAGAAAGAGATCGTAGAGCCGCGCCGACAGATCGTAATGATGCGCGACATTCTGCTTGGAGCGGCGCTCCATGTTGATCCGGTCGAGCCGGTGCTTGACCGCGCCGACGCCGCGCACCACCGCCGAGGGCTGGAGCGCGTTCTGGCCATGCTCATAGGCGCTGTTGTGCTTCATCAGCCGGACGAGGCCCATGATGTCGTCGCCGTCGACGGTCATCCGCCCGTCCATATACATCTCGCCCGCGGCGAGCGCGGGGTTGCGGACGATGCGACCGGCAACGCCATTGTCCTGGAACCGCAGCTGGATATGACCGAGGTCGGGATCGGGCGTGCCGAAGGTGGCGGGGGGTTTGCCGGGACGGTGGAGGGTGAGTTGGCCACGCTTGACGGCGCGGCTGAGGAACATGTCGATCAGCGCCATGCGCGCCGCCATAATCGCCTATATGCCAGCATACCAATCGTAATCGACATTGTCCTCCCAATAGCCGCCCTTGCCCTTGCCGATCGCGGCGAGGCTGGCCACCGCGGTGATCCCGGTGACGTATTTGGCGTGCTTGTAGCCGAGCTGGCGCTCGACGCGCAGCCGCACCGGGGCGCCGTGCGGGACGGTGAGCCGCGCGCCGTTCATCTTGAGCGCGAGGATCGTCTGCGGGTGGAAGGCGTCGACGGTGTCGATCGATTCGTAATAGGGCTGGCCGTTGTAGAGGTCGGCGCAGGTAAAGACGACGTAGCGCGCCGAGCGGCGCATCCCCGCGGCCTTAAGCACCGTGCCGAGCATCGGCCCTTGCCACTGGCCGATCGCGCTCCACCCCTCGACGCAATCGTGGCGGGTGATCTGGCTGCGCGCGGGCATCGCGGCGAGCTGATTGAGCGATAGCGACAGCGGCCGGTCGACCAGCCCGTCGACGGCGAGCCGGTAGCTGCTGAACTGGTCGGCGACCATCGCGGCATAAGCCGGCGTACCGGGATCGCGCGTGCCGTTGGCGCGGAAGATCGGCGACATCTGCTCGCGGGTGAATTCCGGCGCGAGCGCGCCGCGATCGAGCAACGCACGTTGCAGGCCGCGATGCATGTCCTCGCCCGCGAACAGGATCTTCCGCGCCTGCGGGATCGCGGCGACCTTGTCGCAGCCGGCGAGCAGCAGCCCGGCGCCTGCCGTCAGGAGCGAACGACGGGGGAGGATCATGCCTCGGGGACCTTCCACTTGCCGGTGATCATCGAGCGCAGTTCGTTGCCTGCGCCGGCGAGGATGACGAGCGCCACATGGACGACGATGAACCCGCCGAGCAGCGTGGCGGTGACGAAATGCAGCGAGCGCGCCGACTGGCGGCCGCCGAACAGATCGAGCAACCAGGGCCAGGCCGCGTCCATCCCCGGCGACAGCGCCAGCCCGGTGGCGATCATCATCGGCAGCGCGACGAAGAGGACGAGGATGTAGCTCCACTTCTGGAGGCTGTTGTAGGCGGCAGGATCGTCGGCGTCGTGAAAGCGCAGGTTGAAATGATCGCGCACGTCCGCGGCCAGATGCGCGGGGCTGACATCGGCGCGGCGCAAAGCGAGCTTGCGCGCGAAATGGCGGTTGATCAGGCTGACGATCATATAGCCGAGCAGGCCGAAGGCGAAGACGAGCGCGAACAGCAGGTGCCAGCGGCGCGAGATGGCGAGATTGTAGTTGGCGGGAATCGTTATCCACGCCGGAAAGCGCGGCAGCTGCGCCCAGGCATGGTCGAAATTCGCCCCGTAACGCCCCCAGTAGAGCCGCGGATGCGCGTTGGAGATGCCAAGGCCGCTGCCGAGCAGGATGACGACCGATACGGCGTTGACCCAATGCCACAGCCGCGTCGCCAGCGCGTGGCGGACGATCGACGTTCCGGGAGTGTTTGCGTCCATTCCCGCATCATAGCAGTTAAGCAGCGATGATCGACTGGCATTTCTACGAACCGCGCGACGGCCACCGGCTGCCGCATGATCCCGTCAACGCGATGGTCGCGCCGCGTCCGATCGGCTGGATCAGCAGCGTCTCGGCGGACGGCGTGCGCAACGTCGCGCCGTACAGCTTCTTCAACCTGATCAATTATACGCCGCCGCTGATCGCCTTCTCCTCGATGGGCTGGAAGGACAGCGTCGCCAATATCGCGGCGACCGGCGAATTCGTCTGGAACCTCGCGACGCGCGATCTCGCCGAGGCGATGAACGCGACCGCGGCGGCGGTGGCGGCGGAGGTCGACGAATTCGACCTCGCCGGGCTGGAGACGCTGCCGTCGCGGCTGGTCGCGCCGGCACGGGTCGCGGCGAGCCCGGTGGCGTTCGAATGCCGGCTGACCCAGCTGATCCGCCTCAAGGACCGGCAGGGCGCCGACCTCGACCAATATCTGGTGATCGGCGAGGCGGTCGGCATCCATATCGACAGTGCGATGCTCGACGACGGCGTCTACCAGACCGCCCGCCCCCGCCCGATCCTGCGCGGCGGCGGTCCGGCCGATTATTTCGAGGTGACGCCCGAGACGCGCTTCACGATGCGCCGGCCGGGCTGAGGGCGCGGGCGGGGGCGCGGATGCGCCTTCCCCGTTGGCGTGCCCCGCTCCGTCCGCTATGCCGATCACAATAGCGCCACGATTGAAGGCCGTTGATCGCATGTTGAATGCCATGGGGTTGCTGAAGCAGCGCCGCTTCCTGCCCCTCTTCACCACCCAGTTCCTCGGCGCCTTCAACGACAATCTGTTCAAGACGTCGATGGTGCTGTTCGCGACCTATGCGATCTTCAACGATCCGCATATGGAAACGAACTTCAACGCCCTGGCGACGGGGATCGCCATCCTGCCGTTCTTCCTGTTCTCGGCGCTCGCCGGGCAGCTCGCCGACAGCCACGACAAGGCGCGGATCATCCGCATCGTCAAGACCGCGGAAATCGGCATCATGCTGCTCGGCGCGGCGGGGCTGATGGTGGCGCGCGCCGGCCTGCCGACGCTCGGCGTCGGACTGATGCTCGGCGCGGTGCTGTTCCTCGGCGTCCACTCGACCTTCTTCGGCCCGATCAAATATGCGATCCTGCCGCAGCACCTCAAACCGCACGACGTGCTCGGCGGCACCGGGCTGGTCGAGGCGGGGACCTATCTCGCCATCCTGCTCGGCACGATCGTGGCCGGCTATGTGCCGATCGAGGGCGCGGCGATCCTCGTGCTGGTCGTCGCGGCGATCGGCTGGTTCGCGGCGCGCTTCGTGCCGCCGGCGCCGCGCGAGGGGCCGCGGCTGACGCTCAACTACAATCCCTTCTCCGCCTCGTGGCGGCTGATCCGCACGACGATGCACATTCCGCGGCTGTTCCTGGCGATCTGCGCGATCAGCTTCTTCTGGACGATCGGCGCGGTGCTGATCATTATCTTCCCGCCGCTGGTCAAGAACGTGCTCACCGCCGACAAGATGGTGGCGAGCGGCGCGATCGCGGTCTTCTCGGTCGGCGTCGCGATCGGATCGGTGGTCATCAACACGATGCTGCGCGGGCGGATCAGCGCGCGCTATTCGCCGCTGTCGGTGATCGCGATGGGCGGATTCGTCGTCGTCTTCTCCTTGCTCTGCCGCACCTGGGTGCCGGCGCCGCCGGGGCAATTCTACGACTGGACGCAATTCGTCGCGCAGCCGCGCAGCATCCCGATCATGCTGTCGCTGCTCGCGATCGCCACCACCGGCGGCATGTTCGTCGTGCCGCTCTATGCCTTCCTGACCACCACGGTGGAGAAGGACCAGACCGCGCGCACCGTCGCGGCGAACAACGTCGTCAATTCGGGGGCGATGACGCTGGGTTCGATCGCGGCGATCGGGATCAACCTCGCCGGCGTGCAGCCGGTCGACATGCTGTTCCTCGTCGCCGCCATGTGCCTGATCTCCGCCTGGATCGCACAGCGACTGCATCGCGCCTGCGACTGAGCGGCGCCGCCGCTAGAACAGGAACGTGTAGAAGCAGGTGAAGAAGGCGGCGAAGCTGAGCAGGAACAGCTTCCAGTCCGAATCGTCGCCGCGCCGGGCGTCGGGTGCCACCGGCGGCGGCAGAGTCTGCCGGAAGGGATGGCGGGCGGCTTCATTGGTGAGGACGAGGCGTCTGGTCATGGCGACCGGGTTAACGAATTGTTTACGAATTGGACCAGTGGCTAAGGTGGTTAATATCCGGCTGTCCGACTGTGGGACGCAATTGTAGGAGTAGATCGATGAGCGTCGCCTTCCGCCGCGAGAGCGACGAGGAACATCTCGAACCCAAATTCGAATTGCCGATCCCGCGTGCGCCCAATCGCGTCACCGCCGCGGGCCAGCGGCTGATCGCGACGCGGATCGCCGAACTGGAGGCCGCGCTGGCGACGGCGGCGCCCGATGCGGTCGACGCGCTGCGCCGCGACCTGCGCTATTGGCAGACGCGCCGCACCACCGCGATCCCGACCGCCGCGCCCGAGGATGGCAGCGCCGGCTTCGGCACGCGGGTGACGATCCGGCTCGGCGGACGGGAGCGGACGATCGACATCGTCGGCGACGACGAGGCGGACCCCGCCGCCGACCGGCTGGGCTATGGCGCGCCGCTGGCGCAGGCGCTGTTCGGGGCGGAGGTCGGCGACCAGCTGGCGTTCAACGGCCGTGACGAGACGATCGAGGTGCTGGCGGTCGCGCCGATCGATGCCGCCGAGGGGCCGAGCTACGAAGCCGGGGGGGCTTCGTAGCTCGACGGTCGGGCACCGGGGAGCGCCCGGACGTCGACGGGTGAGTGGGAGAGAACGCCGCCGACAGCGGCTGCGATACGGGCGGCATGTTGCTCCGATATGTCTGGGATCGACCGAACCGGACATCTGCCTGCAATCCGCCGGCGCGATGGCCTGCGGCGAAGGAGCCTCGCCATGCCGGCACCGCCGCCGATCGCCACCTGCCTTGCGACCCGCCACCGCCCCGGCCGCAGCCGCAGCGAGACCGACGGCATCCGCCGCGCCCGCTGCCTGTGCTGCGGCCTGCTGCTGATGCGGACCGCGATCAGCCGGCGATGGATCATCGCGGATCGGCTGGGGTAGCGGCCGGGCCGGGGAGTCGGCCGTGATCGATCGTCGCGCCCGGACCGACGGCCATCACACCGCCGGTCCGGGCATCATGATGCCGGGCGCAGCGGGGCATGCCCGTCCGGCGCCTGGTCGCGGCAGATCGTGCTAGCGCCCCTTGGGTACCGGTGCCGGCGCGATGATCGCCGAGCGCGCGGCGTTGCGTTCCTCGACGCTGACGACGCCGTCGTGGTTGGTGTCGTAGCGATAGGCCAGGGCGCGGAACAGGCCCTGCATCTCGGTCGGCGTCACCTTGCCGTCGTGATTGGCATCGGCGGTGTTGAACCAGGCGGCGCTGATCGCCTTGGCCTTGCCCGGCGGCATCTTGTTCTTGCCGACATCCATCCTCGCGACGCGCGCGTCGATCTCGGCGCGGGTCAGCACGCCGTCGTGATTGGCGTCGGTGCGGTCGAACTCCGCCTGCAATTTGGGATCGATCTTCTCCGCCGCCAGCGCCGGGGTGGCGAGCAGCAGCGGCAGGATGACGAGCAACGGACGCATGATATCTCCGGTCGAACGAAAGGATGGCGCCCGCTTAGGCGCGGGCGTTTAAACCCATCGTGAACGCAACCGTTGCGCCACCGCGCCCGGACGCTTAGTGGCGCGGCGACTTGCCCTATCCAAGGATGCTGCCGTGACCGATCAGATCAACCGCGTCGTTCTCGCCTATTCGGGTGGGCTGGATACGAGCGTGATCCTGAAATGGCTCCAACAGACGTACAATTGCGAGGTGGTGACCTTCACCGCAGACCTCGGCCAGGGCGAGGAGCTGGAGCCGGCGCGTCAGAAGGCGCAGATGGCCGGCGTCAAGCCCGAGCATATCTTCATCGACGATCTGCGCGAGGAGTTCGTCCGCGACTACGTCTTCCCGATGATGCGCTCCAATGCCCTGTACGAGGGGCTGTACCTGCTCGGCACGTCGATTGCGCGGCCGCTGATCGCCAAGCGCCAGATCGAGATCGCGCGGCAGGTCGGCGCCGATGCGGTCAGCCACGGCGCGACCGGCAAGGGCAACGATCAGGTCCGCTTCGAACTCGGCTATTATGCGCTCGCGCCCGACATCAAGGTGATCGCGCCGTGGCGCGAATGGGACCTGACCAGCCGCACCCGGCTGATCGAATTCGCCGAACAGCATCAGATTCCGGTCAGCAAGGACAAGCGCGGCGAATCGCCCTTCTCGACCGACGCCAATCTGCTGCACACCTCGTCCGAGGGTAAGGTGCTCGAGGATCCGTGGGAGGAGGTGCCGGACTATGTCTATTCGCGCACCGTCAACCCGGAGGATGCGCCCGACGCGCCCGAATATATCACGATCGACTTCGAGCGCGGCGACGGCGTCGCGCTCAACGGCGAGGCGACCAGCCCGGCGACGCTGCTGGCCAAGCTCAACGAGCTCGGCCGCCGTCACGGCATCGGCCGGCTCGATCTGGTCGAGAATCGCTTCGTCGGCATGAAGAGCCGCGGCATGTACGAAACGCCGGGCGGCACCATCTATCATCTCGCCCATCGCGGCATCGAGCAGATCACGCTCGACCGCGGCGCCGCGCACCTCAAGGACGAACTGGCGCCGCGCTACGCCGAGCTGATCTACAACGGCTTCTGGTTCTCGCCGGAGCGCGAGATGCTGCAGGCCGCGATCGACCACAGCCAGGCCAAGGTGTCGGGCACGGTGCGGCTCAAGCTCTACAAGGGCGGCGTCTATATCGTCGGCCGCAAGTCGCCCAATTCGCTCTATTCGGAAAAGGTCGTCACCTTCGAGGACGATCAGGGCGCCTATGACCAGCGCGACGCGGCGGGCTTCATCAAGCTCAACGCGCTCAGGCTGCGCCTGCTCGGGCGGCGCGATCGGTAAAGGATAGCGCGACGAGGCGGCAAGCGGCGATAGCCAGCCTGTCCCAGGCGGCGGCCCCAAAGGGGTAACGTGGCGTGACCGCCGCCTGGCGCCTCGTCACCACCCTTAAACCCGCCTTAACCACCCTCCCCGCAGAATCGCGGCCATGGCCCGGCGGCTCCGATCCGATACGCTGATCGCAGCCGTGCTGGCGCTGCTGCTCGGCCTCGTCTGGACGATCCGCGCCAGCTCCGATCTCGGGCAGCTCCGCCTGCCCGATACCGACGACGTGATGCGGCTCGCGCAGATTCGCGACTGGCTGGCCGGTCAGCCGTTCGGCGATCTGAGTCAGCATCGCCTCGCGGGCGGCTTGCCGATGCACTGGACGCGGCTCGCCGATCTCGGCCTCGCGGCGATCATCGTTGCGTTGCGGCCGCTGCTCGGCAGCCACGCCGCCGAGGTGATCGCGGTCACCGTCTGGCCGATCGTACTGTTCGCCGTCGCGCTGCGGCTCGTCATCCGTATCGCCCGGCGACTGGGCGGGGAGCGGGTCGCGGCCACCGCCGGAGTGATCGCCGCGCTCGCCTATCCGGCGACGACGGTCTTCCTGCCGGGGCGGATCGATCATCACGGCTTGCAGCTCGTGCTGTTGCTCGCCGGCGTCGCGGGGCTGCTCGCCCGCGATGCGCGCGGCGCGGCGCTCGCCGGCGGCTGTACGGCGGCGAGCCTGATCGTCGGGCTGGAGACCGCGCCGCTGCTCGCGCTCGCCGGCCTCTGGCTCGTCGCGGGATGGGCACGGCACCGCGTCGCCGGCGCGACGCTGGCCGCCTTCGCGCTCGGCCTGCTCCTCACCCTGATCGTCGGCCGCGCGCTGTTCGCGAGCGATGACTTTGCCTATCCGGCCTGCGACGGCTTAACCCGCATCGCCTGGCGCGCGTTCCTGGCGCCCGCCGGCGCGGTGCTGCTGCTGGCGCTGCTCGACCGGCTCTTGACCGGTCACCGGCTCCGCTGGATCGCGGTGGTCGCGCTCGGCGGCGGCGCCGTCGCGTTGGGGCTCGCCCTGTCGCCGCAATGCCTGCATCCCTATGGCGCGGTCGATCCACGGATCGCCGCGCTCTGGCTGAATCAGGTCGGCGAGGCGCAGTCGATCCGGTCGGCGCCCGTCGCGACGAGCTTCGGCTATGCCGGGCTGCCGCTCGTCGGCTTCGCGGCGACCCTATGGCAGATGGCCCGCCGCCGCGGCCTCGCGTCGCACAGGGGAACGCCCGGAGACACCGCGAGCGGCATGGCGGCAGAGACACGTCCCGGCTGGGAGCTGATCGCCTTGCTGCTCGCCGGCGCGCTCGCGATCACCGCGGTGCAGCTGCGGGGCGCCTATCCCGCCGCCCTGCTCGCCGCACCCGCCCTCGCCGCGATGGTCGCCGCGGCGCGTGACCGCGGTCCGGCGGCGCTGGTCGCGAGCTGGCTCGCCGCCGCCGGCATCCTCTACCCGCTCGCCGCCCGAGCGCTGCCCTCGAAGACCGGCGAGGCGAGCGTCGGTCGCGGCGATTGCGGTGCGCCGGCGATGATCGCGACGCTCAACCGCCTGCCGCCGGGGCGCGTGATCGCGCCGGTCGATGCCGGGGCGTGGATTATCGGCGGCACTGCGGATACGGTGCTGGCCGCCCCCTATCATCGCGACGGCGCCGGACTGCGCGCGGTCTACGCCTTCTACGCCGCGCCGGCAGGCGTTGCCGCCGCCACCGCCGACCGGCTCGGCGCGCACTATCTGCTCGCCTGCGCGGCCCTTCCCGGCGCGCACCGCCGCGGCAGCGCTGCCGCCGCGCTCGCCCGCGGCACCCTGCCCGGCTTCGCCACCGTCGCCGTTTTGCCGGACGGCGCCCGCATCATCGCGCGGAACCGCTTGTCGGGGGGCGCTCCGCCCGCGTAAGGCGGTCGGATGCAGGGGCATAAGCTGCACTGGTGGCAAACGCGCTGGTTCGTCGTGGCGATGGTGATCGCGACGACGATTCCCTTATGGTGGCCGGACATCCCGCCGCTGGTCGACTTGCCCGGCCATATGGGGCGCTATCGCGTCCAGCTCGACGGCGCGGCCTATCCCTGGCTCGCCGACTGGTATGATTTCCGCTGGGCGCTGATCGGCAATCTCGGCGTCGACCTGCTGATCGAGCCGCTGACGCCGATCTTCGGGCTCGAGCTGGCGGTCAAGCTGATCGTCATGGCAATCCCGGCGCTGACCGTCTCGGGCCTGTTGTGGATCGCGCGCGAGGTGCACGGCCGGATCCCCGCCACCGCCTTGTTCGCGCTGCCGCTCGCCTACAGCTATCCGTTCCAGTTCGGCTTCGTCAATTTCGCGCTGTCGATGGCGCTGGCGCTCAACCTGTTCGCTTTGTGGCTGCGGATGGGGCGGCTCGGCAGCCTGCGGTTGCGTGCGATCCTGTTCGTGCCGCTGTCCTGCGCCTTATGGGTCTGCCATACCTTCGGCTGGGGCGTGCTCGGCATCCTCGCCTTCTCCGCCGAGATGATCCGCCAGCACGACCTGCGCAAGGACGGGCCTGATGTGCCGGGAGGGGGCGGGCATTGGGCGGAGAGCTGGGCGCGCGCCGCGATCGGCTGCCTGCCGCTTGCCTTGCCCTTCCTGATGATGGTGCTGTGGCGGTCGGGCGATCACGTCACCGGCAAGACGATGGACTGGTTCAACTGGCGCGCCAAGGTCAACTGGATCATCATGGTGCTGCGCGATCGCTGGATGGCGTTCGACCTCGCTTCGGCGACCATCCTGTTCGTCATCCTGTTCAAGGGGATGCGCGACGACCGCATCGAATATTCGCGCAACCTGCTGCTCTCGGCGCTGTTCCTCAGCGCGATCTTCGTGCTGCTGCCGCGCATCGTCTTCGGCTCGGCCTATGCCGACATGCGGCTGGCGCCGTTCGTCATCGCGATCGCGCTGATCGCGCTGCGTCCGCGGCGCGGCCTGTCGTTCCGCGGCGCCGCGACGCTTGCCGCGCTCGGCCTCGCCTTCTTCGGCGCGCGGCTCGTCGCGACGACGGTGAGCTATGGGATGTTCGATGCGGAATACGACCGCACGCTCGCCGCGCTCGACCGCGTGCCCAAGGGCGCGCGGCTGCTCACCATGGTCGGGCGCACCTGCCGGGACGAATGGCTCTATTCGCGGCTCGAACATGCCGCCGGCATCGCGCTCGAACGCCGCATCGCTTATGCCAACGACCAATGGTCGATGGCGGGCGGGCAGCTGCTCACCGTCCGCTACACGCCGGCCGGCGCCTTCGCGCACGATCCCTCGCAGCTCGTCACCGACCGGCGCTGTCGCGGCGAATGGTGGCGGCCGCTGCGCGTCTCGCTCGCCTATCTGCCGCGCGACGCCTTCGACTATATCTGGCTGATCAATCCGGCACCGGTCGAGCCCGAATACCTCACCGGCCTGACCCCGATCTGGCGGAGCGGCCGCGACGTGCTCTACCGGATCGACGATCGCAGCCGGCCCAAGGTGACGCTCGATCCCGATCTGCTGCCGCCGCGGCGGCGGCTTATCCCCCGCCCTTCCTGAACGGCGCAAGTTCGGCGAGATAGCTTTGCTCGTCGCTGACGGCGGCACGCTCGCGCACCAGGAAGTCGCTGATCGCGCGACGGAAGCCCGCGTCGGGAATATAATGCGCCGACCAGGTCGGCACCGGCACATAGCCGCGCGCCAACTTATGCTCGCCCTGCGCCCCTGCCTCGACCGTCCTGAGCCCGCGCGCGATCGCCGCGTCGATCGCCTGATAATAGCAGAGCTCGAAATGGAGGAACGGCACCTCCTCGGTACAGCCCCAATAGCGGCCGTAGAGCGTCTCCTCGCCGATCAGGTTGAGCGCCCCGGCGATCGGCCGGCCGTCGCGCTCGGCGAGGATCAGCAGCACGTCGTCGCCCATCGCATCGCCGAGCAGCGGGAAGAAGCTGCGGGTCAGATACGGCCGCCCCCATTTGCGGCTGCCGGTATCCTGATAGAAGGTCCAGAAGGCGTCCCAATGCTCCGGCCGGATCTCGGCGCCGCTGAGGTGGCGGATGGTCAGCCCCTCCACCGCAGCGGCGCGTTCCTTGCGGATCGCCTTGCGCTTGCGGCTGGCGAGCGCGCCGAGGAAATCGTCGAACGTGGCATAGCCGTGGTTCGCCCAGTGGAATTGCGTCCCCTCGCGGATCAGCCAGCCGGCCTGTTCAAACGCCGGGACCTGATCGGGACTGACGAAGGTGGCATGCGCCGACGACAGGTCATGCTGGTCGGTCACCGCCTCCAGCGCGGCGATCAGCGCCGGCGCGGCACCGGGATCGCGCAGCAGCAGCCGTGGCCCCGGCACCGGGCTGAACGGCGCGGCGACCTGCAGCTTGGGATAATATTGGCCGCCGGCCCGCTCCCAGGCGTCGGCCCAGGCATGGTCGAAGACATATTCGCCCTGGCTGTGGCTCTTGGCATAGGCCGGGGCGATCGCCACCGGCACGCCGGCGGCATCGTCGACGACGATCGGGATCGGCTGCCACCCCGATCGTCCGCCGGTGCTGCCCGATTCCTCGAGCGCGGCGAGGAAGGCGTGGCGGACGAAGGGGTTGGCGGTGCCGGCGCAGGCATTCCATTGCTCGGCCGGGATCGCGCGGACCCCGTCGACAAGGCGGGCGGCGAGCGGGCTCATGCGGCGAAGGACGATAGGGTCATCGCCCGCCGATATAGGTCATGAACCGCGCTTGGGCAGGGGTCAGGCCAGTTCGATGATCGCATCCACCTCGACCGCGGCGCCGAGCGGCAGCACCGGCACGCCGACCGCACTGCGCGCATGCTTGCCGGATTCGCCGAACAGCGCGACCATCAGCTCCGACGCGCCGTTGGCGACCTTGGGCTGATCGGTGAAATCGGCGGCCGAATTGACGAATACGCCGAGCTTGACGATCCGCTTGACCCGCGACAGGTCGCCGCCGAGATGCGTCTTGATCTGCGCGACGATCATCAGCCCGCACAGCCGCGCCGCCTCCTGTCCGTCCTCGAGCGACACGCCGTCGCCGAGCCGGCCGGTGACGAGCTGTCCCGCCTTGAACGGCAACTGCCCCGACAGGTGGAGCATCCCGCCCGCCTCGACCACCGGCACATAGGCCGCGACCGGTGCCGCCGCCTCGGGCAGCGACAGGCCGAGCTCCTCAAGCTTGCGATCGACGTGCGTGGTCATGCGAAGTCCTTTCGGGAAGATGGCGGGTGCGTCTAGCCGATTTGCCGCGCGGGTGGAACGGGTGCGTTGGGCGGCGATGGGAGCCGTTCGCTCCTCATGCGGCGGCCTGTCCCACCCCCTTCGTCATCCCGGCGCAGGCCGGGATCCATGGAGGCGGGTGGCTGGCGACGGCGCGCGACGGCGATGGCGCCGTGTCCATGGATCCCGGCTTGCGCAGGGATGACGAAGCTGAGGGAGGATCGCCCCCGCCTACGCGTCCGCCCCCACCCCCGCCGCGAAGCGCGCGGCGATCCAAGCGCCCGCCTCGCGCCAGTCGTCGATCCGCGCATGCGCGAACGGCGCCGGCGGCACCCGCGGCGCGAGCGTCGGTTCGGACACCATGTGCAGCCGGTGGACCGCCGGCGCATGGTCCGCGACCGACTGGTGATGCGTGGCGAGATCGTCGACGAACACCGTCACCGGGTCGCCATATTCCGCCCGCAGCCGCGCCACCGGCTCACCCTTGCCGCCCTGGTTACACTCGACGCGATGCGCGATGCCGAAGCGGGCGAGCTGCGCGATCCGCGCCGGCTTGCACGCATCGGTGATGTTGGTGAGCACGACGATATCCGCCTGCGTCGCGAGCTGCGCCAGCGCCTCGGCGGCGTGCGGCACCAGCGTCTGCCGGTCCATCTCCGCCGGGAAGAAGCCGCCGAGCAGCGCCCACATCTCGTCGCGGGTCGGCGCCGGACCGCCGTCGCGGCGGCGCAGGCTGTTGGCGAAATCCTCGCCGTCGGGGGTGAAGTCGATATCATGCGCCTCGCCCACCCAAGCGCCGAAATGCTTGACCATGTGCAGCAGCACTTCGTCGCAATCGGTGATCAGCAGCGGTCTCATCGGGCCTCCAGCATCGCATGGGCGGCGACCAGCGCCTCGGGCGAGACGCCGAGCGCCTCCGCGCAGGCGATCAGATCGGGTTCGTAGGATTCGAGATAGGCGATCACCGCCGCCAGCACCGCCGGCTCGCCGGCACGTGCGCGCAGATCGTCGGGGAAGAGGCCGGTGACCGCGATCAGCCGGTCGGCGCGGTCCGGCTCGCCGATCGTCCAGACCAGCGCCTGCAGGCCGAGCACGTCGGCATCCGGGAGATTTGTATCGCGTGCGCGCATTGCCTATCGTCCGATCTTGGAAGGGTGGTGACGCACGTGGCGAAACGGGTACTCGTTGTCGAGGACAACGAACTCAACCTCAAACTGTTCTGCGACCTGCTGCGGGCCCACGGCATCGCGGCCGAGCCGGTGCGCGACGGCCGCGAGGCGGTGGCCCGCGCGCGCGAGCTGGTTCCCGACCTCATCATCATGGACATCCAGATGCCGCACGTCACCGGCTATGAGCTGATCCTCGAACTGATGGCGGACGAGCAGCTGCGCGTGATTCCGGTGATGGCGGTGACCGCTTATGCCGGCCGCGACGACGAGGATCGCATCCGCGCCGCCGGAGCGCGCTCCTACGTCTCCAAGCCGATCAGCCTCGCCCGCTTCATGGAAGCGGTGAATGCGCTGCTGTGATGCGGCACCGGCCCGGCTGCGCGGGCGCAGATATAAAGACGCCCTGCCGAGCCGGCGGGGCATCGACAGGGCGTCGCGCGCTTCGTAGCCCTTGCCCCCGAAAAGGGCCAGATGCTGCGAGCAGGGTAGAAAACTACCCGACGCCGCTGCGGTTCCGCGACCCAAAAACCAAGGGCGGCGCCCTCCCGTGGAGACCACCGCCCTTAGCCCGTAGTGACGCGATACAGGGCAACCGGACGATCCGGTGCCAGACGCCGCTATGCCGTAAGAAGATGAACGCAAGGTGTCCGAAGCACGCCCGAATCAAGGCGCTGGTGCAAGCATCCCGCGGACATGCGCAATGCCGCCGGCACCCGTGGCGCCGGCGGCATTGCGATCATCACCCGCAGACGGCAGAACGCCGCCGCGTGGGATTACTTGATCTTGGCTTCCTTGAACTCGACGTGCTTGCGCACGACGGGATCATACTTGCTGAAGCTCAGCTTCTCGGTCTTCGTCCGCGGGTTCTTCTTGGTGACGTAGAAGAAGCCAGTGTCGGCGGTGCTGACGAGCTTGATCTTGACGGTAGTCGGCTTGGCCATGAGCCCCAAATCCTGAAAACAAGGAGAGCGGCAGCACCAACGCCGCCGCTCGATCAGTCGCGGCGCATGGCGGATAGGCGCGGCAAAGTCAACCGTCGACGGCACGATCCTGTCCCCTTAACCAGCCGCTTACCGTCCGCGCCCATGGTCGCGCGGTCACAGGGGGCGGGACATGCAGACGGATCGGCATAGCATAGGGGACGATCGTTGGACGCGCTGATGGCGGCGCTGGTCGCGGCGGCGCTCGCCCAGATCGGCGATCGTCCGGCGGCGCTCGCTGTGATCCTCGCCGATCGTTACCGCATGCCGCTGCGCGTCATCCTCGCGGCCGCGCTGGCGCTGCTTGCCGCCGGGCTGATCGCTGCCGCGGCGGGCGCGTGGCTCGCGCCGCATCTGATACCCGAGGCGAAACAGCTGTTCCTCGCGCTCGCGCTGCTGTTGCAGGGTGGCGGTGCGCTGTTGCCGGCGAAAGCGCCCGAACGGCTCGCCGGCTGGCGGATCGGCGGCTTCGCCACCAGCGCCGCCGGATTGTTCATCCTCGCCTTCGGGGACGGCATCCAGTTCATCGTCGTCGCGCTCGCCGCGCGTGCCGCCCTCCCCTGGCTCGCCGCGGTCGGCGCGATGCTGGGATCGCTGGCGGTGATCGCCCCTGCCGCGATCCTCGGCGAGCGCGACTGGCGGCGCCTGCCGCTCGCTCCCGCCCGTCGCATCGTCGGGATCCTGTTCGTCCTCGTCGCCCTCTGGCTCGGGCTCGGCGCGCTGCGGCTGATCTGAGCCGTCGATCATCGACATCACCAAAATGGCCCCACCGTGCGGAGCGTTTGCGCTATCGGATCGTTGCCGCAACGATCCCATCCACGGAGACTGACATGGCCGACATCAACCCGGCGTTGAGCACGCCGACCGATCTCAGCAACACCCGCTCGGTGGCGGACGCGCTCAACGCGTCGCTCGCCGATTGCTATGCGCTGTACCTCAAGACCAAGAACTTCCACTGGCACGTCTCGGGCCCGCATTTCCGCGACTATCACCTGCTGCTCGACGATCAGGCGGCGCAGATCCTCGGCGTCACCGATGCGATCGCCGAACGCGTCCGCAAGACCGGCAATACGACGCTGCGCTCGATCGGCGACATCAGCCGCCGCCAGTCGATCGTCGACAACGACCTCGACTTCGTCGACGCCGCGTCGATGCTCGCCGAACTGCGCGAGGACAATCTGAAGCTCGTCGAGGGCTTCCGCGTCGTCAAGGATGCCGCGGACGCGGCACGCGACAATGCCACTAGCGGCATCGTCGACGATTGGACCGACGAGGCCGAAGAGCGCGCCTGGTTCCTGTTCGAGGCCAGCCGCAAGGGCTGAGGCGTCGCGACGGCGGGTGTATCATCCACCCGCCGTCGACGGAGCGGAACGCCCTCCCTGCGCGTTTCCCGGTCATGCACGCTTTCGCCGCGCTCCTCGATTCGCTCATCTACACGCGCGGGCGCAACGCCAAGCTCAAGCTGATCGTCGACTATCTCCACGCCACGCCCGATCCCGACCGCGGCTGGGCGATGGCGGCACTGACCGGCGATCTCGACCTGCCCGGCGTCAAGCCGGCACAGATCCGCGCGTTGATCGAGGCGCGCGTCGACCCGGTGCTGTTCCGGATGAGCCGCGACTACGTCGGCGACACCGCCGAGACGGTGGCGCTGCTCTGGCCGGCCCCCGTGGTGCCCCCGGCCCCGGCGCCACCGCTGTCGATCAGCGCGGCGATCGACGCGCTCCGCCACCTGTCGCGCTCGGATGCGCCCGGCGTCCTTGCCGCGATGCTCGACCGGCTCGATGCCGAGGAACGGTTCGCACTGCTCAAGATGGCGACCGGCGGCCTGCGCATCGGTGTCTCGGCGCGACTCGCCAAGACGGCGCTGGCGCAGGCCTTCGGACTCGACGTCGATGTGGTCGAGGAGGTGTGGCATGGTCTCGCCCCGCCCTATGCCCGCCTGTTCGCCTGGGCGGAGGGCAAGGGCGAACAGCCGACCGCCGCCAACGTCCCGGTCTTCCGCCCCTTCATGCTCGCGCACGGGCTGGAGGATGCGCAGGTCGATCTCGCCGATTACGCCGCCGAATGGAAATGGGACGGGATCCGCGTCCAGATCGTCCATGTCGCCGGCCAGACCCGCCTGTACAGCCGCACCGGCGACGACGTCACCGCCAGCTTCCCCGACGTCGCCGCCGCCTTCACCACCCCCGGCACGGTCGACGGCGAGTTGCTCGTCAAGGGCGAGGTGCAGGGCGGCACGCTCGAGGATGGCGGCGGCGCGGCGAGCTTCAATGCGCTCCAGCAGCGACTCGGCCGCAAGCAGGTGTCGGCGAAGATGCTCGCCGAATATCCCGCCTTCGTCCGCCTCTACGATATCCTGCTCGACGGCGACGAGGATCTGCGCGCGCTGCCGTGGACCGAGCGGCGGGCCCGGCTCGAAGCCTTCGTGCCGCGGCTCAACCCCGATCGCTTCGACATCAGCCAGGTCATCACCGCGGCGAGCTTCACCGAGCTGGAGGCGATCCGTGCCGGTGCGCGCGATGCCGCGATCGAGGGCGTGATGCTCAAGCGCCGCGACTCGCCCTATGTCGGTGGTCGTCGTGCCGGCCTGTGGTACAAATGGAAGCGCGATCCGCTCACCGCCGATTGCGTCATCATGTATGCGCAGCGCGGCAACGGGCGTCGCTCCTCCTATTACAGCGACTATACGTTCGGCTGCTGGACCGAGGAGGGCGAATTGCTGCCGGTCGGCAAGGCCTATTCGGGGATCACCGACGAGGAATTGCGCATGCTCGACAGTTTCGTGCGCCGCCACACGCTCGCCCGCTTCGGCCCGGTGCGCGAGGTGGAGAAGTCGCTGGTGCTGGAGATCGCGTTCGATTCGATCCACGGCTCGACCCGCCACAAATCGGGCGTCGCGATGCGCTTCCCGCGCATCGCCCGCATCCGCACCGACAAACCGGCGGCGGAAGCCGACCGGATCGAGACCTTGCGCAAGCTGGTGACGTGAACGCACGGGTGGCGGATCGCATCAGGCCCGCCCCCGCACACACAGCGCGCGCGCCGCCCCGGCGTACTGGCCGCAGGCTCTGCCCGCGCCATGCCCGAGCGAGCCATTCGGCCCGATCGGATCGCCCTCAGTTCGCCCGGCCGACCTCTTCGCCAATCTTGATCTCGAACAGCGTCGGCCAGTATTTGCCCGTCACGAACAACCGGTCGTGCGCGGCGTCATAGGCGATGCCGTTCGGCACCGCGTCCGGGTCGCTCGCCTGTACCTCGGCGATCAGTGGGCGCAGGTCGATCAGGCCGTCGACCCGTCCGCTCGCCGGGTCGATCCGCGCGATGAAGCCGGTCATCCACACGTTGGCGAGGATACGGCCGCCGACAAATTCGAGCTCGTTGAGCTTGGCGAGCGGCCGTCCGTTGAGCGTCACCGCGATCCGGCCGCGCTCGGTAAAGCCGGCGGGGTCGATGCGGCGCAGCGTCGGCGTGCCGTCGGAGAGCAGCAGCGAACCGCCGTCGCTCGTCATCCCCCACCCCTCACCCGTATAGTGGAACGGCGCGCCGACCCGCTTGAGCGTCGGCAGCGTCCAGCGGAAGCCGATCCCGGTCTTCCACGTCAGGCTGAGCAGGCTGTTCTTCCAGCAGCCGATCCCCTCGCCGAACAGATCGGGCGTCAGCCGCGCCCGCGCGAGCACCTTGCCGGTGGCGAGATCGACGCGGCGGATGTCCGACGCGCCTTCCTTGCCGGTGCTTTCGTAGAGCGTGCCGTTGCAGAACAGCAGCCCCTCGGTGAAGGCATCGCGATCGTGCGGGAAGCGCGCGACGACGTTGGCGGCATAGACCGGGGTGCCGGTTTCCGGTGGCGGCGCGGCGGCAGACGGCGGCGGAACGCTCGCCTGCGGCGTCGGCGCCGCGACATGCCACGCGGACGCGCCGAGCGCCCCGATCAGCCCCACCACCAGCGTCAGCTTGACCACCCGCATATCCTCACATCCGCACGTCCGTCACGCCGCGCCTATCGCCTGTCCTATGCCGAAACGCAAAAGGCCCGGCGCCGCGATCTGCGGAGCCGGGCCTTTCACTGATCGGGTCGGGACCGTTACGACGCGGCCGACAGGTTCACCGCAGCATATTTGCCGCGACGATCGACTTCGAGTTCGAACTGGAGACGATCGCCCTCGTTGAGCGTCGCCATGCCGGCACGCTCGACCGCCGAGATGTGAACGAACGCATCGGGCTGGCCATCGTCGCGCTGAATGAAGCCGAAGCCCTTCATCGCGTTGAAGAACTTGACGACGCCCGTCGCCTTCTCGCCGGTCAGCTGACGCTGCGGCGCGCCACCGGCACCGCCGGCCCGCGGGCCACGATCACCGAAGCCGCCTTCGCGCGGCTCGCGCGGCGCACGCTCGGTCACCGCCATCGGCTCGCCGTCGATCTTCAGCTCGGTCGCCGAGATGCGGCCGCCGCGATCGACGAGGGTGAAGCCGAGCGGCTGGCCTTCGGCGAGCGAGCTCATGCCCGCCTGCTCGACCGCCGAGATGTGCACGAACACGTCCTCGCCGCCGTCATCACGGACGACGAAGCCGAAGCCCTTCTGCGCGTTGAAGAACTTTACGACGCCCGTGCCTTCGCCGACAACCTGCGGGGGCATGCCGCGGCCACCGCCGCTGAACCCGCCGCCACCGCCGCCGCCGAAGCCGCCGCCACCGCCGCCGCCACGGTACCCGCCGCCGCCGCCGCCGCCGAAGCCGCCGCGATCGCCGCCGCCGAAGCCGCCACCACCGAAGCCGCCGCGGTCACCGCCACCGAAGCCGCCACCGCCGAAACCGCCGCCGCCGAAGCCGCCACCGAAATCGCTGCTGCCGCCACCGAAATCGTCGCGCTTGTCGCGACCACGTCCGCCACGATTGCCGCGGCCACCTTTGTCGTAACCCATAACCCTATTCGTCTTCCCGGTTCGCCCGCATCCAATCCGTGACAAGAACCCGTGCGCCGGACGACGAACGCGAGCCCTCGGGCGCGAAACCTATTGCGCCTTGGGAATCGCCATAGCGCAGAAAACAAGTCCCCGCGAATGAAATCGTCGCGTTATTGTCCCATGGCTGCGCGAATATTGCCGCATCGTCGCCGATCCGGCACGCCGTGCCGCACCCGGGCCGGCCTGCCGCGCGTCGACGCTTAACCGTTGAGCATCGCGACGTTGCAGCGTAGGGCGGGCGCATGACCGTTCACTTCCACGAGGAAGACCTCCCCGCCGATGTCTTCGCCCACGGCGCGTCGATCGCCGTCGATACCGAGACGATGGGGCTGATCACGCCGCGCGACCGTCTCTGCGTCGTGCAATTGTCCGATGGCGGGTCGGACGAGCATCTCGTCCGCTTCGGCCCCGACAGCGACTATGCCGCGCCCAACCTCAAGGCGCTGCTCGCCGATCCGGCGCGCGTCAAACTCTATCATTACGGCCGGTTCGACATCGCCGCGCTGCAGCATTACCTCGGCATCGTCGCCGCGCCCGCCTATGACACCAAGATCGCGTCGCGCCTGATCCGCACCTATACCGATCGCCACGGCCTCAAGGAGCTGGTGCGTGAGCTGCTCGGCCAGGAGCTCAGCAAGCAGCAGCAATCGTCCGACTGGGGCTCGCCCGACCTGTCCGACGCGCAGAAGGAATATGCGGCGAGCGACGTGCGCTACCTCCACCGCCTCCAGGCCGAGCTCAACCGGCGGCTGGAGCGCGAGGGGCGGATGGCGATGGCGCAGGCCTGTTTCGACTTCCTGCCGACCCGCGCCGCGCTCGACCTCGCGGGTTGGCCGGAAATCGACATCTTCGCCCATGCGTAGGCGCGTCCGGTGAGCGCGACGGCGCGCCCGATCCGCTCGGCGCGGCAGCGTTGGGCCGCGCCCGGCGGCCGGCAGGACCGGATCGTCACGTTGCTCAACACCGGACTGCCGATCGGCATCGGCGTGCTCGCCGCCTTTCTGGTGCTCGCTCCGCTCACCGCCGCCAACGAAGTCTCGTTCGTACTCGACAAGAACAAGGTCGAGGTCGCCAAGGAGCGGCTGAAGCTGCAGGCGGCGACCTATCGCGGGCAGGACGACAAGGGCCAGGCCTTCGCGCTCAACGCCGGCAGCGCCGTGCAGCAGAGCAGCAGCGTGCCGATCGTCCAGATCAAGGGCATGACCGCCGATCTCGCGCTCGCCGACGGGCCGGCGACGCTGCGCGCCGATCAGGGTCGCTACGACCTCAACACCGAACAGATGAAGGTCGACGGCCCGATCGCGGTGCGCGCCGCCAACGGCTATCGCATCGACACCAGCGATGCGACGGTCGATCTCAAGGCCAAGACGATGCGCAGCGACGGCAAGGTCACCGGCACCGTGCCGCAGGGCACGTTCAGCGCCGATCGGCTGAGCGCCGATCTCGACGGCCGCACCGTCCGCCTGAGCGGCAATGCCCGCTTGCGGATCGTGCCGCGAAAGACGAAATAGCCGGCCATGCGCAAGCCCTTCCCCGCCGCTCCGGTCGTCGCCTTGTCCCTGGTCGCGGCGTCGTTCGCCACGCCGCTGGCGGCGCAGAGCGCGCACAATTCGAACGCGCCGATCGATTTCGGCGCCGATACGATCGAGTTGCAGGACAAGCAGCACCGCACCATCCTGACCGGCAACGTCGCGGTCAAGCAGGCGGAAATGACGCTCAACGCCGCCCGGATGACGGTGGCGACGACCGGCGCGATCATCGGCGGCAGCCCGCAGGTGTCGCGGATCGACGCCTCGGGCGGCGTCGTCGTCCGTCGCCCCGATCAGACGGGCAAGAGCCAATATGCGATCTACGACCTCAACCGTCGCGTCATCACCATGCTCGGCGCGGTGACGCTGACGCAGGGCGGCAATACGGTGAACGGCGGCCGCCTGACGATCAATCTCGATACCGGCCGCGCGGTGATCGACGGCAATTCGGTCCGCGGCGCGGGCGGCGCCGCTCCCGGCGCGACCACCACCACCGCGCCGAGCGGCCGCGTCACCGGCACCTTCTCGGTCCCTAAGCGCAACTGATCGCAAGCCTTTCCGTCCGGCGCGCGCGGGGCACGCACCCGCGCCGGGTGCGCCGGCCGCGACCTAAAGGGTCTTCCCTCGCGCGTCGCGGCGCGCCATGACGCGGCGGCTATGCACGAAGCCTGCCAAGGCTTTGCTAACTCTTTGATGCGAGGCATCGAGTCGATGGACATGGACGCCGCCGTTACCGACCTGCACAGCGCCGAAGCGATCCACGAGCCGCCTGCCAATCGCGGCCTGCAGGCGATCTCGATCGCCAAATCCTATGACAAGCGCGTCGTCCTCACCGACGTGTCGGTCTCGGTCGATCGCGGCGAGGTGGTCGGGCTGCTCGGTCCCAACGGGGCCGGCAAGACGACCTGCTTCTATTCGGTGATGGGCCTCGTCAAACCCGATTCGGGCCGCATCATGCTCGACGGCGAGGATATCACCCGCCTGCCGATGTACCGCCGCGCGATCCTCGGCCTCGGCTATCTGCCGCAGGAGACGAGCATCTTCCGCGGCCTGTCGATCGAGAAGAATATCGGCGCGGTGCTCGAACTGTCCGAGCCCGATCCCGCGGCGCGCACCGCCAAGCTCGACAAATTGCTCGACGAATTCGGCCTCACCCGGCTGCGCGCCAGCCCCGCCATGGCGCTGTCGGGCGGCGAGCGCCGCCGCGCCGAGATCGCTCGCGCGCTCGCCGCCGATCCGTCGATCATGCTGCTCGACGAACCGTTCGCCGGCATCGATCCGATCTCGATCGCCGACATCCGCGATCTGGTGAAGGACCTCAAGCGGCGCGACATCGGCGTGCTGATCACCGACCACAACGTGCGCGAAACGCTCGATATCGTCGATCGCGCCTATATCATCTACGACGGCCGCGTGCTGTTCGCCGGCAGCCCCGAGGAACTCGTCGCCGACGCCAACGTCCGCCGCCTGTACCTCGGCGAGGGCTTTTCGCTGTAACGATGTGGGAGCGGTACGCCCCCATCCCCTCTCCCGGCGGGAGAGGGGCAAGCCACGAAGCGGCGCGGGGTGAGGGCCGGTGCGGAACACGAGCGACGTCTGCGCTCACCCTTGCGCCACCTCCGGCGGCTCCCTCCCCCTGTCATAGGGAGAGGGCAGTATGAGCCTTGCCCCGCGTCTCGACCTCCGCCAGTCGCAGTCGCTGGTGATGACGCCGCAATTGCAGCAGGCGATCAAGCTGCTCGCGCTCTCCAACCTCGAGATCGAGGGGTTCATCGCCGAGGAGGTCGAGAAGAATCCGCTGCTCGAGGCGGCGCAGACCGATGAGGTCGTCCGCCCCGAACGCGTCGAGCGCGACGAACCCGCCGGCGCCGACGAGCTGGTCGGTGGCACGGTTACCGCCGATCCGCTCGACGTCGATTACGCCACCGAAAGCCATCAGCAGGACAGCGTCGCCGATGGTGGCGGCGGCTTCGACGGCGCGCTGTCGGCGACCGGCGGCAGCGGCGGGGCGGGCGGCGAGGACGCGCCCGACTTCGATTCCTTCGCGCAGAAGGATGCGACGCTTGCCGACCATCTGCTCGCACAGGCGGGCGCGGTGGTCGACGCCGCCGACTGGTTCATCGCCCAGCATCTCATCGACCAGCTCGACGAGGCGGGCTATCTCACCGTGCCGCTGCTCGACATCGCGACGCGGCTCGGCGCCCCGCTGGCGCGCGTCGAGCAGGTGCTGGCGCAGATCCAGACGCTCGACCCGACCGGCGTCGGCGCGCGCAACCTCGCCGAATGTCTCGCGCTCCAGGCGCGCGAGGCGGATCGCTACGATCCGTGCATGGCGCGGCTGCTCGACCATCTCGACCTGCTCGCGCGCGGCGATCTCGCCCGGCTCAAGCGGATCTGCGGCGTCGACGACGAGGATATGGCGGACATGATCCGCGAGCTGCGCGGCTATGATCCCAAGCCCGGCTGCCGCTACGGCGGCGAGCCCGCGCTCGGCGTTGTCCCCGACCTGTTCGTGATGCGCACCAAGGCCGGCTGGGGGATCGAACTCAACGCCGCGACGCTGCCGCGCGTGCTGGTCAACCGCCGCTATTATCACGAGCTCAGCCATGGCGCGCAGGACAAGGCGGGCAAGGCGTGGCTGTCCGAGGCGCTCGCCTCGGCCAATTGGCTGATCAAGGCGCTCGACCAGCGTCAGCGCACGATCGTCAAGGTCGCCACCGAGATCGTCAAACAGCAGGAGGCCTTCTTCCTCCACGGCGTCTCCCACCTGCGCCCGATGACCCTCGCCCGCGTCGCCGAGGCGATCGAGATGCACGAATCGACGGTCAGCCGCGTCACCAGCAACAAATATCTGAGTTGCGCGCGCGGCGTGTTCGAGCTCAAATATTTCTTCACCTCGGCGATCCAGGCCGCGGACGGCGGCGATGCGGTGTCGGCGGAGGCGGTGAAGAGCGCGATCCGCGCGCTGATCGCCGGCGAGGGCGCGAAGATCCTGTCCGACGATACGTTGGTCGAGCTGCTTCAGGCCAAGGGTTTCGACATCGCGCGCCGCACCGTCGCCAAATATCGCGAGGCGATGGGGATCGGCAGCTCGGTGCAGCGCCGGCGGGCGAAGGCGCTTCAGGGATCGGATTGACGGTCATCGCGCAGGCGCGACGATCGCCCCCTCAGTCATCCTCATCTTCGAACCCCACCAGCGCGAGGGCCCGCGCCTTGATCTGACGTTGCTGGCACCAATGGACCAGCGCCTCCTCGCGGCCGTGCGTCACCCACACCTCGCGCGGCGCGATCTCGGCAAGCGTCTCGGTCAGTTCGTCCCAGTCGGCGTGATCGGACAGGATCAGCGGCAGCTCGACATTCTTCTGGCGCGCGCGCTGGCGCACGCGCATCCAGCCGCTCGCCATCGCGGTGATCGGGTCGGGCAGTCGCCGCGACCAGCGATCGTTGAGCGCGCCGGGCGGGCACATCACGACATGCCCGGCCATCTCCGCCTTGCTCGCCCCCGCGACGGCGCGCAATTCGCCGAGCCGGACGCCATGTTCGACATACAGGTCGCACAATCGCTGCAACGCGCCGTGCAGATAGATCGGCGCCTCATGCCCGCGTGCGCGCAATTCGGCGATTACCCGCTGCGCCTTGCCCAGCGCATAGGCGCCGACCAGCACGCAGCGGTCGGGATTGGCGTGCAGCCGCACGATCAGCTTGTCGATCTCGTCGCCGGTATCGGGGTGGCGGAACACCGGGAGTGCGAAGGTCGCCTCGGTGACGAAGACGTCGCAAGCGACCGGCTCGAACGGCGTGCACGTCGGGTCGGCGCGGCGCTTGTAATCGCCCGAGACGACGACGCGCTCGCCGCGATAGTCGAGCACGATCTGCGCCGAGCCGAGCACATGCCCCGCGGGGACGAAACCGACCTCGACCTCGCCCATCGTCAGGCTTTCGCCATAAGCGACGGGGTGGCCTGCCTGTTCGCCGTAGCGCGCATCCATGATCGCCAGCGTCTCGGGCGTCGCCCATACCGCGCCATGGCCGCCGCGCGCATGGTCGGTATGGCCATGCGTCACCAGCGCCCGCGCCTCCGGCTCGGACGGGTCGATCCACGCATCGGCGGGGCGCACGTAGATGCCGTGCGGATGCGGTTCCAGCCAGTCGCCCAATCGTGCCATCCGGCTATTACGCGCCAGCATGGCACCGGGTGCCGTCGCGCACGGCCTGACGCTGCTGTCGGGCGACGATCGCCCGATCACCACCCGGCATTCCCCCGCCCCGCCGCGCTCCCTACATAGGCGGCGATGGATCTTCCCCAGCCGCTCGCCCAATGGTTTGCCGCCCGCGGCTGGCGGCCGCGCCGGCATCAGCTCGACATGCTGCGCGAGGGGCGTGCCGGACGGCATGCGCTGCTCGTCGCCACCACCGGCGCGGGCAAGACGCTCGCCGGCTTCCTGCCGACGCTCGCCGAGCTGATCGAGGCGCCCGGCGAGGGGCTGCACACGCTCTACGTCTCGCCGCTCAAGGCGCTGGCGGTCGATATCCAGCGCAATCTCGTCGCCCCGATCGACGAGATGGGCCTGTCGCTGCGCGTCGAGACGCGCACCGGCGACACGCCGAGCGACCGCAAGGCGCGCCAGCGCGTCAAGCCGCCGCAGATCCTGCTGACCACGCCCGAATCGCTGTCGCTGCTGCTCAGCTATCCCGACAGCGTCACGATGTTCGAAGGGTTGCGGACGATCGTCGTCGACGAGGTCCATGCCTTTGCCACCGGCAAGCGCGGCGACCTGCTGTCGCTGTGCATGGCGCGGCTGCAGCGGATCAGCCCCGGGCTGCGCCGCGTCGCCCTCTCCGCGACGGTCGCCGATACCGACGGCTATCGCGCCTGGCTGGCACCGGACGGCGATATCGATCAGGTCGCGATGGTCCAGGGCGAGGCCGGCGCCGACCCGGATATCGCCATCCTGCTGCCCGAGGATCGGGTGCCGTGGACCGGCCATTCCGGCCGCTACGCCGCCGAACAGGTGATGGCGGAGATCGAGACGCACAAGACCTCGATCATCTTCTGCAACACGCGCAGCCTCGCTGAGCTGATCTTCCAGGATCTGTGGAAGGTCAACACGATGAGCCTGCCGATCGGCGTCCATCACGGCAGCCTCGCGCTGGAGGCGCGGCGCAAGGTGGAAGGCGCGATGGCGTCGGGCCGGCTGCGGGCGCTGGTCGCGACCGCCAGCCTCGATCTCGGCGTCGACTGGGGCGATGTCGACTGCGTCATCCAGATGGGCGCGCCCAAGGGATCGTCGCGGCTGCTCCAGCGGATCGGCCGCGCCAACCACCGGCTCGACGAATCGTCGGAGGCGATCCTCGTCCCCGGCAACCGCTTCGAATATCTCGAAGCGCGCGCCGCGCTCGATGCGGTCGAGGCGGGCGAGCTCGACCCCGACCTGTTCCGCCCCGGTGCGCTCGACGTGCTCGCCCAGCATGTCATGGCGATGGCCTGCGCCGCGCCGTTCGAGGCGGCGGCGCTGCTCGACGAGGTGCGTTCGGCGCTGCCCTATTCGGCGCTGACCGAGGAGACGTTCGAGCGCGTGCTCGGCTTCATCCGCGACGGTGGCTATAGCCTCAAGGCCTATGACCGGTTCAAGCGGCTGACGCAGGAGGCGGACGGGCTGTGGCGGGTCAGCCATCCGCGCTTCATCACGCAGCACCGGCTCAACGCCGGGATCATCGTCGAGGCGACGATGCTCAACGTCCGCTTCAAGAATGGCCGCAACCTCGGCAAGGTCGAGGAAGGCTTCGCCGCGCAGCTCAGCCCCGGCGACACCTTCTTCTTCGCCGGCCTGAGCTGCGAGGTGCAGAAGATCGATACCGAGGATCTGATCGTCCGCGCCTCGTCCAAGCCCGCGCGTATCCCGACCTATGGCGGCAGCCGCATGCCGCTGTCGACCAACCTCGCCGACCGGGTGCGCCGCTTCCTCGCCGACCCGTCCGAATGGCCGCGCTTTCCCAAGGACGTCAGCGACTGGCTGGAGTTCCAGGCGAAGCGCTCGGCACTGCCCCGCCCCGGCCAGCTGCTGGTCGAGACCTTCCCGCGCGAGGGGCGCCATTACATGGTCGCCTACAGCTTCGAGGGCTGGAACGCGCACCAGTCGCTCGGCATGCTGATCACCCGGCGGATGGAGGCGCAGGGGCTCAAGCCCTTGGGCTTCGTCGCCAACGATTATGCGCTCGCGGTCTATGGCATCGACAAGATCACCGATCCCGCCGCCCTGTTCAGCCCCGATATCCTCGAACACGAATTCGTCGACTGGGTGCAGCAGTCGCATCTGCTCAAGCGTGCCTTCCGCGAAGTCGCGGTGATCGGCGGCCTCGTCGAACGCCAGCATCCCGGCAAGCGCAAGACCGGGCGGCAGGTCACCTTCTCGACCGACCTGATCTACGACGTGCTGCGCAAATACGAACCGACGCACCTGCTGCTCCAGGCCGCCTGGGACGATGCGCGGGCGCGGATGACCGACGTCGGCCGCCTCGCCGGCCTGCTCGACCGCGCCGCGGAGACGATGCTGCACGTCGATCTCGACCGGGTGACGCCGCTCGCGGTGCCGGTGCTGACGCTGATCGGGCGCGAGAAGGTATCGACCGGATCGGCCGACGACGCGCTGCTGATCGAGGCGGAAGCGCTGGTGGCGGACGCGATGCGGATCGACTGAGACGGGGCGGAGGTTGCGGGTCGCTCCCGTCCTTCGGCCAGCTCCAGAACTGACGGGAAGGGGAAAGAGGAGGCATACCCCCCACCCCGCTCACCCTGAGCCTGTCGAAGGGCCTGAGACTCACGCCCTCGCCGCGCTCGGCACCGACGGAGCGGTAATGGGCCTACACCGTCACCTGTTCGCCCAGTTCGAGTACCTTGCCCGGCGGGATCTTGAGGAATTCGGTCGGGTCCGCGGCATTGCGCTGCATGAACATGAAGATTCGGTCCTGCCACAGCGGCATGCCGACATCCGCCTCCGGCTTCAGCGTGTTGCGTCCGATGAAGAAGCTGGTCTTCATCGCCTCCAGGCTGCGCATCTCGGTCTTGCCGCCGACGCCGAGGTCGGCGGGGACGTTGGGCGATTCCATGAAGCCGTAATTGAGCACGACGATCTCGAAATTGTCGTCGAGCCGTTCGCTCGTCCGGCGATGCTCGGCATCGACCACCGGCCGGTCGGTGGTGCGGATGCTCACCACCAGATTGCGCTCGTGCAGCACCTTGTTGTGCTTGAGATTGTGGAGCAGCGCGCCCGGCGCCGAGCGCGGATTGGCGGTGAGGAACACCGCGGTGCCCGGCACGCGCTCGGGCGGCCGCTTGGCGAGCGCGGCGGCGAGGTCGGCGAGCGGGATGCTCTGCCGCGCCTCGAACGCGCGCACGATGCCCTTGCCGCGCACCCAGGTGTAGATCAGCAGGCCGATCGCCGCCGCGATCACCAGCGGCACCCAGCCGCCCTCGATCACGCGCAGGATGTTGGCGCCGAAGAAGACCAGGTCGAGGCACAGGAACGGCAGGATCGCCGCCAGCGCCCAGGCCCGCTGCCAATGCCAGACGTGGCGCGCGACGAGATAGCCGAGCAACGTCGTCACCACCATCGTGCCGGTCACCGCGATGCCATAGGCCGCCGCCATCGCCGACGAGGTCTTGAACTGGATGATCAGCACCAGCACGCCCACCAGCAGCAGCCAGTTGATCGTCGGCAGATAGATCTGCCCGACGAAATCGGCCGAGGTCTGGCGCAGCTTCATCCGCGGCAGCAGCCCGAGCTGCACCGCCTGCTGGGTGAGCGAGAAGGCGCCGGTGATCACCGCCTGGCTGGCGATGACGGTGGCGAAGCCGGCGAGCACGATCAGCGCGCCGCGCATCGATTCGGGCGCCATCAGGAAGAACCAGTCCTGGTTCTGGAACGGCGTGCCCGCCTGCTGCGCCGCCTCGAGATGCGACAGCGCGAACGCCCCCTGCCCCAGATAGTTGAGCATCAAGGCCGGGAAGACGAGGAACAGCCAGGCGATGCGGATCGGCTTCTTACCGAAATGGCCCATGTCGGCGGTCAGCGCCTCCGCCCCGGTGACGGTGAGGAACACCGCGCCGAGCACGAACAGCCCGACCGTGCCGTGACTGGCGAGGAAGCGGATGCCATATTGCGGCAGCAGCACGCGGAAGATCGAGGGCTCGTCGGCGATATGCCACAGGCCGAGCCCGCCGATCGTCAGGAACCACAGGATACACACCGGCCCGAACAGCCGCGCGACGATCGCGGTGCCGCGCCGCTGGATAACGAAGAGCGCGACGAGGATCGCGATCGTCAGCGCGCGGATCGTCGCCTCGTCGAAGAATTTGGCGGCGCTCGGGATGGTGCGCAGCCCCTCCATCGCCGACAGCACCGACAGCGACGGCGTGATGATCGCATCGCCGTAGAAGAGCGCCGCGCCCGCCGCACCGAGCACCAGCGCGATCCGGCTGCGCAGGCCGAGCGAACGCCGCGCCAGCGCCGCCAGCGCGAGCACGCCGCCTTCGCCGTGATTGTCGGCGCGCATCAGGAACAGGACGTATTTGACGGTGACGATCAGCGTCAGCGTCCACAGCGCGAGGCTCAGCACGCCGAGGATCTCGCTCGGGTCGATGCCGTCGGCGGCGGATTGCTGCAACGCCTCGCGGAACGCGTAGAGCGGACTGGTCCCGATGTCGCCGAAGACGACGCCGATCGCCCCGATGGTCAGCCCGAGCAGCGCAGGATGCGAAGAACGCTCGGCCACGGGTGCTTCGACAGCGTGCGACATGCGCGCGACTACCCCCTTCAATCCCCTTCCGGCGGAAGGACGGCGCGCTTTACGCCGATTGGAGGGACACGCAAGCGGATTTGCATCGGCTGATACAAGGCCTTGATCCCCTGTCCCATTACGGGCAAGGCGCGGCGATGGTTCCCTTTTCGTTCGGTGGTCACGCGCTTTACGCCCTGCCCGAGGGCGCCTTGCTGTGGCCGGCGCGGCAGGCGCTGCTCGTCGCCGACCTGCATTTCGAAAAGGCGAGCTGGTATGCGGCGCGCGGACAGATGCTGCCGCCCTATGATTCGCTGGCGACGCTCGCCGATCTCGGCCGGCTGGTGCAGGCGACGGGGGCGCGGGAATTGTGGTGCCTCGGCGACAGTTTCCACGACAGCGACGGCTGCGAGCGCCTGCCGCGCGAGGCGCAGCTGCGGCTGCGCACGCTGACCGGCACGCTGCGCTGGACCTGGATCACCGGCAACCACGATCCCGACATCAAGGACCGCTGCGGCGGCGAGACCGCCGACGAGGTGGAGGTCGACGGCCTCGTCCTGCGTCACGAGGCCGATCCGCGCGAGCTGCGCCCCGAAGTGTCGGGCCATTTCCACCCCAAGCTGCGGCTCGCGGTGCGCGGCAAGACGATCGCCCGTCGCTGCTTCGTCGCCACCGAGCGCAAGATTGTCCTGCCCGCCTTCGGCGCGCTGACCGGCGGCCTCGACGTCGACCATCCGGCGCTGACCAAGGCGGTCGGGCGCGGCGCCGAAGCGCTGGTGCCGGTCGAGCAGCGCCTGCTGCGGTTTCCGATCGCCGCCTGACCACGCCGGTCGCGCCATCGGCTGAAGTCAACCGTGGGATCGTTCGGGGCGACTTAGAAGTACCAGCATTCCCGAGCAGGCGGGAATTCGGTGACCAAGCAGAACCGCGCTTGCGGCAGGAAGAACACTGGGCTCCCGCCTCCGCGGGAGCACTGGTCATTCAGTTGCGGCTATTATGAAACATGTTGGCGCAGAGGCGCAGAGTAAAGGCGCACAGTTGGCGCGACCTTATTAGCTCAGTGCCATCGGATGACGCCGGCACCGCGAACGCAACACTTCTGCGTCTTCAGCGCCTCTGCGCGAACCCACCTGGCGCAAGCGAAAGATCGATGCGCCGCCCTTAACGATACAGCGCCGGCAGCCCCGCCTTGAAGGCCGCCACCTTCGGCTTGTCCCAATGGACGATATAGGGGTGGGTCGGATTGCGGTCGTAGAAATTCTGGTGATAGGCCTCGGCCGGATAGAAGCTGCCCTGTTCGATCCGCGTCACGATCGGTGCGCGGAAGCTCTTCGCCGCGGAGAGCTGCGTGATATAGGCGCGCGCGACCGCCGCCTGCTGCGGGCTCTGCGGGAAGATCGCCGACCGATAGCTCGGCCCGCTGTCCGGCCCCTGCCGGTTGAGCTCGGTCGGATCGTGCGCGATGGCGAAATAGACGCGCAGCAGCGTCGCATAGCTGACGACGCGCGGGTCGTAGCTGACCTTGATCGCCTCGGCGTGGCCGGTGCGTTCGGTCGACACCTGGTCGTAGGTCGCGGTACCCGCGCTGCCGCCGGCATAGCCTGCGGTGACCGAGCGCACGCCCTTCACATGTTCGAACACCGCTTCCATGCCCCAGAAGCAGCCGCCGGCGAAGACCGCGGTCTGCGCCCCGGCGCCCGCGGGCACGTCGCGCGCCGCAGCTGGAATCGGCACGACGCGCTCGGCCTCGGCAAAGCCGGTGGAGGCGAGAACGGCGGCGGCGGCGCCGGCGACCGGCAACAGGATCTTGAGCATGTCAGCTAAATGGGGAGCCGCCCGCCGCGCGCCAAGGGCGGGGCGCGGCATGGCTCAGTGCGCCTGGACGATCGGCGACGCCGCGGCGACCGGCGCGACCGGCTGCGCGCTCGCCGGGTGGAGCGTGACGACGCCGACCGCACCGATCGCGAAACCGCCGATGAACTGCCAGAAGAACCGGCTCTTGATTACCTTCTGCATCACGCATGCCTTCGTTGTCGTGCAGGCGGGTCATGAACCCTGCCCAATCATAGACGCGCAGATCGTGGTTCTGCGCGCCGTTCGCAATGTCGTTTATAGAAACGCTGGATTAACCCGCCGTGGCCGGTCCGTTCAGCGCAGAGCAGGGTCAGCGCTCAGCGCAGATCGGCGCAGGCCTGCTGGATCCGCTCGCAGGCGGTGCGCAGCAGCGTGTCCGAGGTCGCGTAGCTGATCCGCATCGCCGGCGACAGGCCGAACGCCGCGCCCTGCACCGCCGCCACCTTGGCGTCGTCGAGCAGATAGCCGACGAAATCCTCGTCGCTGTCGATCCGGCGGCCGTTCGGCGTCGTCTTGCCGATCAGCTCTGCGAACGACGGATAGACGTAGAACGCCCCCTCGGGCCGCGGGCAGTGCATGCCGGGGATGGCGTTGAGCATGTCGACCACCAGGTCGCGCCGCCGCTGGAACGCCTGCGCCCGCTCGCGCAGGAAGTCCTGCGGTCCGGTCAGCGCCGCCACCGCCGCCGCCTGCGCGATCGAACAGGGGTTGCTGGTCGACTGCGACTGGAGCTTGGCGATCGCCTTGATCAGCCACGGGGCGCCGGCGGCGAAGCCGATCCGCCAGCCGGTCATCGCATAGGCCTTGGAACAGCCGTTCACCGTCAGCGTCCGCTCGTAAAGGTCGGGGCAGACCTCGGCGATCGTCGCGAAGCGGAAATCGTCATAGACGATATGCTCGTACATATCGTCGGCGAAGATCCAGACGTGCGGGTGGCGCGCCAGCACCGCGCCGAGCGCCTTCAGTTCGTCGACGCTGTATGCGGCCCCGGTCGGGTTGGACGGCGAGTTGAGGATCACCCACTTGGTCCGCTCGGTGATCGCCGCCTCGAGCGCCTCCGGCGACAGCTTGTAATCCTGTTCGGGGCCCGCCACCGCGAACACCGGCGTGCCGCCGGCGAACTGGACGACGTCGGGATAGCTCACCCAATAGGGCGCCGGGATGACGACCTCGTCGCCGGCATCGACCGTCGCGACGATGGCGTTGAACAGCGTATGCTTGCCGCCGACGTTCACCGTCACCTGATCGGTCGTGTAGGTGAGATGGTTGTCGCGCGCGAACTTGGCGACGATAGCCTGCTTGAGCTCGATCGTGCCGTCGACATTGGTATATTTGGTCTTGCCGTCACGGATCGCGGCGATCGCCGCCTCTTTGACGAAATCGGGCGTGTCGAAGTCCGGCTCGCCCGCGCCGAGGCCGATCACGTCGACGCCGGCCCGCTTCAGCTCGAGCACGCGGCTGGTGATGGCGAGCGTCGGGGACGGGCTGATGCGGCCGAGGGCGGCGGAGGGCTTCATGAGTCGGGCCTTGATGGCGGAAAGGACGCGCGGCCTATAGCGACAGCGCCGCCCCTTTCGCAATCGCAACAACCGCCGGGATCAGCCCGCGCACCGCATTCCCGACAAAAAATGGCGCGGTGAGCGCTTCCGGCGACAGATATCCCTCCCTGGCACGCCCCTTGGCGATCAGATCGGCCCGCAGCACGCCCGGCAGCAGTCCGAGGTTGAGCGCCGGGGTGACCAATTGCCCGTCCGCCGCGGGGACGAACAGCGAGGTGATGCTGCCCTCGGTCAGCAGCCCGTCGGGGCGGACGAACACCACCTCGTCGGTTCCCGCCGCGGCCCGCGCGGCATCGTAGAAGCCGCGGTCGCTGGTCTTGTGGCGCAGCCGGTAATCCTCGACCGCGACCGGCAGCGGCACCAGCGCAACCCGCCACGGCGCGGGCGGCGGCAAGGGCGCCGGCGCGATCTCGATCGCGGTCGCGCCGCCCTGCGCCAGCACCAGCCGGATCCGCGCCGCGGTGCGCAGCCGGAAGGTCGCCGCCTGCAAGTCGTTGCGCGCGCTGTGCCGATTGAAGCGGAAGCCGAGCGCCGCGGCACTCGCGCCGAGCCGCGCCAGATGCGCTTCGAGCAGGACGACGCCCTCGTCGGGATCGAAGGCCATCGTCTCGATCAGGTCGAGCGGCCGGCGGCCGGCGGTGACGAACGCGCCCTTGGCCAGCACCTCCGCCCATTCCTCGTCGGCGCGGCTGTCGGCGACGATCCCCGATCCGAGCCCGAGTTCGGCGACCTCCGCCTCCTCGGCGATGCTCAAGGTGCGGATCGCCACGTTGAACGCCGCATCGCCATCGGCATCGATTCGCCCGATCGACCCGGTATAGATGCCGCGCAGCGCAGTCTCGGTGGTGGCGATCACCTCCATGCTGCGCAGCTTGGGCGCGCCGGTGATCGAGCCGCACGGGAACAGCGCGGTGAGCACGTCGACCGCATCGAGCCCCCCGGCAAGCTGCGCGGTGACGGTCGAGGTCATCTGATGCACCGTCGGATAGCTTTCGACGGTGAACAGCGCCGGCACCGCGACGCTGCCCGCGACGGCGACGCGCGACAGATCGTTGCGCATCAGGTCGACGATCATCAGGTTTTCGGCGCGTTGCTTGGCGTCGCCGTGCAGCGTCGCGATCCGCGCCGCATCGTCGGCAGGCGTATCGCCGCGTGTCGCGGTCCCCTTCATCGGTCGGCAGGTCAGCCTGTCGCCCGCGAGCGTGAAGAAGAGTTCGGGCGACAGCGACAGCATATGCCGGTCCCCGGTCGCGATCAGTGCGCCATAACCCGCCGCCGCGCCGCGCCGCAGCCCGGCATAAAGCGCGAGCGGGTCGCCGGCGATCCTGACGTCCGCGCGCAGCGTGACATTGGCCTGATAGAGGTCGCCGGCATGGATCAGCGCCAGCACCTCGGCCAATGTCGCGTCGTACATGGCGCGATCGATGCGCGGCACGGGCGCCGCCGCCCACGCCGCCTCGGGATCGGGAAGCATGTCCGCCACCGCCGCCGCATCGAGCGCGCGATACGTCTCGAACAGGCCGAACCAGAGCAGCGACCCATCGCCGGCCGGCATCGGCACGGCGCGCGGCATCAGCGCCGCGCCCGCCTCATAGGTGAGATAGCCCGCGGCGTGCAGCCCGCGCCCGCCCGCCGCACGAATCCGGTCGAGCGCCGTCAGCACCGCCGCCGGGCTGTCGGCTCGGACGATCTCGACCGGGTCCTCGTAGAGCCGCGCCCCCGCCCCGCCCGCACGGGCATCGTCCAGCAACACAAAGGGGGCGTTCAGCATCCGCTCACAAATGCACGGCCCGCCCCGGTCGGCGCAAGCGGCGATTGCTCCCCTGCCGCCAGATGCTTATCCCCCGCGACATGACCGACACACAGTCCACGCCGCTCAAGGCCGTCATCGTCCAGGTGACGCCGTTCCAGCAGAATTGCACGCTGATCTGGTGCACCGCGACGATGAAGGCGGCGGTGATCGATCCCGGCGGCGACCTGCCGCGGATCAAGGCGGCGATCGCGCAGACCGGCGTCACCGTCGAGAAGATCCTGCTCACCCACGGCCATATCGATCACGCCGGCGAGGCCAAGCCGCTCGCCGACGACCTCGGCGTGCCGATCGAGGGGCCGCATGAGGCGGACCGTTTCTGGCTGGCGCGGCTCGACGACGACGGCCGCAATTACGGCATGACCGGCGTCGTCTTCGAACCCGATCGCTGGCTGGTCGAGGGCGATACGGTGACGGTCGGCGACCTGACGCTCGATGTCTATGAGACGCCGGGGCATACGCTCGGCCATGTCATCTTCCACCATGCGCCGTCGAAGTTCGCACAGGTCGGCGACGTGCTGTTCCAGGGTTCGGTCGGCCGGTCGGACATGCCCGGCGGCAACCACAAGCAACTGATCGAGACGATCGTCACCAAGCTTTGGCCGCTCGGCGACGATACGGCCTTCATCCCCGGTCACGGCAATCCCAGCACCTTCGCACATGAGCGCGCCAACAACATGTTCGTCAGCGACCGCGCGCTCGCCGAATAGAGCGAGATCAAGACTTGCCGCGGTAACATCATAAGTTGGCCGCGGCGAGGAAACATATTGGCAATATCTCGTTGGCGGCGTGGGATTTCCCCATAAAGGATGCGCCGCATGGCCGTTAAATTCGCCGGAACGATGAACGCGATCAATCGCGGACTGGACAGCACCAAGGCCAATAAGGGCGCCGACATGGTCGAGGATTGGGAAGCCGCGCTGGCCGATCTCGACACCCCCGGCGCGAAGGGCATCCTGCGCGACCTCGGCTCGCTGCGCAAACAGCTCGAAAAGGATACGCCGGATGCGGATCGCATCCATGCCCTGCTCCACCGGCTCGGCGCCGCGACCACCAAGATCGCCGACAAGGCGGACAAGTCGCAGGACAAGCTCAAGTCGCTCGGCGAGGCGCTGACCGAGGCGGGTGAAGACCAGCCCGACGAGGAAGAAGACACCGCCGCCGCCGCCGCTCCCAAGCGCGCGCGCAAGAAGGCGTAAGACCCGCAGGCCCCGTCATCCGGACACGATCCGGATGACGGGGTCGATTTTCAAAAAGCCGGACCGTCACGCCACGTTGCGCGCGTCGATCTCCAGCCCGCGATAATGATGCAGCGCCGCGAGCAGACTCGTCGCCAGCGATTCGAGCGTGATCGCCGCGACCCGATCCTCCGACGAGGCCGAGGACCGCAGCACGTCCGCCATCGCCAGTTGCGCCTGGGTGATGCGATCGATCGCCTGCAGGCTGTGCATATGCGCCCGCAACGTATCGGCATTGGCGGCGAGATCATAGGCAAGATCGCCGAGCACGCCGGTGAGCGTCGTCAGCTCGTCCGCCAGCGCCTGCGACAGCGCGGGCTCGATCCCGGAGCCGGTGCCGGTTCGGCCGCTCATTTGGAACACAGCCGCATGATCTGGCGCGACAATTGGTCGGGCGGCACGGCCTGCGACGCCATCCGCCGCGTCATCACATAGCCGTCGGTCCGCGGCTCGGCCGGGGCGATGCAATAGCCGCCACCGGCTTGCAGCGCGCGCACGCCGGCATCGCCATCCTCGCCGTCGGCGCCGAGCAGCACGCCGACCGCCTCCGCCCCCGCGGCCTTGGCGACCGCGGCGAACAGGATCGAGATCGACGGCCGCTCGCCCGCGACCGGATCACGCGGCAGCATCCGCAGCCGTCCCTCGGGCCAGCGGTCGACCACGACATGGTGGTCGCCCGGCGGCGCGAGATAGATGGTGCCCTGCTCGATCGCCATGCCGTCCTCGGCGAGGACGATGCGCGGCGCGATCTCCGCGGCGAGCTGGTCGATCATCGTGCCGGCGAGGCCCGCGCCGAGATGCTGGACGACGATGGTCGGCGGGCAATTCTTCGCGAAGCTGCCGAACAGGTCGAACAGCGTCTGCGTCGCCGCCGCCTCGCCGCCGATCGCCAGCAGCCGGCCGTTCCAGTCGATCGGCTCCGCCGCCACCGCCTTGCCCATCGTGCCGCTCTTCACCACCGCCCCCTTGGCGGCCTTGATCCGCTTGCCGAGCTTGGCGAGGATCTTGTCGAACTCCGCCGCGACCGCGACCTTGGGCTTGGGGAAACAGTCGATCGCGCCGAGCCGCAGCGCCTCGATCGAGGCCGCCGCCCCCGCCTCGGTCCGGGTCGAGAACATGATGACCGGCATCGGCCGCTCGTCCATCAGTTCGGCGAGATATTCGATGCCGCTCATCCCGGGCATCTCGACGTCGAGCGTCATCACGTCGGGATGGAATTGCTGGCGCATCGCGCGCGCATCGTCGGCGCCATCCGCCGATCCGACGACGACGACACCCGGTATCCGCTCGAGCGCGCCCGACAGCAGCGCGCGCATGGTGAGCGAATCATCGACGACGAGAACCTTGACCGCAGCGGCCATAACCAGGCTTCCTTGAGCGAAATGAAGAGGATTAAAGAAGCGGAAACGTCCGTGGACCCGTCAGCTTTACCAGGTTGCGACCAACCGAACGATCAGGCGGCGTCGGGCAGCGCGATCGTGCCGTCGACCAGTCGTTCGAGCGCCAGCACGAGGATCAGCCGCTGATCGATCGTCGCCAGCCCTTCGAGGAACTGCGCCGCGGGCGTATCGCCGATATCGGGCAAGGGCTGCATGCCGTCGTCGGGCACGGTGACGATATCGTTGACCGCATCGACGATCAGCCCCTGCAACTGCTCGCCGATCCGCACGACGATGATGACGTGCCGCGCCGAGGGATCGGTCATCCCCCAGCCGAGCCGGTGGCTGAGGTCGAGCACCGGCAGCACGACGCCGCGCAGGTTGACGACGCCGCGGACATGCGGCGGCACGTTGGGCAAGGGCGTCGCCGGCGACCAGGCGCGGATTTCACGGATCGCCATGATATCGACGCCGAGGACCTGTTCGCCGATCTGGAAGGTGATGAGCTGGCGGGACATGATAGGGTCTCCTCGCAACGGGTCAGTGCAGCACGCGGCGGATCGCCGCGGCCAGCTTTTCGGGGTGGAAGGGCTTGACGATCCAGCCGGTCGCGCCGGCCTCCTTGGCCCGCTGCTTCTTTTCTTCCGAGCTTTCGGTGGTCAGCACCAGGATCGGCAGGTTGCGATGCCGGTCCTGCTCGCGCACCCGCTCGATCAGGCCGAACCCGTCGAGCCGCGGCATGTTGATGTCGGTGATCAGCAAAGCCGGCTCGGCACCATCGAGCCGCTCCAGCGCCTGCACGCCATCTTCCGCCTCGAGCACCGTATAGCCGAGGTCGGTGAGCGCCGCCCGCAACAGCATCCGCATGCTCGGTGAATCGTCAACGGTCATGATGGTTGTAGACACGGATATTCCTTTGTTCGGTTGGGAGGGCGCATCAGAAGAACTCCACGTCGCCGATCGCGGCGGCGGGCACCGGCACCGGGACGGCGCGCAATTGTTCGACCGGGCGGACATTGGCGATGCGGCAGCGCGCGAGGCCCAGGGTCGGGCGGAACTCGACGCGGCGCGCGCCATAGCCGCCGACATCCTCGCCGACCAAGGCGATCCGCTCGTCGCGCAGGAAGCGGCGGGCGAACAGCGCGTTGGCGGTGCCGATGTCACGGAAGCCGTCGCGCAGCGAGGCGCCGCCGTAGATCCGCGCCTTGAGGTTGTGGCGCATCGCGCCCATCGCCATCATCGCATTGATCAGCACCTCCATCGCATAGACGCCATAGCGCTGGAGCGAGGTGACGTCGGTATCGCCGCTGCCCGGTTCGGCGAGCAGGAAATGGTTCAGGCCGCCGATCTTGGCGACCGGATCGAACAGGCAGGCGGAGATGCAGCTGCCCAGCACGGTGGTCAGCACCGCGTCGGGATCGTCGGACACCTTGGTCTCGCCCTGCATGATCGTGATGCGCCGCAGTCCGTCGACGGTGCGTGCCGCGCCCCTCATGCCTTGCACTCGGACAGCAGGCGCGCCGCGATCCGCGACAGCGGCAGCTGCACCGTCACCGCGCCGATCTGCTGCGCGGCAGCGGGCATGCCGTAGACGACACAGCTGTCCTGATCCTGGCCGATCGTCATCGCGCCGGCCTCCTTCATCTTCTTGAGCCCCTGCGCGCCATCGGCGCCCATGCCGGTGAGGATCGCGCCAACCGCCGACGGCCCGGCCCAGCGCGCCGCCGACAGGAACAGCCGATCGACCGAGGGACGATGGCCGCTCATCTTCTCGTCGGCGACGAGCCGGCATCGGCGCAGCTTGCCGCCGGTGACCTCGAGATGGTGCGTGCCGCCCGGCGCGACATAGACCTGGCCGATTTCGAGCGGCGCGCCCGAGCGGGCGACGCTGACCTGCGGCGCCGACAGCCGGTCGAGCCGCGCGGCGAAGGTCGGCACATAGGTTTCGGGCATATGCTGGACGATCACCGTCGGCGGGCAGCGGACCGGAAAGGCCGACAGCAGCTCGATCAGCGTCTCGACCCCGCCGGTCGACGAGCCGATCGCGATCAGCGAGTCGGGCCGCGGCTCGTAATCGACGACCGGTCGGGCCGGCGTGCTGACGAAGCGCGGCCGGCGCGGGCTGCGGGCGGCGGTGCGCAACAGTTCGGCGAGATCGTCGCCGAGATCCTCGCCGAACGCCTGTTTGGGTTTCTCGCAGCAGTCGAAGGCGCCCAGTTCGAGCGCGCGGATCGTCGCCTCGGCCCCGCGCCCGGTCAGCGTCGACAGCATCACCACCGGCATCGGCCGCAGCCGCATGATCTTCTCGAGGAATTCGAGGCCGTTCATATCCGGCATCTCGATGTCGAGCGTGATCACGTCGGGGTTGAGCGCCTTGATCATCTCGCGCGCGGTATGCGGGCCGTCGGCGCAGCCGATCACCTCGATATCGTCGTAGCGCGACAGGCTGTGCGCGACCATGGCGCGCATCGTCGGCGAATCATCGACGATCAGCACGCGCGTCGGCGCGGCTCGGGCATGCGAAGCGATCATGACGCTACCTTCTGGAACGTCGTCCGTCCGACGCAGGTGAAACGGGGCGCCACCGTCGCGGCGAGCCGCTCGGAATGGCCGATGTAGAGGAATCCGCCGGGGACGAGATGATCGGCGAGCCGGGTCTGCAATCGCTCCTTGGTCGCCTCGTCGAAATAGATCATGACGTTGCGGCAGAAGATCGCGTCGAACAGGCCGCGCATCGGCCAGGCTTCGAGCAGGTTGAGCTTGCGGAAGGCGACGCGCTCGCGGACCAGGGGATGGACCTCGACGGAATCGCCGACGCGCGTCGTCCACAGACCGCGCAGCATCGGCGGGATGCTCGCCGCCGTCTCCAGCGAATAGCGGCCGGCGCGGGCGGCATCGAGGATCTCGGTCGACAGATCGGTGCCGAGCACGCGCAGATCGGTGCGCGCCAGCCGCTGGCCGTTGCCGCGCTCGTTGCCGAACATCGCCATCAGCAGCGAATAGGGTTCCTCGCCGCTCGAACAGGCCGCCGACCAGATCCGCACCTTGCCGCGCGTCGCCAGCCGCTGGTCGAGCGCCGGCCACGCCTGGTCGATGAAGTGATCGTAATGATGCGCCTCGCGGAAGAAGCTGGTGTGGTTGGTGGTCAGCGCGTCGAGTGCGCGCGTCCGCTCGGCATCGTCCTGGTCGATCAGCGCGACATAATCGGCGAAGCGGGTCAGACCGCGCGCGCGCACCCGCGGCGCGAGCCGACCATAGACCAACTGCATCTTGCCGGGCGGCAGCAGGATGCCCGCCGCGTCATAGGCGAAGGCGCTGATCGCGGCGTGATCGGCGGGCTCGAAGCGGAATTCGGTCGGCCGGTTCGCCGGCAGCATCACCGCACTCATGCGGCGATACCGAGCGGCGCGGCGGTGACGCGGTCGCGCCGCCAGCGCGAGATCAGCGCATCGACATCGAGGATCAGCGCGACGCGCCCGTCGCCGAGGATCGTCGCGCCGGCGAGGCCGGGGATGGCGGCGTAATTCGCCTCGAGGCTCTTCACCACCACCTGGCGCTGGTCCTGGATCGTATCGACCATCAGGATCGCCTGGCCGACGTCCGATTCGACGACGATCAGCACCGCCTGGCTCGGATCGGTTTCGGCGCCCTCGATGCCGAGCTGGTCGGCGACGTAATGGACCGGGACGTAGGACCCGCGCACGTCGAGCAGCGCCGCATTGGGACCGAGCACCTTGACCCCGTCCTGATCGGGCCGGAGGCTTTCGACGATATGGCCGAGCGGGATGACGAAGGTCTGGTCGCCGACGGTGACGATCATGCCGTCGAGCACCGCCAGCGTCAGCGGCAGCGACAGCGCGAAGCTCGACCCCGACCCGAGATGCGAGGTGATGCCGATGCGGCCGCCGAGCGCCTGGACGTTCTTGCGCACCACGTCCATGCCGACGCCGCGCCCCGAGATGTTCGACACCGTCGCCGCGGTCGAGAAGCCGGGCGCGAAGATCAGATTGTCGGTCTCCTCGTCGCTGAGCAGCGCGTCGGGCGCGATGATGCCGCGTTCGATCGCCTTGGCGCGGACGCGCTTGCGATCGATGCCGCGGCCGTCGTCGGCGACGGTGATGACGATCCGCCCCGAATGATGCGCCGCCGACAGCGTGACGACGCCCTCCTCCGGCTTGCCGGCGGCGAGCCGCTCGGCCGGGGTTTCGAGGCCATGGTCGACCGCGTTGCGGATGAGGTGCGTGAGCGGCTCGCCGATCCGTTCGACGACGGTCTTGTCGACCTCGGTCATCTCGCCGACGATGTCGAGGCGGACGCGCTTGCCGGTCTCCACCTCCAGCTCGCGGATGATGCGCGGCACGCGGCTGAACACCGTCTTCATCGGCTGCGCGCGGATCGCCATCGTCGATTCCTGCAGCTCGCGGGTCAGGTGGTCGAGGTCGGTGAGCTCCGAAATCCCCGCCATCGCATGTTCCGACAGGCGCTGCGCGAGCATCGCCTGGGTGATGACCAGCTCGCCGACGAGATTGACCAGCCGGTCGAGCTTGTCGAGATCGACGCGGATCGTCTGCGCCGGCGGCGTCACCGCGGCGCGCGGCGCGGCGGCTTCGGCGGCGACCGGCGGCGCGGCAGGCACGGGCGGCGGCGCGGGCGCGGCGACCGGCGGAATCGGCGTGGGTGCGCCGAGCTCGGCGTCGAGCACCGGCAGCGGCAGGTCGAACGGCAGATCGTCGTTCGCCGGCGCGCCGCCCGCCTTCTCGATTCTGAGGTCGCACGTCCCCATGAATTCGAAGATCGCGCGGATATCCTCCTCGGCGACCGCGGCGGGAACGGTGGCGGTCCAGCCGAGATAGCAGCGCTCGGGATGCAATTGGTTGAGCAGCGGCAGCGCCGACAGATCGACGCTGGTCACCGTCGCGTCGAGCATCGCCAGCTCGCGCAGCAGCAGCAGCGGGTCGCCGCCATTCTCCAGCGCGTCCGATCCGGGGATGAACGTCACCTGCCAGTCGCCGCCTGCCGGTGCCGGCGCCGGTGCCTCGCACATCGCGAACAGATCGTCGAAATCGTCGCCACCGAAGGCGACGGGCGCGAACTCCGGCTCCGCCTCGGCGGCGGGCGCGGGTGCGCCACCGGCGCTGTCGGGCGTGGCGGCGTCGACCAGCCGCGCGAGCATCGCCGCATCGGCCGGCGGTTCGCCGCCATCGCGCGCCGCGGTCACGTGATCGGCGAGCATGTCGAAGGCGCTGACGATCGTGCCGAGCAGATCGGGGGTCAGCGTCAGCGCGCCGTTGCGCACCAGATCGAGCAACGTCTCATATTCATGGGCGAAGGCCTGGAGCCGCTCATGCCCGAACGCCCCCGCGCCGCCCTTGATCGAATGGACCGCGCGGAAGATCGTGTTGATCGTCTCATTGTCATAGTGACCCTGACGGACGGCGCCGAAGCTCGCCTCCATCGAAGCCAGGCCTTCGTCGCATTCCTGAAAGAAGATCAGCTGGATCTCGTCGAGGTTCATCATCCGTCCTTTCAGGCGTCGCGGGCCGTGCCGGCATCGGCCGCGACGTCGAGCGCCTCGTTCAATCCGGCGACGCCGATCATCCGCGCCAGCGCCTCGCTGGGCCGCTCGAGCGTGAAGTCGAGGTCGCGGTCCGCCGCGGTGGCGCGGGCGCTCGCCAGCACCTGGAGGCAGGCGAGGCCGACGCGGCTGACCTCGCTGCCGTCGAGATGGACCGGCTCGCCACGCTCGATCTGGTCGAGCAGCGCGACGCGCAGCGGGCTGGCCGCCGTGGTATCGAGCGTCGCGGGAAGCAGGGACGTGGCGGGCGGAGACATTCGGCTTCGACTTTCCAAGGGGCTGAAGAGCTAGAATTCGGACCAATCGTCACCGGCGACGGCAACGGCGGCGGTGGCGGAACGGCGGGCATGCTGGGCAAGGCGGCGACCTTCGACGGCGGCGCGCTGCTGAAGGTGATGGACCGGATTGCCGACGGCGACCGGCCGGCGGACGGGCGCGACGCGCGGCTCGGCGCGGAAGCGCGCCATCTGGCCGACCAGCTCGTTCGCCTCGCTGGCGAGGTTGCGGGCGGCGGCGGTGGCTTCCTCGACCATAGCGGCATTCTGCTGCGTCACATTGTCCATCTCGCCGACCGCGGTGTTGACCTGCTGCAGCGCGGTCGCCTGCTGTTCGGCGGCGGTGGCGATCTGTGTGACCAAACCGCTGATCTCGCCGAAGCGCGCGATGATCTGCTGCAAAGCGGTGCCGGTCGCGCTGACCAGCGCCACCCCTGCCCCGACCTGTTCGGACGAGGCGGTGATCCGCGTCTTGACGTCCTTGGCCGCTTCCGCCGAGCGCTGCGCCAGCGCGCGCACTTCCGACGCGACCACCGCGAAGCCGCGGCCGGCATCACCGGCGCGTGCCGCCTCGACGCCCGCATTGAGCGCGAGCAGATTGGTCTGGAAGGCGATGCCGTCGATCACCGAGATGATGTCGGAGATTTCATGCGACGCCCGCTCGATCCCGCCCATCGCGGTGACGGCGCGGGCGACGATGCCGCCCGATTCCTCCGCCTCGCCGCGCGCGCTGCCGACGACGGCGCTCGCCCGTTCGGCGCGGGCCGCGGTATCGCGCACCGTCACGGTGATCTGCTGCATCGCCGCCGCGGTTTCCTCCAGGCTCGCCGCCTGCTGCTCGGTGCGCTGCGACAGGTCGTCCGAGGCGCGCAGGATATCGCCCGATCCGCTGTCGATGCTCGCCGCCGCAAGGTTGACCGCGCTGACCGCCGCCATCATCGCCTCCATCGCGGCGTTGAAATCGGCGCGCAGCGACTCGAATTCGGCCGGAAAGTCGGCGGTGATGCGGAAGGCGAGATCGCCCTGCGCCAGCGCCGCCAGCCCCTCGGCGAGCGCCGCCGCCATCGCGCGCTGCGCGCCGGCGGTATTCGCTTCCTCGGTGTTGCGGCGGAAGATCGCCATCGCCCGCGTCATCCGGCCGACGCAATCGGTGTTGTCGGTATGGTCGATCGGCGAACTGAGGTCGCCCGCGGCGAGCGCTTCCATCCGCACCACCGTCTCGACATAGGGCCGGCAGATCAGCCGTCCGGCGTAGAGCGTGATCGCGCACATCGTCGCGACGGTCAGCCCCGACAGCGTGACGTCGACCGCCGGGCTGGTGTGGATCATCCCCGCCGCCGCCGCGCCGGCGATCCCGATCGGGATCAGACCGAGCAGCGCCTGCACCGTCGCCGCGACCCGAAATTTGACACGGATCGGCGCCCGCTTGGCAAACCAGTTCAACATCGATGACGTCCCCCTCGACAGCCGGCGGACCACCGCCGGGCATGTGTCGCAAGACGCTGTCCCAATTGACTTAACAGGGCGTTGAACACTCATTCTGGGTGTAAAGCGACGCCGGCTTGGCGCGGCGGCCCGGCGATGGCCGCGGCCGGCGGGGGCGTGGCGATGACGGCGATGTTCGTCACGATGGTACATGCTGTTCCCCCCCTTTCCGGTCTGCGGGTCGATCCAAGCGGCCGCGTCAGAATTCCGACCAATCCTCCGACGAGACGGCGAGCGCGGTGCCGCCGCTCGACGACATCGGCGCGGTGCGACGGGCCGCCCGTGCGATCCGCCGCCCGGCATCCGCGGCGCGATCCTGCAGCTGGTGCACCACCGGCACCGCGCGGAGCACCGCCTCGCCACCCGAATGGCCGACGCCGGCGAGCTTGAAGCGCGCCACCTGACGGGCGAGCTCGTCGGCTTCGGCGGACAGGCTGCGCGCCGCGGCGGTGGCTTGCTCGACCATCGCGGCATTCTGCTGCGTCACGCCGTCCATCTCGCTCACCGCGGTGTTGACCTGCTGCAAGCCGGTCGCCTGCTGTTCCGCGGCCGAGGCGATCTCCGCCACCAGCGCGTTGATCTCGGCGATGCGAACGATGATCCGGTCGAGCGCCTTGCCCGTCTCGCTGACCAGCTCGACGCCGGATTCGACCTGCTCGGAAGAGGCGGTGATCCGCGTCTTGACGTCCTTGGCCGCTTCCGCCGAACGCTGCGCCAGCGCGCGGACTTCGGACGCGACCACCGCGAAGCCGCGCCCCGCGTCACCGGCGCGCGCCGCCTCGACGCCCGCGTTGAGCGCGAGCAGATTGGTCTGGAAGGCGATGCCGTCGATCACCGAGATGATGTCGGAGATTTCGTTCGAGGCCCGCTCGATTCCGCTCATCGCGTCGACCGCGCGGCGCACCACCGCACCCGATTGCTCGGCCTCGACGCGCGCCTCCTCGACGACGCCGCTGGCGCGCACCGCACCGGCGGCGGTCTGCCGCACCGTCGCGGTGATCTCGTCCATCGCCGCCGCCGTCTCCTCCAGGCTCGCTGCCTGCTGCTCGGTCCGCTGCGACAGGTCGTCGGAGGCTTGGCGGATGTCGATCGCGCCGCTGTTGATGCCGTTGGTCGCATCGGTCACTGCGCGGATCGTCTCGGCGACCGCATCGAGCGCGCGATTGTAGTCGGTGCGCAGCCGCTCATAGTCGGGGGGAAACTTCTGGTCGATGCGATAGGCGAGATCGCTCGACGCGAGTCGGGTCAGCCCCTCGCCGAGCGCGCCGACGACGATCTGCTGCGCCGCCGCCGCAGCCTGTACCGCCTCGGCATTCTGCTTGAAGACGGTGACCGCCCGCGCCATCCGGCCGATACAGTCGCGGTGATCGCCGAACGGGATCGGCGAGGTGAGATCGCCCGCGGCGAGCCCCTCCATCCGCGTCACCGAGCCGACATAGGGATCGCTGATCACCTTGCCGCTGAACAGCACCACCGCGATGGTGACGAGGAACAGCGTCGCGGCGATGCCGACATAGACCGTCGCCTCGGCCGGCGTCGCCTCCGCGGCGAGATAGGTCGTCAGCACGCCGGTCGCGGCGACCGCCCCGTGCACGCCCAGCAGCACCCGGAACTTGCTGCGTATCGGGGCATGATTAGCGAACCACGTCAACATCTTCAGGTCCTTCGATGAGTGCGGATGAGCCCGCGAAGCATTTGTCCTGGCATCATCTCTGCTCGAATCAGCCACTCACGTTCAAATTGGACCGAATCTGTAAAGACCCCGTTAAATACGCAAGCTGCGCACGGGCCTTTTACAAATATAGACTGATCCGCCGGCGATCGGGTCGCCGGTGCCGATAGGAAGTGGCGATTGTAACCATGGCGTCGCCGAGGCGTCGTTAAAGCGTAATTAACCATGGCCAGAGCGGTCCCAACGCCAGCGCAGGCGAAGGGGAAAAGCATCATGATGTCACGGCTTTGGTTGGTCAGTGTCGCGCCGGCGGCGCTGCTCGCGGCGGCGCCCGCCTGGGCACAGGATGCGACCGCGACCGCGGGTGCGACGATCACCGACGGTCAGGATCAGACCACGGCCGCGGGCGGCACCGAGTCCGACATCGTCGTGATGGGCTTCGGCCAGAGCCGGCAGGTGCAGACGGTGAGCGCGATCGACATGGCGCGGCTCACGCCGGGCACCTCGCCGCTCAAGGCGGTCGCCAAACTGCCCGGCGTCAACTTCCAATCGGCCGACGCGTTCGGCGCCTATGAATGGTCGACGCGCATCTCGCTGCGCGGCTTCAACCAGAATCAGCTCGGCTTCACGCTCGACGGCGTGCCGCTCGGCGACATGAGCTACGGCAACGTCAACGGCCTGCACATCAGCCGCGCGATCCTTTCCGAAAATCTCGCCGCGACGACGGTGGCGCAGGGTGCCGGCGCGCTCGGCACCGCCTCGACCAGCAATCTCGGCGGCACGTTGCAATTCACCAGCCGCAAGCCGTCCGATACCTTCGACCTCGTCGCCTCGGGCACCTACGGCAGCGACGACACCTGGCGCGGCTTCGCGCGGCTCGACAGCGGCGATCTCGGCGGCGGGCTCAAGGGCTATCTAAGCTACGGCTATCTCACCACCGACAAGTGGAAGGGCTATGGCACGCAGCGCCAGCATCAGGTCAACGCCAAGCTGGTCGAAGACCTTGGCGCGCGCGGCAGCATCACCGCCTTCGTCAATTATTCCGACCGGCGCGAGAACGACTATCAGGATCTGAGCCTCGACATCATCCGCCGGCGCGGGCTCAACGACGACAATATCAGCAACGACTATGCGCTCGCGCTGCAACTAGCACGCGTCTACCAGAACCAGGCGGCGCTCGCCGCCTATCGGACGGCGAACAACGGTGCGACCGCCGGCTTCGTCGCGCCCTGGTCGGGGGCGGGGCTGACCTTCCCGACCGGTTTCGGCAGCGTCGACGATGCCTATTACGATGCCGCCGGCCTGCGTCGCGACTGGCTGGGCGGCGTCACCTTCGACGGGCGGCTGACCGATCAGCTGTCGATCGTGTCGACCGCTTATTATCATCACAACCGCGGCCAGGGCTCGTGGATCACGCCCTATTCGCCGACGCCGGCGGGCGCGCTCGGCGGCAATGGCGAGACTTTGCCGATCGCATCGGCCGCGGCCTATGGCTATGCCTCGCCGCTCGGCTTCCGCACCACCGAATATGGCATCGACCGCGCCGGCAACCTCACCCGGCTGACGCTCGACACCGGCGCCAACCGGTTCGAACTCGGCGGCTGGTATGAGAGCAACAGCTTCACCCAGGCGCGCCGCTTCTACGGGATGAGCAACACCGCCTCCGACCGCAGCGCCCGCGACTTCCAGTCCAACCCCTATTTCACGCAGTGGAACGGCAAGTACGATACCGAGACGCTGCAATATTATCTCGCCGACACGCTCCGCCTCGGCGCGCTGACGCTCAACGGCGGCTGGAAGGGGATGCGCGTCCGCAATCAGGCGAACCTGCTCACCGGATCGCTGGTCAACGGCAAGATCAAGGCGGAGGACTGGTTCCTGCCGCAGGTCGGCGCGGTCTTCGATCTCGGCAGCGGCGCCGAGCTATTCGCCAGCTATACCGAGAATATGCGCGCCTTCGTCTCGTCGGCGACCTCGGGACCGTTCGCGACGACGCAGGCCGGCTTCAATGCGATCCGCAATACGCTCAAGCCGGAAACGTCGAAGACCGGCGAAGGCGGCGTGCGCCTGCGCCGCGGCGGGTTGCAGCTGTCGGCGGCGGGCTATTACATCCACTTCGCCAACCGCCTGCTGTCGTTCAGCAACGGATCGGGCATCCAGGGCAATCCGCCGACGCTCAACAACGCCGGCAACGTCGAAAGCTATGGCGCCGAACTCGCCGCCAGCTATCGCGTCGCCCGGCCGCTGACGCTGTTCGCCAGCTATTCCTACAACAGATCGACCTATCAGGATAACGTCGTCGCCGCCGACGGCACCCTGCTCTCCCCGACCAAGGGCAAGACCGTGGTCGACACGCCCGAACATATGGCCAAGGGCGAGATCGTCTATGACGACGACCGCTTTTTCGCGCGGGTCGGCGGCGACTATATGACCAAGCGCTATTTCACCTATCTCAACGACCAGTCGGTCGGGGCGCGGCTGCTGGTCGACGCCAGCCTCGGCTATCGCCTGCGCGGCGTCGGCGGCGTGCTGGAAGGACTGGCGATCGAGGGCAGCGTCACCAACCTGACCGACAAACGCTATATCTCGACGATCGGCTCGAACGGCTATACCGCCAGCGGCGACAACCAGACCCTGCTCGCCGGTGCGCCGCGCCAGTGGTTCGTGACGCTGCGGCGGGGGTTCTGACGCTTATCCCATGCCGAGCAGGCGTCGATATTCCTGCTCGGCATGGCCATAGGTGTCGCCGGCGAGTTCGATCAGCCTGGCGCGGTCGCGCACCACGACGCGGCCGCGAAACGCGCGGATCGCCTGATCCTCTTCCAGCCGGTGCAGCGCCTCGGTGACGCTGCTGCGCCGGACGCCGAGCATCAACCGGAATTCCTCGTGCGTCATGCAAATATCGTCCTCGCGCACGCGGTCGTGATAGAGGAGGATCCAGCGCGCCATCCGCCGCTCGATCGGATGCGCCAGCGACGAGACGATCGTCCGCCCCATCTGCACCATCAGCGTCTGGACGAAGCGCAGCAACAGGCTGCGTAGCCCCGCGCTTTGCGCGACCGCCGCGCCTAGCACCGCGGCGGGGATGCGCAGCGCGCTGCCATGTTCGGCGCGCATCGTCACGTCATAGGGCGAACGATCGTCGCCGAGCAGCACCGGCCAGCCGATGAACCCCTCTGCGCCGACCAGCGCCACCGCATAGCGGCGGTCGCCGTCGAGCGAATCGAGGATGCCGGCGATCCCCTCATCTAGAAAGCAGACGCTGGCGATCCGCTCGCCGGCGCGGGCGATATCGTCCCATACTGCGAACGACACCCGCTCGGCATGCGGCGCCAGCATCGCCCAGTCCGCCGCCGCCATATGCCGGAGCAGCCGGTTGCTGGTGCCCCGATCCTGCGGCCCGACCGCCTTCCACGCCGTTACCATCGCCGACTCTGCGCCCCCCTTAGCAGCGGGACGTCAGCCGGCCCGATCCCGGACAGCAACATAGATCGGTCCGGGTTGTTCCTGACCCGGCGTGACGTCGGGGGGCGAGGCGTCGCCTCCGCTCAGCGGCGGACGAACTGCTGCTGCGCGGGCGAGTAGCGATCCCCCTCGATCGCGATCCCCGCCAGCGCCGCATCGATCCGCGCCAGCGCGTCGCCGTCGAGCACCACGTCCACCGCCGCAAGATTCTCCTCGAGCCGGTGCAATTTGGTCGTGCCCGGGATCGGCACAATCCACGGCCGCTGCGCGAGCAGCCAGGCGAGCGCGACCTGCGCCGGCGTCGCATCACGCTCCTTGGCCAGGGTCGCGATCAGGTCGACCAGCGCCTGATTGGCCTGCCGCGCCGCGGCGGAGAAACGGGGCAGCTGGTTGCGGAAATCGTCCGCGGCAAAGGTCGTGCTTGCATCGATCGCCCCCGACAGGAAGCCGCGGCCGAGCGGCGAGAAGGGTACGAAGCCGATGCCGAGTTCGTCGAGCAGCGGCAGGATCTCCGCCTCGGGTTCGCGCCACCACAGGGAATATTCGCTTTGCAGCGCGGTCACCGGCTGCACTGCATGCGCGCGGCGGATCGCCTCGGGCGCGGCTTCCGACAGGCCGAAGTGACGCACCTTGCCGGCGGCGATCAGCTCGCGCACCGTGCCGGCGACCTCCTCGATCGGCACGTCGGGATCGACGCGGTGCGGACGCAAAATATCGCCGCAGTGTCCGTCACCGCGACCTTGCCCGCCTTCGCCCGCGCCGGCAGCAAGATCGACGTGCAGGTCGGCGCGATGGGTGACGCCAGCAGCCTGCAAGGGGGATTGCTGCTCGTCACCTCGCTGCGCGGACTGGACGGCGAGATCTACGCCGTCGCGCAAGGGCCGCTGTCGGTTTCGGGCTTCCGCGCACAGGGCGCCGCCGCCTCGATCAGCCGCGGCGTCACCACCGCGGCGCGGATCGCCGGCGGGGCGATCGTCGAGCGCGAGGTTCCCTTCACGCTGCGGTCGGCGACCACACTCAAGCTCGCGCTGAAGAACCCGGATTTCACCACCGCCTTCCGCGTCGCCGAGGTGATCAACCGCCGCTACGATCGTGCCGCGCGCGTGCTCGATCCCGGCACGGTCGAACTGACTCCGCCCGCCGGCTCGGCGGACCACGTCATCGATCTGGTGGCGGGCGTCGAGGAACTGCCGGTCGAGGTCGACCTGCCTGCGCGCGTCGTGATCAACGAGGCATCGGGCACGGTGGTGATGGGGGCCGATGTCCGGATCAGCCCGGTGGCGATCGCGCAGGGCGGCTTGACGATCAGCATCGCCGAAACCCCGATCGCGTCGCAACCGGGGCCATTTTCCAACGGCACGACCGAGGTGCTGCCACGCACCCAGATCGGGGTGACCGACGGCAACGGGCGCGGGCTCGGCGTGTTGCACAATGCCACGTCGCTCGTGTCGCTGGTCGCCGGCCTCAACGCCTTCGGCGTCACCCCCCGCGATCTGATCAGCGTGTTGCAGGCATTGCGCACCGCCGGCGCGCTCCAGGCCGAAATCGAGGTCCAATGATGTCCAGCATGACCGCCACGCCGCCGGCCGCCGCCGTCGCACCCGCCGCCTATATGGCGCCGTCCGCTCCGCGGCTGCCGCGTTCCACCGCCAAGGCCGGCGATGCCGCCGCGACCGCCCAGTCGTTCGAGGCGGTGTTCGTCGGCCAGATGATCCGCATCATGATGGACACCGCGCCCGCCGACGGCCCGTTCACCGGCGGCCATGGCGAGGAGATGTTCCGCGGCGTGCTCGCCGAGAAGATGGGCGATGCGATCGCGGCGCGCGGTGGCTTCGGCCTCGCGCCCGCGGTGATGACGCAGATTCTCCGCATGCAGGGTGCCACGGCATGATCGCGCGACTGATCGACATCCTCGAATCGCTGGTCATGCTGATGAGCGAGGAGACGCAGTTGCTCGAGGGCCAACCGTTCGGCCGCTCGCTGCCGGAGATCGCCGCCACCAAGGTCCGGCTGGTCGGTCAGCTCGAACAGATGACCGCCGCCTATCAGCGCAATCCCGACGAATGGCAGCCGATGCTCAGCGGTGAACCGCGCGACCGGCTGATCGCGCTGCTCGCCGAGCTGGAGGCGATTTCCGGCGCCAATGCCGCCGCGCTCGAACGACAGATCGATCTGTCGGTCGAGATGATCGGCGCGATCACCGCCGAGGCGAAGCGGCTCGCCGGTCGCGCCACCTCGACCTATGGTGCGCAGGGTCATCTGTCGCGGTTCGACCCGACCATGCCGATCGCGATCAACTCCAGTTATTGAGCCGCGATGACCGGGGGCGCGTCATCACCGCGGGCGACCGGCTCAGTCGAGCAGCACCGCGACGACGCTGCCGATATCGGCAGGATCGAGCCGGTCGAGTTCGATCTCGCGCTCGGGGTTGAGGCTATAGCCGATCATCCGCCCCTGCCGGTCGAAGGTGACGACGAGCAGCCGCAACCCGTCCGCCTCCCGCACGCAGGCAAGGCCGCCCGACGAGGGGAAGCGATCGGGATCGACGACGACGACCGCATGCGCCGGCAGCGCCGGTCCCAGTGTCGCGCGACAGACACGCAGGCCATAGGCCTTCTCGCCGGCGTGACGCGGTGCCTCGACGCTGCGTCCGGCGGTGACCCGCTCGATCAACCCGTCGCCGCGCGGCGCGCCGAACACCGGCACCAGTCGCACCGTCGCGACATCATCGCGCTCGATCGCGGCGAGCACCGCCGCATCGCCATCGCGCGGCTGCGGCTCGCGCGGGACGATGCGGAACGGATGCGCGGCCTTGGCGCGCGGGCCGGGCGGCGGCGCATCGCGCAATTCGGTGCGGAGCAGTGCGATGCGCGCGCGTGTCTTCTCGATCCGCGCGGCCCGGCTCGCCGCGACCGGCAACCAGTCCCGCAACTGGCCGGCGGCGTCCGCCTCTTCGACCATGCGGCGCAGCGCCGCGGCATCGGCGACGCCGAGCAGGCCGCAGATCGCCCGCACCGTCTGCGCATTCCACCGCGACAGTGGCTTATAGCCATTTTCGAGCCGCGACAGAATCACCGGGGCGATGCCGAACTGGCGCTCGACCTGCGGGATCGACAGCGAGCGGTCGGCGTCGCGCCGCGCGCGGATCGCCGCGGCGAGCAGCACCGCGAACCGATCCTCGGCGATCTCCTCCTCGGTCCACCCCTGCAATTCGGTCGCCCAATCGGCGACGTCGAAGCCGGGTGCGTCGATGTCGAGCAGCAGATCCTCGGCCGGCACCCGCAGCGCGGTGGCGATCCGTTGCAATTCCGCCGGTTTGGCGAAGACTTCGCCGCGTTCGATCTTGGACAGCCGGACATAGGGGATGTCGGGCAGCGCCGCCGACAGGCCGAGCAGGCGGGCGAAGCCATGTTGCTTGCGTAATTCGCGGATCGCATTGGGAAATACGATCGAGCGGTAGCGGTCGATGGCCCCGTCATCTGCCGCAACCTGTTGAGCGGCAACCTCTTCTTCCGGTCCGGCGATGCTGGTGCGGGTCATTGTCGCAGCTTGTGCCGCAGAAACGCGGCGATGTCGATCAATCTGGAATCCATTTTGCCGGCAAATCGGAGGCTTGCGACGGTGCCGGCTGAGCAAGACGCGGTTCAGCCACGCCGCTCTACCGGACGGCCCGCTGCTGGAGACGATGCGATGCCCGAGCCGAAGATGCCGACGCCGCCGATCACGCCGCCGCTGTCCGACTATGAACGCCGCGTCGATCACAGCCTGTCCGCCTTGCTCGTCCTGCAAGGGCTGACGCTGTTCATCGTCGTCCCGCTCGCACAGAGCCTGGCGTTCGGGCGGACGCTGCTCGATGTCTGTCACCTCGGCTTCGCGCTGATCTGCATCACCGTGCTCACCCGCCGGCGGCTGTGGCGGATCGTGCTGCTCGTCTCGATCGCGCTGCTGACCGGCTGGCCGGTGCTGAGCCGCGCCATCTCGGCGACCCTGCCGCTCAGCACCACCGAACAGCATGAGGCGATCGCCTTTGCCGCGCTGCTGTTCAACGCCGCGGTCACCGCCGTGGTCGCGCCGCACGTCTTCGCCGCCGGGCGGGTGACCGCGCATCGCGTCCGCGGCGCGGTGTTGCTCTACCTCAACGTCTCGGCATTGTTCGCGATTCTCTATAGTGCGATTGCGATGCACGCGCCGGGGGCGTTTGCCGGCAGCGGTTTCGAACCGCATGGCGCCAGCAGCTCGACCGCCGCCTTCACCTATTTCAGCCTTGCGACGATCACCACCACCGGCTTCGGCGACATCGTCCCCGTCGCGCCGCTCGCGCGCAGCCTCGCCAATCTCGAATCGGTGATCGGCCAGCTCTTCCCGGCGACGCTGCTCGCCCGCCTCGTCGCGCTCCACCTCGCACACGAGGAGCGCGACTGAGCGCGATCAGCGGCGCGCCACCGCCGCCTCCGCCGCAGCCAGCGCCGCATCGCGTTCCTCGGCGAGCGCGGCCGGTGTCGTCGCGGCGAGGTCGTAATGCAGCTCGTGCATCGTCATGCCGCTCCGATAACCCTCCGGCCACACCCGGGTGATCGCAAAGCCGTGGCGGCGGAAGAAGGGTGCCACCAGATCGGAGGTATCGACCGTGACATAGCGGGTCGGCGGCGCGGCGTGGCAGGCGATGTCGAACAGCCGCGCGAACAGCAGCAGCCGCCCGAGCCCGGCGCCATGCCATGCCCGCCCTGCCATGCCCCAATAGAGCAACGCCTTGTTATAATGGTCCCACAGCTCATAGCCCCCGAAGGCCGCGGGATCGCCGTCGACGGTGACGACGAACGCGGGCCCGTCGGGTTCGTCGAGCGTCTCCTCGAGCCAGGCGCGGTCGCCGGCACCGAAATATTCGGGCAGATTGCTGTCGAAGATCGCGAGGACCGCCGCACGATCCGCCGCCGTATAGCGCCGTACCGCGACCCGGCTCATGCCGCCGCCCATAGAGCGATCGTCTCGATCGCGCCGCCGTCGTCGCGCGTCCAGCAGCGCGAGATGCCCTCGAACCGCGCGGTCGCGCGGCTTGCGTCGTGCAGGCGGGTGCGGATCGCCTCGGGCGCGATGCGGCGCGGCGTGCCGATCAGCTTGGCGTGCGCCTCCTTGATCGTCCAGCGGCGCAGCCAGGCGCGCGATTGCGCCGCGGGCGGCACCGCGCGCAACTCCGCCGCCTCCTCGTCGGTGAGCATGTCCCACAGCGGCGGCGTGGCGTCGACCGGCTCGTGATCGACCGCGATCGGCTGCAACGCCGCGCCGATCAGGCAGACCTCGCCGCGATGCGACAGGCTGACGTGCCAGCCGCCGGGACTGGTGACCCGCGGCGCGCCCGCGGCGGTCCGCGCCAGCCGCACGTCCTCCGCCGCGCACCCGGCAAGACGCGCGACCAGCGCCTGCATCCGGCCCGCCCGCTCGCCGGCCGTCGCGTGCGTCCGCCACGCCACCGGCGCCTGCCCGTCCCAGTGGAGCGCCGCGAGCGGCCCGTCGTGCCAGAGCGGCATCATGCGCCGGTCGCGATCCGGGCGGGGCTGCCCTCCCAATTGGTGCCGTCGGGCAGGGTCTCGCCCTTCATCACCACCGACAGGTCGCCCAATTGGGCATCGGCGCCGACCTCGGCATCGTAGAGCACGATCGCGAGCGAGCCGATCGTCGCGCGGTCACCGACGCGGATCGGGCCGACCTTCATCACCCGATCCTCGAACAGATGCGTCTGGAGCCCGGCGAAATCGTTGAGCGCGACATCGTCGCCGATCGTCACCAGATCGTGCTCGGTCAGGTCGGTGGTGTCGATATAGCAACGCTTGCCGACCTTCGCGCCCATCAGCCGCAGGTAGAGGCCGATCCACGGCGTCCCGCGCAACGGCTCGAGCAGATTGGCGACGGCGAGATTCTCATAGGTCGCGGTGACGAGTTCGGTGCGCCAGACGAAGGTGCTCCACAGCGGCGCGGTCGTCGCCTTGTAGCGGCCGACCACCAGCCATTTGAGTGCCAGCACGAACGCCCCGCAGGCCAGACAGAAGCCGACGTAGAGGAAGGGGAAGGCCAGCCCGATCACCAGCCCGCCGCGTTCGAGATCGTCGAGGTCGCCGACCACCGACAGCAACAGGCTGAAGAAGACGAGAAAGGCGGTCAGCGACAAAGTCGTGCGCACCGCCTCGATCGACAGGCGGGTGGCGATCAGCCCGCGCGACGGATTGAAGCGCGCGCCCTCGTCGAACATCGTCGCGACCTGCCGCACCGGCAGCTTGATCGCCGGCGAACCGAACCAGGTGCTGCCGCTCTCGGTCGCCTGCGCGGGGTCCTCGGGCGGTTTGGAGAGGACGCCGATCAGCACCTCGTCGCCGATCTGCGCGCCACTCGGCAGCAGCGCCGAATTGCCGATGAAGCTGCGCCGGCCGATGCGGGTATGCGCCAGCTCGATCGTGCCATGGCCGATCCGCGCCGCGCCGAAGATGACGGAATCGGCGATGAAGCTTTCCGCGCCGATCTCGACGAGATCGGGGACGATCGCGCTCGCGGTCGAAATCTCCGCGCGCCGCCCGACCTTGACGCCGAGCGCGCGATACCAGGGAATGACGTAGAGCGTCGCGAAGATCGGATGGAGCAGCCGCAACGCAAGGTCGTTGATCTGCTTGACCAGCCAGTAGCGGACGTAGAACCAGCTATCGAGCCGGTAGGTCGCCGGCGCGACCTTGCCGAGGATCAGCCGCTTGGCGGCGACGGTCAGCACGCACATCATCACGACATAGGTGGTCGCGAGGAATGGCGAGACGAGCATATAGGTATAGCCGGTCGTCGCCCAGTCGAGCTCTATCAGCGCGATCAGGCCCGGCGCGATCGGCAGGATGGCGATGATCGGCAGCAGGAAGGCGCCGACCAGCAGCCCGAGCAACGGCCCGACCGGCTCGCGCCCCACCCGCGGTGGCCGCGGCAGGGCGTCGCCGGCATGCGCGGCGGGCGATCCGGTCCAGCGCTGGCGCGCAGGGATGACGGTATCGGCCTGCAACGCCGACATATCGTCGAGCACCGCATCCTCTCCGACGGTCGCGTTGCGGCCGACCACCGCCTGCGAGCCGACGAAGGCGCCCGGCGCCAGCGTCACCCGCCCGAGCCGCAGCAGCCCGCGCTCGACCGAGCTGGTGGCGAGCACCGCCTGATCGCTGATGATCGCATCGTCGCCGACCTCGAGCAGGTCGGCGGTGTCGATCACCCCGGTGCCGATATGGACACGCGCGCCGATCTTCGCGCCGAGCAGCCGGTAATAGCCGCGGATCATCGGCGTGCCCGCCAGATAGGGCGTCGCGGTGACGCCGATGATCCGCCGGATCAGCCACCAGCGGAAATAATAGCCGCCCCACAGGGGATAATCCCCCGCCTTGAAGCGCCCGACGATCAGCCATTTGAGCGCGATCGACAGGAACATCGACGCGATCGGCACGATCGTGAAGAACAGGCCGGAGAGGATCAGCGCGCTGATCCGGTCGAGCCGGCCGGCGAGATGGGTGTAGGCGATATAGGGCGAGAACCATTGCAGCCCGGCGAGCGTGTAGATCGGCAGCAGCGCCACCGTCTGCGCCGCGACGCACAGCCAGCGCTTCCACGGCGCGATATGATGGAAGCTGTCCGCCGCCTGCACCGCGACCGGTGCGGTGCCGCCGATGCGCTGCGCCAGGGCGCGGATCGTCGGCGCGGCATAGACGTCCTCGAGCGACAGCCCCTGCAGCCCCGGCACCTTGCGCGCGGCGGAGACCAGCCGCGCCGCCTTCAGCGAATGGCCGCCGAGATCCTCGAACAGATCATCGAGCACCGAGACCGGCTGCGGCGCGAACGCCTCGGTCCAGACGCGGTGAAGCATTTCCTCCATCGGCGTCGCCGGCGCGACCAGCGCGCGGCCGGTGGTGACGGTGACCTCCGGCTTGACCAGCGCCTTGCGGTCGACCTTGCCCGAGGCGGGCAGCGTCGGCAGCGCGGCGAGGATCTGATAAGCGGCGGGCCGCATGTAATTGGGCAATCGCTCCGCGACGAGCGCGCGCAGCCCGGCGATGTCGATCGCCTCGCCGCCGCGCGCGACGAGGAAGGCGGCGAGGAATTCGGCGCCGTCGTCGTCCTTGAACAGATGCACCACCGCCTGCGCGACGCCGGGCCATTCGCCGATCACCGCCTCGATCTCGGCGAGCTCGACGCGGAAGCCGCGGATCTTGACCTGCGTGTCGATCCGCCCGACGAAATCGATGTCGCCCGCCGCATCGAGCCGCACCAGATCGCCCGAGCGATAGATGCGCTCCGGCGCCCCCGACACGCCGTCGAACGGCGTCATCGTGAACTTCTCGGCGGTGAGGTCCGGCCGGTTGACGTAGCCGACGCCGACGCCGGGGCCGCCGATCACCAGCTCGCCCTCCTGCCCCGCCGGCACCGGCTGCAACGCCGCGTCGACGATCCAGGCGGTATAGCCGGGCAGCGGCTTGCCGATGGTGATGCGCTGGCCCGGCTGCACCTCGGTCCAGGTCGCAGTGACCGAGGTTTCGGTCGGGCCATAGGTGTTGAGCAGCCGCAGCCCCGGCCGGGCCAGACGCCGCGGCAGATCGGGCGGGCAGGCCTCGCCGCCCATGTTGATCAGCCGCAGCGTCGGCACCGGATGCTCGACCAGCGCGATCAGCGACGGCACGACGTGCCAGACCGTCGCCTGCGCCTCGGCGAGCGCGATCGCGACATCGGGGCCGCTGCTCGCCAGCGCCTCGGTGGCGACGAGCAGCCGCGCGCCGACGAAGAAGGCGCTCCACATCGTCTCGACCGACATGTCGAAGGCGAGGCTGAACCCGCCGAACACCACGTCATCGGGGTCTAGTGCGAGGATCGCGCTTTCCGAACGGACGAGATGGCAGGCATTGGCATGGGTGATCATCACCCCCTTGGGCCGGCCGGTCGTTCCCGAGGTATAGATGATATAGGCGAGGTCGTCGGGCTCGGCGCCGGTCTGCTCGCGCCCCAGCGGCACGATCGGCTCGGCGGCGAGCTCGCCCAGTTCGGCATCGATCGCCAGTGTCGCGCCGCCGAAGGCGTCGGCCCGTGCGATCATGGTCAGCGTCAGCGCGGCGCCGCTGTCCTCGACGATGTAGTCGATCCGGTCCTGCGGATAGCCCCAGTCGACCGGCACATAGGCGGCACCGGCGCGCAGCACGCCGAGGATCGCCATATATTGATCGAGCCCGCGCGGCAGGCACAGCACGACGCGGTCGCCGCGGCCGATCCCCATCGCGCGCAGCCGCTGCGCCAGCGCGATGCTGCGCCGGGCGAGCGTGTCGTAGGTCCAGCGCGTGCTGCGGCCATATTCCTCGCTCGCGCCGAGCAGGTGCAATGCGCAGGCGCCGCCGCTGGTCCGGCAGGTCGCGTCGAACAGCTCGTGGAGCAGTTCGTCGCGCGCATAGGGTTCGTCGGGGCGCAGCGCCGGCGCGGGCGTAATCGGCGCCTCGATGGTGTGATCGGGCAGGGCGAGATCGAGGGTGCTCATGCGAAAGGCTTGCCGTCCAACATATCGGTCCTTGGGAATGTCATCGCCGGTCAGAACCAGGCGGCGATGCTGAGCGCGACGCCGATCAGTGCGAACGCCGACGCGCCGGCGAGCAGCCAGCGCCGCCGGGTCAGCGCGCTGATCGAGGCGAGCGCGATGCCGATCTGGAGGAAGGTCATCGCGATCGCGAGCTTGGTATGCGGCCGCAGCGCCCGCCGCGCCTCGGCATCCGCCTCTTCGGAGCGGCGGTCATAGCCCTCCGCGGTCGCGCGCAGCGCCTGCCCGCGTTTGGCGTACCGCGCCGCGTCCGCGGCATAATCGTGCGTCGACGCGGGGGCGAGCGCGGCGCTGGTCTCGGCGAGGTGACGCTTGAGATCCTCCGCCTGATAATAGGCCCAGGCATCCGAGGCGCGCGCCTTCATCAGCACCGCCTCGTTCTTGTAATAGAGCGCATCGTTCTGCTCGTGCCCGCCGAGGAAGCTGACGATCGCGCCGAGCGTCGCGAGGATCGCCGAGAACAGCGCGATCTTCTGCGCGAGCGGTTCGTGGCGGGCGTGATGCTCGACCGCCTCGTCATGCGTCCCGCGGACCTCGAATTCCTCCTGCGTCATGCCCCACCCTGTCCGGGCATCTCCGCCTCGTCGAGATGTTCGCGGATCGCCCGGCCCGACAGAAAGACCTCGGTCGCGAAACAGGCGAGCGCGACGATCGCGGCGACCAGCGCGGCGCCGAACAGCCCGAACAACACGGTGGCGGTGCCGGTATCGCGCAGCACGCCGAAGAAGATCGTCGCCGCCGCGCAGCAGGTCAGCCCGCCGGCCGCCGCCGCGCTCAGCACCGCCGCGTCGAGCACCTTCGACCGCAGCCGCAGCCGATCCAGCTCATAGCGCGTGCCATGACCCGCCGCCTTCAGCGCATGGACGCGATCGAGCACGCGCGCGAGCCGCGTCGAAAACACGTTGAGCAGCGAACCGACGGCGGTGAGCAGGAAGATCGGCGTCAGCGCGAGCTGGATGACATGCGCCGCGCTGTTGAGGGGCGCCGGCGTCATCGGCGCGGCGCCGCCATGGATGCGGCGGCGCACCAAAGAGACCCGTCGCGCCGCCCCGCCCTGCCCGTCATCGCATCCCACTCCTATTGGCCCGTCCATAACGGCCATGCTTTATATTAGTCGCGTCGTCGGCAAAGATCGAAACCGGACATATTCCCTCTTTCTTGCCAAATTGCTGAACGGGACGCGACGGGCTGCGGATTATGTCCCGCAAATCGCGGGTAATCAGGCTTTTCGTCGTGCCGCCGTGCGTCTACAACGACGCGTCTCTGGCGTGGGCGCGGCGTGGATGATCGTGCGGCACGCCCCCGTCTGCAGGATCACGCTGCCCTCATGCCGGCCCATTCCGCTCTCTCCATCCGTCCTGTCGCCACCTTCGACTTCCTCAACGGCGGCGGCGCGTGCGGAGAGCTGATCCGTGAGCGCGACTGGTCGGCGACGGCGCTGGGACCGATCGACTATTGGCCGGCGAGCCTGCGCACCACGGTCGCGATCCTGCTGCGCTCGCCGGTGCCGATCGTGCTGCTGTGGGGCCCGGCGGGGGTGATGCTGTACAATGACGGCTATTCGGTCTTCGCCGGCGGCCGTCATCCCGATCTGCTCGGCAGCGAGGTGCGGCTCGGCTGGCCCGAGGTCGCCGAGTTCAACGATCACGTCATGACCGTCGGCCTCGCCGGCGGCACGCTCCATTATCATGACCAGGAGCTGACGCTCCACCGCCACGGCCGGCCCGAGCAGGTCTGGATGGACCTCGATTATTCGCCGGTGCTCGACGAGAGCGGCAGGCCCGGCGGCGTCATCTGCGTGCTGGCCGAGACGACGCGCCGCGTCGCCAGCGAGCGCCGCACCGCCTTCCTGCTGTCGCTGGCGGATGCGCTGCGCCCGCTCGACCATGCCGATGCGATCATGGACCTCGCTGCCGAACGGCTCGGCGAACGGCTCGACGCCAGCCGCGTCTTCTATGCGGAGATCGCCGGCGGGCAGATGACGGTGACGTGCGACTTCGCCCGCGGCGTCGGCTCGATCGTCGGCACGCATTCGCTCGACGCCTTCGGTCCCGATCTGCTCGGCGCCTATCGGCTCGGCACCCCGGTCGTGGTCCGCGACGTCGGCGCCGATCCCCGGCTCAATCAGGAGGCGCGCGACGGCCTCACCCAGCGCGAGGTCGGCGCGTTCATCGACGTCATCCTGTTCGAGGAGGAAGCAGGCGTCGGCCTGCTCGCGGTCCAGTCGGCGACGCCGCGCGTCTGGACGGAGGCGGAGGAGAGCCTCGTCCAGGAGGTCGCCGAGCGGGTCAAGACCGCGGTCGAGCGCGCCCGCGCCGCCGATGGCCTGCGCCGCCTCAATGAGACGCTCGAGGAGCAGATCGCCGTCCGCTCGGCAGAGCGGGACCGGCTGTGGAACCTGTCGCAGGACATGCTGGCGCGCGCCGATTACGCCGGGATGATGTCCGCGGTCAGCCCGGCCTGGTCGCGCGTGCTCGGCTGGAGCGAGGCGGATCTGCTCACCCGCGGCTATGCGAGCTTCATCCACCCGGAAGACGGGCCGCAGACGCTGGCGGCGATCGCGCGGATGGCGGAGACACGGCGGCCGACCCGGTTCGAGAACCGCATCGCGACGCGCGACGGCGGCTGGAAGGACATCGAATGGACCGTCGCGCCCGAGGAGGACGGCGTCCATTTCGTCGCGGTCGGTCGCGATCTCAGCGTCACCAAGGCGCGCGAGGCGGATCTGGAGGAAGCGCGCGAGGCGCTGCGCCAGAGCCAGAAGATGGAGGCGATGGGCAGCCTCACCGGCGGTGTCGCGCATGATTTCAACAATTTGCTCACGCCGATCATCGGTTCGCTCGACATGCTGGTGCGCAAGGGCATCGGCTCGGCCCGCGAGCGGCGGCTGATCGAGGGCGCGCTGCAATCCGCCGAGCGCGCCAAGACGCTGGTGCAGCGCCTGCTCGCCTTCGCACGCCGCCAGCCGCTGCAACCCACCGCGGTCGACGTCGTCCGCATCGTGCAAAACATGGCCGGGCTGATCGGCGCGACGCTCGGGCCGATGATCGACGTGCGCGTCGACCTCGTCGACCTGCCGCCGGCGCGGGCTGATCTCAACCAGCTCGAAATGGCGCTGCTCAATCTCGCGGTCAACGCGCGCGACGCGATGCCGGGCGGCGGCGAGCTGACCATCGCCGCACGCGCCGAGAGCGTCGAATCGCGCAACGGCCACGGCCTTGCCGCCGGCGAGTACGTCCGGCTCAGCGTGCGCGATACCGGTGTCGGCATGGACGAGGAGACGCAGCGCCGCGCAATCGAGCCGTTCTTCTCGACCAAGGGGATCGGCAAGGGCACCGGTCTCGGCCTGTCGATGGTCCACGGCCTCGCCGCGCAGCTCGGCGGCGGGCTGACGATCGCGAGCGCGCCGGGTCATGGCACGACGATGAACCTGTGGCTGCCGATCAGCGCCGCCGCCATCCGGGACGACGCGGCGAACGCCGAACCGCTCGCCGCGCCGCGCCGCATCGGCACCGCTTTGCTCGTCGACGATGAGGAACTCGTCCGGCTCAGCACCGCCGACATGCTCACCGACATGCAATATGAGGTGGTCGAGGCGGGGTCGGCGGAAGAGGCGCTGCGCCTGCTCGACGGCGGCCTCGCCCCCGACATCCTCGTCACCGACCATCTGATGCCGGGGATGAGCGGCACCGAACTGGCGCGGCGGCTGCGATCGAGCCGCCCCGGCCTGCCGGTGCTGATCGTCTCGGGCTATGCCGAGGAAGACGGCGTCGATGCCGATATCCCGCGCCTGACCAAGCCGTTCCGCATCGCCGAGCTTTCCGCCTGCCTCGCCGCGATCATTGCGATGCCGCCGGAGTCTGGCGCGCCCAACCGTGGCGATGGCGCGATAAACACATAGATTGGGAACAAAGGTCAATCTCGGTTGTTTCGGCCCGGTGGCCGGCACTTCGGAGCATGCCCTCCCTCTTGTCCCGGACGCTCATGGTAGACGAAACGACCGAAACGCCCCCCGGCGGCCCGCCGCCCCACCTTTCGGGCGCCGCCAATCACGACATGGGCGACGACAGCAACAGCATCTTCTTCGCCGCGGTCAAGACGACGCGGATGCCGATGATCGTCACCGATCCCAATCAGCCGGACAATCCGATCGTCTTCGCCAATCCCGCCTTTATCAACATGACGGGGTATGAGTGGCACGAGCTGGTCGGCACCAACTGCCGGTTGCTGCAAGGGCCGGACACCGATCGCGAGACGGTCGCCGAGATCCGCCGGGCGATCGAGCGGCGGCAGGAAACCTCGGTCGAGCTGCTCAATTACAAGAAGAACGGCGCCGCCTTCTGGAACGCGCTGTTCATCTCGCCAGTGTTCGATGCCGACAACAAGCTGATCTATTTCTTCGCCTCGCAGCTCGACGTGACGCGCCGCCGCGATGCCGAGGAAGGGCTGCGCCAGGCGCAGAAGATGGAGGCGGTCGGCCAGCTTACCGGCGGCGTCGCGCACGATTTCAACAATCTGCTCACCGTCATCCAGGGGTTCAGCGATGTGCTGCGCAGCCAGATCGACGGCGAGGGCGAGTTCGACCGCGCCAAGGCCTCGCGCTCGATCAACGCGGTGATGCAGGCGGCGGAGCGCGGCGCGACGCTGACGCAGCAGTTGCTCGCCTTCTCGCGCCGGCAGAAACTGCAGGGTCGCGTCGTCAATCTCGTCGACCTGATCGACGAGCTCCAGCCGCTGATCGAGCGTACCGCGGGCGGGCTGGTCAAGGTCCGCATCCAGCATCAGGAAACCACCTGCAACGCACGGATCGACCCGACCCAGGCCGAACTGGCGATCATCAACATCCTGCTCAACGCCCGCGACGCGATGCCCGATGGCGGCACGATCACCATCGAGGTGCGCAACCGGTCGATCGAAGCGGGCGACAAGGGGTTCGGCGAGCTCGAAAGCGGCAATTACGTCGCGGTGACGATCACCGACGAGGGTACCGGCATGTCGCCCGAGGTGCTCAAGCGCGTCACCGAACCCTTCTTCACCACCAAGGATCAGGGCAAGGGCACCGGGCTCGGCCTGTCGATGGTCTATGGCTTCATGAAGCAGTCGGGCGGCTCGCTGCGCCTCTATTCGGAGGAGGGCCACGGCACCACGGTGCGGATGTTGTTCCCGTGCGAATATGGCAAGGCCGACCCGATCACCGCGCCGGCGTCGCGCTCGCTCGCCGACAAGCGCGGCAGCGAGACGGTGCTCGTCGTCGAGGATCAGGTCGATGTCGGCGACTATGCCGAAACCGTGCTCTCCGAATTCGGCTATACCGTGCTGCGCGCGGAAAATGCCAATGAGGCGCTGGCCCTGCTCGACGGGGCCGGCCATATCGACCTGCTGTTCAGCGATCTGATCATGCCGGGCGGGATGAACGGCGTGATGCTGGCGCGCGAGATCAAGCGGCGGCGGCCGAAGATGCGCGTGCTGCTCACCACCGGCTATGCCGAATCCTCGATCGAGCGCGTCGACGCGCGCGGTGCCGAATTCGAGCTAATCCAGAAGCCGTACAAGCGCAGCGAACTGGCGACCAAGGTACGTCAGGTGATCGAAGGGCCGACCGGGATCGGCAGCCACGGGGGATAAAGATGGAAAGCTATTACCGCGACCAGGCGACGATCTGCGCCGAACAGGCGTCGGCCACTAGTCTGCCCAACGTCATCGCCCGGCTGCGCCGGTCGGAGGCGGCATGGCTGGCGATGGCGGACCGCGCCGCCCGTCATACCGAGATCAAGGCGGCAAAGGCATGATGCCGGCGTTTGCGGCCAAGGTAATCCCAGGCTAGAACGTTCTCGTTTTGGACCGTCAACCGCTTCCCCTTGCCCCGATCCAGCCGTATCAGCCGACGCCTGCCGTGCAGGCGGCGATCGACGCCTATGCGCGCGGGCTGGACGCCTGCGATCCGATGCAGGTCGGCTTCGCCATGACGCCGGTGGCGATGGTGGTCAGCGATCCGACCTTGCCCGATTGCCCGCTCATCTACGTCAATCCGGCATTCGAGCGGCTGACCGGGTTTCCGGCGGAGGAGATCCTCGGCCGCAACTGCCGCTTCATGCAGGGGCCGCTGACCGACGCCGATGACATCGTCCGCCTGCGCGAAGCGATCGCGCAGCGCGTGCCGATCGAGCTCGACCTGCTCAACCATCGCCGTGACGGGACGCCGTTCTGGAACCGGCTGATGGTCGCCCCGGTCTTCTGCGACGACGGCTCGCTGCGCTATTATGTCGCGACGCAGATCGACGTCACCGTCGAGCGGCATCGCGTGCTGATGCTCGAACAGGACCGCGAGGCGCTCGCTGCCGAGGTGGCGCAGCGGGACGCCGATCTCGCCGCGCATAATGCGCGGCTGCGGCTCGCGCTCAAGGCGGGCGGGCTCGGCACCTGGACGCTCGACCTGCCCGAGATGGTGCTGACCGCCTCGTCGGGATGCAAGCGCATCTTCGGCCGGCCGCTCGGTGAGCCCTTCACCTACGAACAATTGCTCGCCGCCATCCATCCCGACGATCTGCCGATGATGCGCGCCGCAGTCGAGCGGACGATCACGCATGGCGAACCCTATCACATCGAATATCGCATCCTCACCGCGGCGGGCGATCAGCGCTGGGTGTCGATCCAGGGCGACCTGCAGCATCGCGCCGACGGCACGCCGCTGGCGATGACCGGTTTCTCGACCGATATCTCGACGCGCAAATTCGCCGAGGAGCATCGCGCCGTGCTCGCGCGCGAGCTGACCCATCGCGTCAAGAACACGCTCGCCACCGTCAATGCGGTGGTCAGCCAGACGCTGCGCGACGCCGTGTCGCTGGAGGATGCCGCAGCGGCGGTGACCGGCCGGATCGCCAGCCTCGGCGCCGCGCAGGAGCTGCTGATCCAGGACGAGGTCGAGGGCGCATCGATCGGCGACATCGTCGATCGCGCGCTGCTGCCGTTCAAGGACCGTGACGGTGCACGCTTCGCGGCGCATGGCCCGTCGGTGCGGCTGACGCCGGAGATCACGCTGGCGCTGGCGATGGCGCTGCACGAGCTTGCCACCAATGCGATCAAATATGGCGCGCTGTCGGTGCCCGAGGGGCGCGTCGCGATCGAATGGTCGATCCGTCACGAAGACGGCGAGCGGCGGCTGTTCTTCTGCTGGGCGGAACATGACGGGCCGCCGGTGACGCCGCCGAGCCGCACCGGCTTCGGCACGCGGATGATCGAACGCGTGCTGCGCCGGCATGTCCGCGGCGGCGCGGCGATCCATTACCCGCCGACCGGCGTCCGCTTCGAGATCGAGGCGGCGGTCTAGCCGCACGGCCGGCGCTGCGGCCGATGTGTCACAGTTGCTGACAAATCGGTACGCTACCGAACATATCGCCCCCCGCGATCATTGAGACAGGACCATGTGTCATGTGCTCATCATCGAGGATGATTGGTTTATCGCCGATCATATCGCCCAGCTGGTCGAGAGCGCCGGCGCGGTGACGATCGACATGGCCGATTGCGAGGAGGATGCGGTGGCGCAGGCGCTTGCCCGTCGACCCGCGGTGATCATCGCCGACGTCACGCTCGCCGCCGGCACCGGCCCCGCCGCGGTCGACCGGATCACCGCGCAGGCGGGCGAGATACCGGTGCTCTTCGTCACCGGCGAACCGCGCGCGTTCCGGCCGCGGGCGACGTCGATGCGCGTGCTGCACAAACCGGTCGACGACCGCCTGCTCATCGCCACCTTCCGCGCGATCGCCCCGCCCGCCTAATCGGCGACGGTCAGCGCGGCGCGACTGTCGTCGATCTTGCCGGCGAGCCCCGGCACCTCCTCGAGCTGCCGCAGATCGGTGAACCGCCCGCGCTCGCCGCGATAGCGGACGATTTCGAAGCCATGGCCGTGCAGGCCCGGCACCGCATCGAGCTGCTCGGCGGTGGCGGTATTGACGTTGACGCTATCGCTCATGCCACCGTGATCCGCCCTGCCGCCGCCGGGGTCAAGCCCGTGCCGCGCCATCCTGCCTGGTCCCGGCGGCCTCGCGGCAGCCGCCGGGGCGGCAGATCAGAAGTGGGCGGGCGACGGCACGGGCTCGGGCGTCGGCGGCACCGGTTGCGCCTCCTCCTGCTGCGCGCGGATCAGCCGTGCCAGCACCTGACGCGAGCGGACGCCGCCGGCATCGATCGAGAAGCCGCGCAGCTTCATCCCCGGATTGCGCTCGATCGAGCGCTGCTGCGCCTCGAGCACCTCGACATCCTCGGCGAAGACGCGGCCCTGCTGCGCCTTGAACCGTTCGGTGAAGCCCTGATCGCGAATGTCGAAATTGCGCGCCATGCCCCAGAAATAATGCGTGGTCGTCTCGCTCTCGGGAGTCAGCGCGTCGATCACCATGCCGCGCACGCCCTGGTCGTGATCCTCGATCGTCGCCCCCGCCCCGACCGGCGCGACGCCGACGTCGATCAGGATCGACGAGGGCGCGATGAAGCGGCAGATCTGCCAGCGGTCGACCGGGCCGTCCTGCTTGAGCGCGTCGCGCCAGAAGGGCGGCGCATTGACCCCGGGCATCCAGCGGGTGACGAACACCTCTTCCCCGCGCACCTCGGTCTCGATCGCCGCCTCCATCAGCTCGGGCTGGCCGATCGATCCCTGATGCGTGTAGGTCTCGTGCGTCAGGTCCATCAGATTGTCGATCACCAGCCGGTAATCGCAGGCGATCGGATAATAGCCGCCGTCGAACGTCCAGTCGGGGTGCGAACAGGGCCAGAAGTCGGGCACCAGCGTGTCGTCGGCGCGCGCCGGATCGCCGATCCACACCCAGATCAGGCGATGCCGCTCGACCACCGGATAGCGGCGCACGCACAGCGCCTGATTGGGGCGTTCGCCCTTGATCGGCATTTCGAGCACCGCGCCGTCGGGATCGAACAGCATGCCGTGATAGCGGCAGCGCAGATTGTCGCCTTCCTTGAGGCCCATCGACAGCGGCAGCATGCGGTGCGGGCAGGCATCGTGCAGCGCGGCGATCGACCGGTCGAATTTGCGGTACAGCACCACCGGCTCGCCGCAGATCACCCGCGCCATCGGCTGACGGTCGACCTCATGATCCCAGGCGGCGACATACCAGCGGTCTTGCAGAAACATCACGCTCTCCATTGTCCGCTCCTCTGGCGGAAGCCCAGCGATCGTCTGCCGATATAGTTGCGATGTCAACTATCCCGATCGAGACGATCGACGTTGGCGTATAATTTGCCGAGCAGCGCGATCAGCTGGTCGCGCTCCGCGGCATCGAGCCCGGCGAGCAGCGCCCGCTCGCGGTCGAGTGCGATGCGGATGATGGCGTCGTGCATCGCCTCCCCCGCCGGGGTCAGCGACAGCGCGCGGCTGCGGGCGTCGGCGCGGTCGGGCACGGCCTGGACGAGGCCGAGCGCCTGCAGGCGGCCCGTGGCCCGGCTGGCGGCGGCCTTGTCGATGCCGCTCGCCTCGCAGATCGCGCCGGCGCTGGCGGTGCCGCGCACCTTGAGATTGGCGAGCAGTCGCCATTCGTTCACGCCGATGCCGAAGCGCGCGAGATAGATGCGTGAGGCACCGCGCGACAGCTTGTTGCCGATCGACGACAGGAAGAAGGGGACGTAACGGTCGAGGTCGAGCTGGGGCATCGCACCGGCATGACGACTCCTCCCCGCGCCGACAAGCGCGCTACGCCGCGCGCCGCCGCGGCAGCGCGAGCAAGGCCAGTGCGGCGATCGCCGATCCCCCCGCCATACAGTCGGCGACCAGCGCGAGATCGCCGCCCGCGGCGAACAGCAATCCGGCGACGATCGGCCCGAGCGCGGCCCCGGCGCGTCCGACGCCGATGACGAAGCCGGTGCCGCTGCCGCGCGCGGCGACCGGGAAGGAGTCCGCGACCAGCGCATAGAGGCCGACCACCGCCGCATTGGTGAAGACGCCGACCAGCGCCGCCGCCTGTTTGAGCGTGCCGAGATCGCCCGCCGCCCGGCCGAAGACGATGACGCTCGCGACCGCACCGACCAGCGCCGCCAGCACCAGCGGCCGCACCGGCCAGCGCTTCGACAGCAGGCCGAGCAGCACCGCGCCGGTCAGCCCGCCGACATTCGCCCAGACCAGCACGCCGCCCGCCACCGCCGCCGGATGGCCCAGATCGACGACGATCTTCGGGATCCACTTGAGCGTGAAGTAGAAGGTCATGATGTGCGCGAGATAGGCGAGCGTCAGCAGCAGCGTCGTGCCCGCCAGCCCCGGCCCGAACAGCGCCCGCCAGCCGCCGCGCGCCTGGGCCGCCGCCGGGTCGGGGAGCGTCGCCAGCACCGGCTCGCCGCGTTGCGCGAGCAGCGCATTGACCCGCGCCAACGCGTCGCGCGGCTGCCGCTCGACCAGATAGCCGATCGTTTCGGGCAGCAGCCACCACGCCAGCGGCAGGAAGGCGGCGCTGACGATCGCGCCGAAGACGAAGACGTCGCGCCAGCCGCCGCCCGCCAGCAGTGCCGAGGCGATCGTCCCGCCGACGATCGCCCCGAGCGGATAGCCCGCCGCCATGATCGTCACCGCGAGCGAACGGCTGCGCGCATTCGCCTGTTCGGCGACCATCGCATTGGTGGTGGCGAGCATCCCGCCGATGCCGAGGCCGGTGACGAGCCGGACCAGCGACAGCGTGACGATACCGCCGACCAGCGGCGCCAGCGCCATCCCCGCCGCCATGATCGCGAGGCAGGCGAGGATCACCGGCCGCCTTCCGATCCGGTCGGCGACGCGGCCGAGCAGGACCGATCCCGCCGCCATGCCGAACAGCTCCATCGACAGCACGACGCCGAGCGCGGCGCGATCGACCTGCCATTCGGCGGCGATGCCCGGCGCGGCGAAGCTGATCGCCAGCACGTCGAACCCGTCGAGCGCGTTGAGCAGCACGCACAAGGCGACCGCGACCATCTGTCGCCAGTGCATCGCCCCCGTCTCGATCCTCTGGCGGGGATCGACCCCGCCACTGCCCGTCGCCGTCACCGCGCTGTCTCCTGTTAGCTGGGCTCCACCGCCATCAAGGCGTCGAGCGCCACGACACTGGGGCCGGCGCCGGCCGGGTGGAGGATCACCGGATTGAGATCGACCTCCCGGATGCGCGGATGCGCCACCATCACGTCGGCGAGCCTTAGCACCAGATCGGCGAGCGCCGCGACGTCGAGCGCCGGCGCGCCGCGCCAGCCGTCGAGCAGCGCGGCGGCCTGCAGCCGGCGCAGTCCGGCGACAACCTGCGCGTGCGTCATCGTCGGCGCGAACAGCTGCACGTCCTTGAGCACCTCCGTCTGCACACCGCCGAAGCCGGCGAGGATGACGGGCCCCCAATCGGGATCGTTGCGCGCACCGACGATCATCTCGGTGCCGCGCGCGCCCATCGCCTCGACCAGAATACCGTCGAGCGTCACGCCGGGCAGGTGGCGCGCGACATCGGCGATCATCCGGTCCCAGCCGGCGGCGACCGCCGCGCCATCGGTGAGATGGAGGATGACGCCACCGGCATCGCTCTTGTGGCTGAGCGCCGCCGATTGCGCCTTGAGCACGACGGGATAGCCGAGCGCCTCCGCCGCGGCGCAGGCGGCATCGCGGCTCGTCGCCAGGCGCGAGGCCGGAAAGGTGAAGCCGCAGGGGGCGAGCAGCGCCTTGGCGGCATGTTCGGGGATGACGCCGCCCGCCTCGGGCAGCGCGAGCGGCGGCGCCGCCGCGGGCACGCGCGCCGCCGGGGCGGTGGCATCGACCAGCCGGGCGATCGCCCGCAGCGCGCGCTCGCTCGACGGGAAGCACGGCACGCCGCGTGCGCGCAAGGCGGTGACGGCCTCCTCCCCGATCGGCGCGCCCTCGTCGAGCCCGGCATAGATCACCGGCTTGTCGGCGCCCTCGCCGAGCGCGGCGAGGATCGGCGGCAGCTTGATCGCCATCGTCACCGGATCGGTCTGGATCAGCCCGATCAGGATCGTATCGACGCGGTCGTCGGCGAACAGCGCGGCGAGCGTGCGGGTATAGAGATCGGGATCGACCAGCCCCTGCGCGGTCAGGTCGAGCGGATTGCTCACTCCGACGAACTCGGGCAGCGCCGCGCGCAACGCCGGCGCCGTATCGTCGCCGAGCGCGGCGAGCGGCAGGTCGAGCGCTTCGGCAAGGTCAAGCATCAGCGCCTTGAACGCCCCCGATTCACCCAGCACCGCGGTGCCGCCCGCCGGCAGGCGCGGACAGCGCAGCGCGATCTCGGCGACGTCGCTCAATTCCTCCAGCGTCTCGGCGAGGACGACGCCCGCCTGGCGGACGAGCAGCCGCATCACCGCATGATCGCCCGCCATCGCACCGGTATGCGTCGCCGCGCTCTCGCGCGCGGCGCTCGACGTACCGGGATGGAGCAGCACGATCGTCTTGCCCGCCGCCCGCGCCGCGCGTGCCGCGGCGAGGAAGCGTTTCGGCGCGCGGAACTGCTCGACGATCATCGCGATCACGCGCGTGCCGGGTTCGTCGACCAGATAGTCGACATAATCCTCGACACCGCTCGCCGCCTCATTGCCGGTCGACACCGAGAAGGTCAGGCCGAGCCCGCGCGACGCGAAGACGGTGCCGAGCACCGCCGCCATCGCGCCCGATTGCGAGACGACGCCGATCCCCGCCTGTCCCGGCGCGGGCGGGGTCGCCACCGTCTCGACGAAGGTCAGCGGCACGCCGTCGGGATGATTGACCATGCCGAGGCAGTTCGGCCCCTCGACCACCATCCCCGCCTCGCGGGCGATGCGGCCGATCTCCGCCTGCTCGGCGAGTCCCGCCGCGCCGCCCTCGGCGAAGCCGGCGGAGAAGATCACCGCCGCGCCGACGCCGCGCGCCGCCAGTTCGCGCACCGCATCGAGCACGCCGGCGCGCGGGATCGCCAGCACCGCGACGTCGACGCCTTCGGGCAGCGCCGCGATCGACGGCAGGCAGCGCCGTCCGCCGATTTCCTCCCGGCGCGGGTTGATGAGGTGGATCGCGCCGTCGAAGCGATGGCGATCGAGGTTGGCGAGCACCGCCGCGCCGAGTGCGCCCGGCTTGTCCGACGCACCGACGATCGCCACCGACCGCGGGCGCAGCAGCCGGGCGATCGACGGCGACGGAGTAAGGGACGGTGCCGGGGCATCGATCGACATCGTCTCGCTCCTCAGCCGCGCGTCTTGGTCTTATCATAGGCGCCCAGGCCCGGCTTGTAGCTCTTGTCGTCGATAAATTGCCGGATGCCCTCCTTTCGCCCCTCGTTGTCGTAGCTGTTCGCCGCCTCCTGCGCGCGGATCAGATAATCCTCCGCCTCGTCATAGGTCATCACGCCGACGCGGCGCACCGCGTCCTTGGTCGCCTTGAGCGCGACCGGGTTCTTCTTGGCGAGCACCTGCGCCACCGCGGTGACGCGCGCCTTGAGATCGGCGAGCGGCAGCGATTCGTTGACCAGCCCCCATTCCGCCGCGGTGCGCCCGTCGATCGTCTCGCCCATCATCGCGTGATACATGGCGCGGCGGAACGACAGCAGCTCGACCGCGACCTTGGTGGCACCGCCGCCGGGCAGGATGCCCCAGTTGATCTCGCTGAGCCCGAACTGCGCCTCGTCGGCGGCGAAGGCGAGGTCGCAGGCGAACAGCGGGCCGTAGCCGCCGCCGAAGCACCAGCCGTTGACCATCGCGATCGTCGGCTTCTGATACCAGCGCAGCCGCCGCCACCAGCCGTAGCTCTCGCGCTGCGCCCCGCGCGTGCCGGCGAGGCCGAGCGCCTCGGTGTCGCGGAAATATTCCTGAAGGTCCATGCCCGCCGACCAGGCGGTGCCCTCGCCGGTCAGCACCAGCACCGCGACGTCGTCGCGGAATTCGAGCGCGTCCAGCACCCGCATCATCTGGCGGTTGAGCTTGGGACTCATGCTGTTGCGCTTCTCGGGGCGGTTGAAGCGGACCCAGGCGATGCCGTCCTCGACGGTGAAGGCGACGGTTTCCTCTTCGGTACGTTCGATGCTCATGACACAGGTCTCCAGGCGCCGCGAAGCGCGACGCGACGGTGGCTAGGGATAGGGTTATTGTAGGATCAGATAGGGAAGTGGCCGGGCTGCGTCTCGATCGTCACCCAACGCAATTCGGTGAAGGAGTCGATGCCGGCGCGGCCGCCGAACCGGCCGTAGCCCGAACCCTTGGTGCCGCCGAACGGCATCTGCGCCTCGTCGTGCACGGTCGGGCCATTGACGTGGCAGATGCCGGATTTGATCGCGCGGGCGACGCGCAGGCCGCGCGCGGTGTCGCGGGTGAACACCGCCGCGGACAGGCCATATTCGCTGTCGTTGGCGAGCCGGATCGCCTCCGCCTCGTCGGCGGCGCGGATGATGCCGACGACCGGGCCGAAGCTTTCGTCGCGGAACAGCCGCATCGCCGGCGTGACGTGATCGATGACATGCGCCGGCATCAGCACACCGTCCGCCTCGCCGCCGACCAACTGCCGTGCGCCGCCCGCCAGCGCGTCGTCGATCAGCGCGCGGACGCCGTCGACCGTCTTGCGATCGACCACCGCGCCCAGCGGGGCCTGTCCGGCTCGCGGATCGCCGACCGGCATCGTCTTGACCTTGGCGGCGAACTTCTCGGCGAAGGCATCGGCGACGGCTTCGACGACGATGATCCGCTCGGTCGACATGCAGATCTGGCCCTGGTTCATGAAGGCGCCGAACGCCGCCGCCTTCACCGCCTCGTCGAGGTCGGCATCCTCGAGCACCAGCAGCGGCGCCTTGCCGCCGAGTTCGAGCAGCACCGGCTTGAGCTGTTCGGCGCAGCGTTTGGCGATGATCCGGCCGACATGCGTCGACCCGGTGAAATTGATCCGTCGCACCGCGGGGTGATCGATCATCGCGCCGACCACCTCGCCCGCATCCGCCGGCGCGTTGCTGACGATCTGGACCACATTGTCGGGCAGCGCCTCGGCGAAGGCCTCGACGATCAGCTGATGCGTGCGCGGGCATTGTTCCGATGCCTTGAGAACCGCGGTATTGCCGCAGGCGAGCGGCACCGCCAGCGCGCGCACGCCGAGGATGATCGGCGCGTTCCACGGCGCGATGCCGAGCACCACGCCGGCGGGCTCGCGCAGCGCCATGGCGATGCAGCCGGGCTTGTCGGACGGGATGACCTCACCGCCGATCTGCGTGGTCAGCGCCGCCGCCTCGCGGATCATGCCGGCGGCGAGCATCAGGTTGAACCGCGCCCAGCCTTCGGTCGCGCCGATCTCCCCCATCATCGCCGCGACGAAATCGTCGGCGCGCGCCTCGAGCGCCGCCGCGGCGCGGGTCAGCGCGGCGCGACGCGCGGTCGGGCCGGTCTGGCTCCAGCTGTCGAAGGCGGCGGCGGCGGCGTCGCAGGCGGCGACGGCATCGGCGGGGGATTGCGCGGGCGCGGTGGTCGCGACCGCGCCGGTCACCGGATTGTGGCGCGTGAAGGTGGGCCGTTCCAAAGTCGCTGCCGTCGACATGTCCGCTCCTGAGTCTTATTTGTTATGGAGCATACCTAAACCGATGGCCGGGGCAAGCGGGATTTTACGCGATCATCCGCCGGCCCGCTCGATCCGCGTCAGCAGCGCGATCAGCGTCTGCCGTTCGTCCGCGGTAAGGTCGCGCAACAGCAGGTCTTCATGCTCGCGGATCCGTTCGAGCGCGGTCTCGATATGCGCCGCGCCGGCCTGGGTCAGCTGGAGTTCGAAGGCGCGGCGGTCGTCGCGCGCGACCCGCCGCTCGATCAGCCCCCGATCGACCAGATCGTTGACCAGGCTGACCATATTGGGCCGCTGGATGCCGAGCACCTTGCCCGCCGCGCCCTGGTTGATGCCGGGATTGTCGCGGATCGTCGACAGGATGCCGAACAGCACCTGCCGCATGCCGAGATCGCCGAGCGCATCGGCGAAATCGGCGGCGAACAGCGACGAGGTGCGGCGGAGATGATAGCCGACCAGCGTATCGAGGACGTTCAGCCTGACCGCTGCCGCATCGGTCGCCTGATCGGTTGTGCCTGTTTCCATTGGCGAAGGTGATAGGATCAAGCCCGGCACCTGACAACGGCGCGGGCGGGCAGCCCGTCACCGGCTCGGGGGGGGACGGGATACCGGATCGCCACGGCCACGGGCCCCCGACCGGCCGCGCCCCCGGTCCCGTTAGACCCGCTCGAACAGCAAGGCGACGCCCTGGCCGACGCCGACGCACATGCAGGCGAGTCCATAGCGGCCACCCTCGCGCTGCAGTTGCTCGACCGCGGTCATCGTGATCCGCGCCCCCGACATGCCGAGCGGATGGCCGAGCGCGATGGCGCCGCCGTTCGGGTTGACGCGCGGATCGGCGGGATCGACGTCGAGGTCGCGCAGCACGGCGATCGCCTGCGCCGCGAAGGCCTCGTTGAGCTCGATCACGTCGATCTGATCGAGCGTCACGCCGCCACGGCGCAGCACCTTGCGCACCGCCTCGACCGGCCCGATCCCCATCACCCGCGGCGCGACGCCGGAGGAGGCCATGGCGATCACCCGCGCCCGCGGCACGAGGCCGTGCGCCTGCGCCGCAGCCGCCGAGGCGACGAGCAGCGCCGCCGCGCCGTCGTTGAGGCCGGAGGCATTGCCGGCGGTGACGGTACCGTCGGCATGGACGACCGGCTTGAGCTTCGCCAGCGCTTCGGCACTGGTCGCGCGCGGATGCTCGTCGACCGCGAAGGCGACCGGATCGCCCTTGCGCTGCGGCACCAGCACCGGGACGATCTCCGCGGCGAAGCGGCCGCTCGCCTGCGCCGCCGCGGCCTTGGTCTGGCTGGCGAGCGCGAAGGCGTCCTGATCCTCGCGGCTGACCTGCCAGTCGGTGGCAACGTTCTCGGCGGTCTCCGGCATCGAATCGACGCCATAGGCATGGCGCATCGCCGGGTTGATGAAGCGCCAGCCGAGCGTCGTGTCCTCGATTTTCTGCGCACGGTCGAACGGGGTCGCCGCCTTGCCGAGCACATAGGGCGCGCGCGTCATCTGCTCGACGCCGCCGGCGACGATCAGCGCGGCATCGTCGCTGCGGATCGCCTGCGCGGCGATGCCGATCGCGTTGAGCCCCGATCCGCACAGGCGGTTGATGGTCGCGCCGGGCACCTCCGGCGGCAGCCCGGCGAGCAACGCCGCCATCCGCGCGACGTTGCGATTGTCCTCGCCCGCCTGATTGGCGCAGCCGAGCAGGCAATCGTCCACCGCCGCCCAGTCGACCCCGGGGTTGCGCTCGATCAGCGCCTTGATCGGCAGCGCGGCGAGATCGTCGGCGCGGATGGTCGACAGCGCGCCGTTGAGGCGACCGACCGGCGTGCGGATGGCGTCGCAGATAAAGGCATCGGTCACGAGCCAGTCCCTTCCAGTTCGGCGATGATGCGGCCCGCTTCGGCAAAGGCGGTATTGGCGGCGGGCACGCCGGCATAGATGGCGGTCTGCATCAGCACCTCCTTCAGCGCGTCACGGGTGAAGCCGCCGCGCGACAGGCCGGCGCGGACGTGGAGGCCGAATTCCTCCCAACGGCCGAGGCTGGCGGTGATCGCCACCACCAGCAGCCGCCGCGTCGCCTCGTCCAGCCCCGGCCGGCCCCAGATCTCGCCCCAGGCGATCCGGGTGATCATCGCCTGGAAATCGGCGGTGAAGTCGGTCCGCCTGGCGAGCGAGGCATCGACCCAGGCGTCGCCGAGGATGCGGCGGCGGTTGACCAGCCCGGCCTCGAACAGCGTCGCCGCCGCCGCGTCCGTCGCCGCGTCGCGCGTGAGGAAGGCGATCAGCGCGCCCGCCAGCGCCTGCGGCGCCTCGACGGGGGCGAGGTGGCCGACGGCGAGATGCACCGTCTCGCTGTGCGGGATCGCCGCCGCGATCCGCTCGCCATGGCCGGCGAAGGGCGTCGAGCGGTCGCCGTCGCCCGCCACCACCAGCACCGGCAGCGCCAGGCCGGGCAGCCGGTCGATCACCGCCATGTCGCGGATCGCCGCGCCCGCGCCGGCATAGCCCGCATCCGCCATCGCGATCAGCCCGCGGCGCAGCGACGCCGCCTCCGCCGGATGCGTCGCGGCAAAGCCTGTCGACAGGAAGCGGTCCATCGCCAGATCGGCGATTCCCGCGGTGCCGTCGCGCCGCACGGTGGCGATGCGATCGTCCCACGCCGCCGCATCCATCGTCGCCGACGTGCAGATCAGCGCCAGCGCCGTGATCCGCTCGCCATGGTCGAGCGCGAGCTGCATCGCGATCATCCCGCCGAGCGAGACGCCGGCGACCGCGGCGCGATCGACGCCGGCGGCATCCATCACCGCGATCACATCCGCGGCGAGCATCGGCAGGTCATAGTCGCCGTCGGGCGCGTCGGAGGCGCCATGGCCGCGCGTGTCGATCCGCAGCACGCGGTATCGCCCGGCCAGCGCGGGCACGCAGCCGGCCCACAAGGCCATGTCGGTCCCGATCGAATTGAGCAGCACCAGCGGCGGCGCGGCATCGTCGCCGTCGAGCCGCCAGTAGAGCCGCACCCCGTCCCGCGTCGCAAACGGCATGTCAGTCCTTCCCTATGTCGAGCAGCGCATCGACCAATGCCACGCTGTCGCCGATGCCGGTGCCCTGCCCCGCCGCGGCGAGGTTGCGGGCGATCGCATCGCCGTCGATCTCCAGCCCCTCGGCGACGCCCGCCATCGCCTCCGCCGCGCCCGAGGCGAGCAGGAACAGGTCGACCAGCATCGGCCCCTCGGCCTGCCAGCCGCCGAGCCCGCGCTCCTCCTCCGCCGGCAGCGCGGCGAGGATGCCGGCGACCAGTCCGGGCGCGCGCGTCGCGGCGGACAGCGCGATCTGACAGCCGGTCGGATTGCGCTTGTGCGCCATCGCCGACGATCCGCCACGCCCGGCGACCGCAGGCTCGCGCGCCTCGCCGACGCCATTCTGCGCGAGCAGCGCAAGGTCGCGCGCCATCTTGCCGAGCGCACCGATCAGGATGCCGAGCGCCGCCGCGATACCCGCCACCCCCTCGCGCCGCGCATGCCACGGCGGCGCCTCGGCAAGCCCGAGCGCCGCTGCGAGCCGGGCGGCGACCGCATCGGCCTGCCCCGCCTGATCGGGCCGGCTGCCCGCCGCGCCGCCCCATTGCAGCGCCGCCTTCGCCGCGACCTCGCGCGACAACCGCGCCGCCGCCGCGGCGATCCCGGCATGCCATTGCGCGAGCCGCAGCCCGAAGCCGATCGGCTGCGCATCCTGCAGCAACGTCCGTCCGATCGCCGGCGTCGCGGCATGCGCGTGGGCGAGCGGCGCCAGCGCGGTGGTGACGCGGTCGGTATCGACGAGCAGCAGCGTGCCGGCGCGGCGCACCTGCATCATCAGCGCGCTGTCTGCGACATCCTGGCTGGTCGCGCCGCGATGCAGCGCCGTCGCCGCCTCGCCATCGAGCTGCGCCCGCAGCGTCGCGACGAGCGGGATCGCCAGCGTCCCCGCCAGCGCCGCCCGTTCGGCGAGCGCCGCAGGATCGAGGCGCAGCGCCGACGCCGCCGCCGCGATCGCCGCGGCGGCCTCCGCCGGGATCACCCCCACCGCCGCCTGCGCCGCCGCCAATGCGGTTTCGAAGGCGAGCGCCGCGGCGATCGTCGCCTCATCGTCGAACGTCGCGATCATCGCCGCGGTGGCGACCGGTCGGGTGCGGAGCAGGCTCACAGGTCGAAGAACACCGTCTCGTCCGCGCCGGCAAGCCGCAGGTCGAGCCACCAGAGCCCCTCGCCGCGCTGCTGCGCGATCAGCGTGCCGCGCCGTTCGGCGGGAACGCAGGCGAGCACCGGATCCTCGTCATTGCCCGCCGCCCCCTCGAAATAGAGCCGCGTCGCCAGCCGCTTGATCAGCCCGCGCCCGAATACCGACACCGCGACATGCGGCGCCTGCAGGCTGTTGCCCGGCCCCGGCACGCGCCCCGGCAGGATGGTGCGGAAGCGGTACACGCCCTCGGCATCGACCGCGGCGCGACCGAAGCCGATGAAATGCGGGTCGATCGGCACGTCGTCGCGATCGTCGTCGAGCGCATGGTAGCGGCCGGCGGCATTGGCCTGCCAGATCTCGATCATCGCATCGACCACCGGCGCACCTTCGGCATCGAGCACGCGGCCGGCGATCTCGATCACCGCGCCCTGCGGCGTACCGGTCGGCGCCGACAGGTTGAGCAGCCAATGCTCCTCGGCGAACAGGTCGGGCCGCGCGCCCATCTCCGACTGGCCGACGAGGTCGGCGCCACCCTTCCACGGCAGGCCATAGTGGAAGAACGGCCCCACCGTCTGGCTCGGCGTCTGGCCGAACAGCGCCGGGTCGCGATTGTCCTGGCGCGGCGCGGGCTCGCGGGTTTCGAGGTCAGTCATGATGATCCTCCTCGAACGGCGTCTGCGCGCGCCCCTTGAGCACGATGTCGAACAGGTAACCGAGCGCCCAATTGGGCATGGTCGTCGCGATGTCGAAGCGGCTGACCAGCCGCTGGCGATAGGGCATCGGCACCGCATTGGCGATCGGATCGATCTCGATCAGCGGGTCATCGGGAAAATAGAGCTGCGTCACCAGGCGCGTCGCGAACGCCGGGCCGAGCAGCGACAGATGGATATGCGCCGGCCGCCAGGCATTGTTGTGATTGCCCCACGGATAGGCCCCCGGCCGCACCGTCACGAAGCGATAGCGACCCTCGGCATCGGTGACGACCCGGCCGGCGCCGGTGAAATTGGGATCGAGCGGCGCATCCCATTGATCGCGCACATGGACGTAGCGCCCGGCGGCATTGGCCTGCCAGATCTCCACCACCGTGTCGGGCACCGGCCGCCCGGCCTCGTCGAGCACCCGGCCCGACACGACGATCCGCTGGCCGATCGGCGTGCCGCTATGCTGGCTGGTGAGATCGGCGAGCGCCGGCCCCATCAGCCGCTCCCAGCTGCCACCCGGCCCGGTCGTCTCGGTCAGCGTCTGCGGCGCGCGGACCGGCGGCAGCGCCGGGGCGCGCAGCACGGTCGAGCGATAGTCGGGGAAGAGCGACGGCGGCGCGCCGGCATCGTCGCGCGCATAGGGGCGGACCTCGATCATGCCGCCAGCCCTTCCGCCACCTCGACCGGCGCCGCGGTCCGGGCGAGCACCTCGTCCACCGTCACGCCGGGCGCGAGCTCGACCAGCCACAGCCCCGGCTTGTCGCAGGCGATCACGCACAGATCGGTGATGATCAGGTCGACGCACGCCCGCCCGGTCAGCGGCAGCGTGCAGGCGGGCAGGATCTTCGCCTCGCCCGCCTTGTTGGCGTGATCCATCACCACGACGACGCGCTTGACCCCGGCGACGAGATCCATCGCGCCGCCCATCCCCTTCACCATCTTGCCGGGAATCGTCCAATTGGCGATGTCGCCGGCCGCGCTCACCTCCATCGCGCCGAGCACCGCCATGTCGATATGGCCGCCGCGGATCATCGCGAAACTGTCGGCGGAGGAAAAGAAGCTCGAGGTCGGCAGCGCGGTGATCGTCTGCTTGCCGGCGTTGATCAGGTCGGGGTCGACCGCGTCGCGCGTCGGGAAGGGGCCGATGCCGAGCATGCCGTTCTCCGACTGCAACGTCACGTCGAGCCCCTCGGGCACGTAATTCGCCACCAGGGTCGGAATGCCGATGCCGAGGTTGACGTAGAAGCCGTCCTCCAGCTCCTGCGCGGCGCGGGCCGCCATCTGTTCGCGGGTCCAGCCCATCACATCGTCTCCGCTTCGCGGACGGTCAGCTTCTCGATCCGCTTCTCGTTGATCGTCGACCGGACGATCCGGTCGACATAGATGCCGGGCGTATGGATACAATCGGGATCGAGGCTGCCCGCCGGCACGATCTCCTCGACCTCGACCACCGTCACCCTGCCCGCGGTCGCCATGTTCGGGTTGAAGTTGCGCGCGGTCTTGCGGAACATCAGATTGCCCGCCGGATCGGCACGCCATGCCTTGATGATCGACAGATCGGCGCGCAGCCACGTTTCGAGGACATAGTCCTCGCCCTCGAAGGTCTCGACCGGCTTGCCCTCGGCGACGACCGTGCCGACGCCGGTCTTGGTGTAGAAGGCCGGGATGCCGGCACCCCCGGCGCGGATCCGCTCGGCGAGCGTACCCTGCGGGGTCAGCTCCAGCGCCAGCTCGCCGGACAGATATTGCTGCTCGAACAGCTTGTTCTCGCCGACGTAGCTGGAGATCATCTTGGCGATCTGCCGCGTCTCGAGCAGCATCCACAGGCCGAAGCCATCGGCGCCGGCGTTGTTCGAGATGACGGTGAGGTCGCGCACGCCGCTCGCGCGCACCTCGGGGATCAGGCTCTCGGGATTGCCCGACAGGCCGAAGCCGCCCGACATGATCGTCATCCCGTCGAACAGCAGCCCGTCGAGCGCCGCCGCCGGACTGTCGTAGATCTTGTTCTTCATACCGCCTCGCTGCTGATCCCGCCGGTGAGCGGCAGGCCGACGTAATTCTCGGCGAGCGTCCGCTGCGCCGCTTCGGACCCACGGATATAATCCAGCTCCGCCATCTGGATACGCCGGTCGAATCCGTCCATCGTCGGAAACCGGTGGGTCACCGAGGTGAACCACCAGGAAAACCGCTCCGCCTTCCACACCCGCGCCAGCGCGCGCGCCGAATAGCCGTCGAGCCCTGCGTCCGAGCCGTGTTTATAGTGGAGCGCGAACGCCTCGCCGAGCATCGTCACGTCCGACACCGCGAGGTTCATGCCCTTGGCGCCGGTCGGCGGCACGATATGCGCAGCGTCGCCGGCAAGGAACAGCCGCCCCCAGCGCATCGGCTCCGACACGAACGAGCGCAGCGGCGCGATCGCCTTCTCGAACGACGGTCCGCGCGTCACCTTCGCGGCGGTATCGGGGCCGAGTCGCAGGCAGAGTTCGTCCCAGAAGCGGTCGTCCGACCAGTCGGCGATATCCTCGCCGAGCCCGCACTGGATGTAATAGCGGCTGCGCGTCGTCGATCGCATCGAGGCGAGCGCGAAGCCGCGTTCGTGATTGGCGTAGATCAGTTCGTGGTCCGCGGGCGGCACGTCGGCGAGGATGCCGAGCCAGCCGAACGGATAGACGCGCTCGAACGTCGTCAGCACCTCGGGCGGGATCGCCGCGCGACTGATGCCGTGATAGCCGTCGCAGCCGACGATATAATCGCACGCCACCTGGTGGTCGACGCCGTCCGCGCGCCACGATACCGTCGGCCGCTCGCCGTCGATCCCGGCAAGGGCGACATCCTCGGCGTTCCACACGATCGGCAGGTCGTCGGCTTCGGCGGCGTCGAACAGGTCGCGCATCACCTCCTGCTGGCCATAGACGGTGACGGTCGATCCGCCGGTCAGCGCCGCCATGTCGATGCGGAACGATCGCCCGTCGAGCGACAGATTGGTGCCGCCATGCACCAGCCCCTCGCGCTGCAACCGCCCGGCGAGGCGGAGCCGGTGCATCAGATCGACGGTGACCTGTTCGAGCACCCCGGCGCGCACCCGCCCTTCGACATAGGCGCGGTCGCGCCGTTCGAGGACCATCGCATCGATGCCCTCGCGGCGCAGCAGGTGCGCGAGGAACATCCCCGCCGGTCCTGCCCCGATGATCGCAACCTGTGTGCGCATCCGTCGATCCTCTCTGCGACTCTTCGCATCGCCTGCCGCCAAGGTGCGCGGCGGCCGCGGCGCGGGCCATGCCGTCGCCAGCCGAAAAGTTGGATTTTCCAGCGCGGCCGTTATGCTCGGGCGATGGGAACCGATCCGGTGCCGAGCTTCTATCTCTACGGCGAGCCGCATCGCGCGGTCGCCGACGGCTTCATCCATGTCGAGCAGCTCGATGACCGTTCGCGGCCGAGCGAATGGACGATCCGACCGCATGCCCATGCCGATCTGGTGCAGATGTTCCTGATCGGATCGGGCGGCGGCGCGATGCAGGCGGAGGATGCGGCGATGCGCTTCGACGCGCCGGCGCTGCTGCTGATCCCCGCCGGCGTCGTCCACGGCTTTCACTGGACGAGCGAGTCGGCGGGCTGGGTGCTGACGCTCGCGCGCACCTTCCTCAAGGATCTCGTCGCGCGTCATCCCGACCTCGCCCCGGTGTTCGACCGGCCCCAGGCGCTGACCCCCGACGCCGCCGTCGCCGCGCGGCTGACGCAGGCGATGGCGACGCTGCGCCAGGAGCTCGCCTGGTCCGCCGCGGGTCATCACGTCGCGGTCGAGGCGGCGCTGCTCGCGATGCTGGTCGGCGCGCTGCGGCTGCTGCCGGGCGACGATGCCGCCGCCGCGCCCGCGCCGGGCCAGCATGCCGGCCTCGTCGCCCGCTTCCGCGCCCGGATCGAGGATCGCTTCCGCCGGCGCGAGAGCATCGCCGCGCATGCCGCCGCGCTCGGCACCAGCGAGACGAGCCTGCGCGTCGCCTGCGCGCGCATCGCCGGCCGCTCGCCCGCGGCGATGCTCGACCAGCGCGCGATGCTGGAGGCACGCCGCGCGCTGCTCTATTCGAATTTGTCGGTGGCGGAGATCGGCTATGCGCTCGGTTTCGCCGATCCCGCCTATTTCACCCGCTTCTTCACCCGCCACGCCGGCCGGTCACCGCTGCGCTACCGCCGCGCGAATGCGGTGGACGCCGCGGATCGCCGCTCATAACCGGCATCGGCCGCCCTTGCTCCGACGCGCCGCGTGGCGACGCATATCTCTTTAACCTCAAGCCCCTATCCCCGCCCAAAGGGCGGAGACGACAGTGCTATTCGGCGATCACGCGGACACCCGGCGGCGCGACCGGACGATCGATACGCTGCGCGGCCTGCTCGTCCTCGCGGTGATCGCCGGCCATTATGCCGAGATCACCGACCGGACGAGCTTCCTCACCTGGCTCGGCGCGGGGGTGCGGATGCCGCTGTTCATCGGCTTGACGGGCTATCTGTTCAATCTCGGCGGCGCGCGGTCGCGGCCGCTGGCGGTGACGCTGCACCGCTATGGCGCGCGGCTGATCGCGCCCTGGCTGATCGCCTGCGGCGTCTATCTGACCTGCGCGACGCAGCTCACCCCGCTCGCGCTGCTCGCCGTGCCGGTGCGGCCGCCCTTCCACTTCTGGTTCGTCCCGGTGATGATGAGCTTCATCGTCATCGCCGCGCTGAGCCGGCGCACGCCGCTGTCGATGCTCGGCGTCGCCATTCCCGTGAGTATCGCGGCGATGTACCTGCTCGGCGTGCAGCATGTCGTCCGCCACGACTTCAACGGCTGGATGCCCGACCGGCGCTTCTTCATCTTCCCGATCTATTTCTTCTACGGCGTCTGGGTCGCCGATCGCGCGATCGATCGCGGCAAGATCTGTGCGGCGCTGGTGCTCGCGCCGATCGGACTGGTGTGGTGGTGCACGCTCTACGCCCATCCGTCCGCGTCGGGTGAGGTGGCGGCGAGCCTGATCGCGTCGCTGTCGCTGATCTGCCTGCTGCCCGGCATCCGGGCGAGCGCATGGTCGCTGCCGGTGATCGGCGGCATCGGCCGCCATAGCCTGTTCTTCTACCTCTGGCACCCGATGGTCTTCGGTCTGTGGTCGAGCGCCGGCATCCGCGGCGTGCCGATGCTCGGCGTCACGATCCTGTCGCTTGCGCTCGCCTGTGCATGGCTCACCCGGCATGGCGCCGCGGCGCGGGTCTTCGGCGTCACCGTCCGGACGGGACCATTGCCAGCCCGCGAAGTGGCGTTGCAGGAACGGCTCGCATGACCGGTGTTGCCGCGCTTGCCCGTACCGGGATGCTGACGATCGCCTGGCTCGTGCTGCTGCCGATGCTCGCCCTGCTGTTCGGCGCGATGATCCCGATCGTGCCGTGGCTGCGCATCGTCGCGAGCGACATCGTGCCCAATCGGGTGACGTGGATCTTCCTCGTCGCCGTGACGATCGCCGTCATCGCATGGCTGGCGTATCGCGCCCGCCCGACCGCGTTGACCCGCGCCCTGCTCACCGTCGCCGGGGTGACGGCGATCGGCGCGACGATCGTCATCGTCCATCTGCTGCAGGTCGCCGCGGCGAACGAGGCGGAGATCGACCTGCCGAGCACCCTGTCGTGGCGCGAGTTCAGCGAGGCGGCCCAGCCCGATCGCAGCCTCGTCTTCGCCCGGCCGCAGGGGGAGCCCTTGTGGCTCGACCTCTACCGGCCCACGGATGTCGCGGTCGGCCCGCCGCGGCCGGTGCTGCTCGTCGTCCATGGCGGCGGCTTTATCGAAGGCAGCCGCCGGGTCGGCGCCGCCAATATGCGCCGCTATGCCGAGCGCGGCTTCATCGTAATCAGCATCGATTACCGGCTGGCGCGGCCGGATCGGCCGACCTGGAACCTGGCGACCCGCGACGTGCGCTGCGCGCTGCGCTGGGTGGTGTCGCATGCCCGCAAACTGCATGCCGACCCCGATCGCGTCACCGTGTTCGGTGTATCAGCGGGCGGCAATCTCGCCCTCGCCGCCGCCTATACGGTCGAGGACGGCGGCGCCGATCGCAGCTGCGGCCCCCGCAGCCCGTCGATCGCCGCGGTGATCGTCAAGGCGCCGCTGATCGATCCGCTCGCCTCGTGGTGGCGGCCGGGCGAGCTGCAGGATCAGCAGCGCCTCTACATGACGCGCTATATCGGCGGCCCGCCCGAAGCCTATCCGGCGCGCTACGCCGCGCTCGACCTGCGGCGACTGGTCGCGCCGGGCAAGCCGCCGACGCTGATCCTTGCCGGCGAGAATGATCCGCTGCTGCCCATCGCCAGCGTCGAAGCCTTCGCGACCCGCTCGGCGGCGAGCGGCAACAGCGTCGATCTCGTCGTGCTGCCCTATGCCGGCCACAACTTCAACACCGCCTATCACAGCATCGCCAATCAGCTGACGATGGAAACGATCACCCGGTTCATGAACCTCTACTCACGCCGCGCCCCCGTATCGTGACCGACGGACGGGCGCGCCACCGCGTCCACCGACGCATATCCTTCGCATAGATCAGTTTTTCCGTCGGGTCGGCTGAACCGGCATCGTTGCCGCGCGTTCGGCTCATTCAGGTTCATCAAGACAGGTCATCACGGTCGGCGTGGCGTCATCCGGCGGATCATCCGCTGCGGACGATGCGCGATCATCGGACACAACGGACACGACGGGCCGCAGGCGACACCCTGCCGGCGTGGTCGGTCGTGCGAGGAGACGGAAAGTGGAAACACGCCAGTGCGACGTGCTGATCATCGGAGCGGGGACCGCCGGCCTCAAGGCCTATAAGGCGGCGGTCGCGCGCGGCGCCGATACCGTCATCGTCGAGAAAGGTCCCGGAGGGTCGACCTGCACCCGCGTCGGCTGCATGCCGTCCAAGCTGCTGATCGCCGCCGCCCGCCATGCGCACGAGGCGCGCCGCGCCGCCGAGTTCGGCGTCGTCACCGGCGCGGTGACGATCGACGCCGCGCGCGTCTGGCAGCGTGTCCGCGACGAGCGCGACCGTTTCGTCGCCGCGGTACTCGACGATTATCACGCCATCCCGGCCGGCCACGTCCTCCACGGCACCGGGCGCTTCACCGGCCCGGATACGGTGACGACGGACGAGCGAACGATCGTCGCGCGGCACGGGATCATCATCGCCACCGGCGGCCATCCGATCATCCCCGACGCGCTCGACGCGGTGCGCGACCGGGTCCACACGCATGAGACGATCTTCGAGATCGACGGCCTGCCGCAGCGCCTCGCGGTGTTCGGCGCCGGCCCGCTCGGCCTCGAGCTCGCCCAGGCGTTCGCGCGGCTCGGCAGCGAAGTGACGGTGATCGACAGCGGCGACACCGTCGGCGAACTCGACGATCCGGAGGCGAACACGCTCGCGCTCGCCGCGCTGCGCAAGGAGATGCGCATCGAGCTCGGCGTCGATGCCAGCGCGCAGCCGGGTGACGACGGCGCCTGCATCTGCTGGGACGGCGGCAGCGTCACCGTCGACCTGATCCTCGCCGCGACCGGACGGCCGCCGACGCTCGACGCGCTCAACCTCGACGCCACCGGCATCGCGCGCGACGACCACGGTACGCCGACCTTCGATCAAAGTACCCGCCGCTGTGGCGACAGCCGTATCTTCATCGCCGGTGACGCCAACGCCTGGCGCCCGGTGCTGCACGAGGCGGCGCGCGGCGGGCGGATCGCCGGCGACGTCGCCGCGGGCGGACCACCGGCGCGGGAGATCCCCTCGCTCGCCATCGCCTTCACCGAGCCCAATATCGTCTCGGTCGGCACGCGCTTCGACGCGCTGCCCGACGGTGCCCGGATCGGCAGCGCCACGGTCGAGGACAATGGCCGGGCGACCGCGGACGGCCGCTCCGACGGCATCGTCCGCCTCTATGCCGACGGCGACGGCCTGCTGATCGGCGCGACGATCGTCGCGCCGGAGGGCGAGCATCTCGGCCATCTGGTCGCACTGGCGATCGATCGTGGCACCGACATCGCCACCTTCGCCGACCAGCCCTGGTATCACCCGACCGTCGAGGAGCTGTTGCAGAGCGCCGCGCGCGATCTGCTCGGCACCGACGCCTGAGCCGATGACGCGCGTCATGGCGCTCGCCTGCGCCCCGGCCTTCCACTGGAGGGAAAGAGACTCATGATCCGACCGACGCTGCTGATGCTCCACGCCCTCGGTGCGAGCGGCGACGAATGGCGGCAGGTGCGCGAGCGCCTGCCCGATTACGACTGCGTGGCGCTCGATCTGCCAGGCTTCGGCGCCGCCGCCGCCGGTCAGGGCCACGCCGATGTCGTGACGATGGCGGACCAGCTTGCCGACGCGATCCGCGCCAGCGGTGCGCCGGCCTGCATCCTCGTCGGCCACAGCATGGGCGGCAAGCTCGCGACGCTCGTCGCCGCGCGCGCCGCGGCGGGCGAATACGGCCTGTCGCGCCTGCTCGGCGTCGTGCTGGTCGCCGCCTCGCCGCCCTCGCCCGAGCCAATGGATGAGGCGCGCCGCGCACAGATGCTCGGCTGGTGCGCCGATGGCGCGATCGACCGCGACGCGGCGGAGACCTTCGTCGACGCCAATACCGCCGCGCGCCTGCCCGACCCGTTGCGTGAGGCGGCGATCGCCGACGTGCGGCGCTCCGCCCCGGAGGCGTGGATCGCGTGGCTCGAACGCGGCAGCCGCGAGGATTGGAGCGCGGACATCGGTCCCATCGCCATGCCCGCGCTGATCGTCGCGGGCAGCGACGACGGCGACCTCGGCGAGGCGGCGCAGCGGCGACTCAACCAGCCCCTCTACGAGGAAGCGGAGGTCGCGGTCGTCGCCGACGCCGCGCACCTCATCCCCTACGAACAGCCGGACGCGCTTGCGGCGCTGATCGACGGCTTCGCAACCGGCCTCGCCGCGAGCGTGCTGCCGCGCGCCTTCGCCGATCTGCTCGGCTCCGCCCGGGTCAGCCGCCGCACCCGCGCGGCGATGCTTGCCCGGCTGCGTCCGCCGCGCCCGAGCGACTGGAGCGCGGCGCAGCATGCGACGATCGTGGCGCTGACCGGTCAGATCCTTCCCGACCTCGCCGATGCCGACGATCTCGCCCGGCGCGTCGAGGCGAGCATCGGCGATGGTGGCGGTGACGGCTGGCGGTTCGACAGCCTGCCGCCCGATCGCATCGCCTGGGTTCGCGGCCTCGCGACGCTCGATACGGTCACCGGCGGCTTTGCGGCGCTCGACCGCTCCGTCCAGGCGGACTGGCTCGATCGGCTCGCCGCGGGCGAGGTGGGATGTGACGACGACGGCCGCCACCTCTCGCCCGCGCAAATGGCCCTGTGGTTCGAGGATGTCCGTGCCGAGGTGGTGCGCAGCTGGATCGCCCTGCCCGCGACGATGGCGGCGATCGGCTATGACGGCTTTGCGGTCGGCGGCGATGGCCCGCGCAAACAGGGCTATGTCCGCACCCAGGCCGACACGGTCGAAGCCTGGCAGGTGCAGTCGGAGACGGTGGCATGACGGGCACGCACCACGACTGTCGCGATACGGTCGATGCGGTGGTGATCGGCACCGGTGCCGGCGGCGCGCCGCTTGCGGCACGGCTGGCCGCGGCGGGCCTGTCGGTGGTCGCGCTCGAGGCGGGGCGCGCCTTCCGGCCCGACGAGCATGTCGCCGACGAACTGGCCGCCGACATCTATTGGATGGAGGAGCGGCTGAGCGGCGGCGCGACGCCGACCGCGTTCGGATCGAACAATTCGGGGATGGGCGTCGGCGGGTCGATGCTCCACTGGGGCGCCTTCTGCCCGCGCCCCGATCCGCGCGACCTGCAGCTGAAGACGCTGACCGGCGAAGGCGCGGACTGGCCCGTGCCGCATGACGAGCTGATCCGCTATATCGAGGAGGTCGAGGGCTTCACCGGCGTCTCCGGGCCGGCGCATTATCCGTGGGATGCGACACGCCGCTATGCTTACCCGCCGGTGGCGCGCAATGCGGCGGCCGAGGCGATGGCGCGCGGCTGCGCGGCGATCGGCATGACCGCGACCGACGCCCCCGCCGCGCTCGTCTCGCGCGACCGCGAGCAGCCGCATTTCGGTCAGCGCCAGGCCTGCGTCAATTGCGGCACCTGCCATCAGGGCTGCCGCAACGCCGCCAAGACGAGCATGGACACCACCTATCTGCCCTATGCGGTCGCGCATGGCGCGGAGATCCGCCCCGGCTGCCGCGTCGTCGCCTTCGACTATGACGATCGCGGCCGGATCAGCGCGGTCGTCTATGCGACGGGTGAACAGCAGCATCGCCAGCGCTGCAACGCGGTCTTCCTGTGCGCCGGCGGGGTCGAGACGCCGCGGCTGCTGCTCAACCTCGGCATCGCCAATGCGAGCGGCCAGGTCGGGCGCAATTTCATGGCGCATGTCGCGACGCAGGTCTGGGGCCGGTTCGACGCCGATATGCGGATGAACCGCGGCTATCCCTCGTCGCTGATCAGCGAGGACATGATGCGCCCCGGCGATGCGGGGTGCGCCGGCGGCTATCTGATCCAGAGCCTCGGCGTGCTGCCGGTCAACCTCGCCACCGGCCTCGCGCGCGGCGCGGGCATGTGGGGCGAACGGTTGCAGACGACCCTGCGCGGCTACAATCGCATGGCCGGGATCGGCATCAACGGCGAATGCCTGCCGCATGCCGACAACCGGCTCGACCTCGCCGACGAGACCGATGCCTTCGGTCATCGCAAGGCGCGGGTCCGCTTCAGCTATCATGCCAACGAACAGGCGATCGACCGCCATGCCCGCCGCGTCATGACCGACATCTGGCAGGCGGCGGGTGCGCAGGACGTGTTCGCGGTCGACCGGTCGGCGCATACCATCGGCACCTGCCGGATGGGCGAGGATGCCGAGAGCGCGGTGGTCGATGCCGACGGGCGCAGCTTCGAGGTGCCGAACCTGCTGATCTGCGACAATTCGATCTTTCCGAGCGCCCTCGCCGCCAATCCCGCGTTGACGATCATGGCGCTGTCGCTGCGCACCGCCGACCGGTTTCTCACCTCCCGCCCGTAAGGAACAGACCATGGATCTTGGTATCACCAACCGTATCGCCCTGATCAGCGGCGCCGATTCCGGCATGGGCAAAGAAACCGCCCGGCTGTTGCTCGAAGCCGGCGTGCGCGTCGCCATCACCGACAAGCCCGACGGCACGCTCGACGAAGCGGTCGAGGCGCTGTCGCCGCTCGGCGAGATCGTCGCGGTCACCGGCGACGTCACCCGGCCGGACGACGTCAAGGCGATCTGGGCGGAGGTGCGCGACGCGCTCGGCGAGCCGGATATCTACGTCAACGCCGCCGGCGTCACCGGCGCGACCGGTGACTTTCTTGAGGTCGACGATGCCGGCTGGCTCGACACGCTCAACATCAACCTGATGGGTGCGGTGCGGATGTGCCGCGAGGCGATTCCGGCGATGCGCCGCAAGGGCTGGGGCCGGGTCGTGCTGTTCGCCTCCGAAGACGCGGTGCAGCCTTATGTCGACGAGCTCGCCTATTGCGCGTCCAAGGCGGGGATCCTCAGCCTCGCCAAGGGTCTGTCCAAGGCCTATGGCTGCGACAACGTGCTGGTCAACACCGTGTCCCCGGCCTTTATCGCGACGCCGATGACCGACGCGATGATGCGCAAGCGCGCCGACGAACGCGGCGAGAGCTTCGATGCGGCGATCGCCAGCTTCCTCGAAGAGGAGCGCCCCGGCATGGTGCTCAAGCGGCGCGGCAAGCCCGAAGAGGTCGCCGCCGCGGTCGCCTTCCTCTGTTCGGAGCGGGCGAGCTTCATCAACGGCGCGGGCATCCGGGTCGATTCCGGATCGGTCTTCACCATCGCGGGCTAGCGGCTGCCGTCGCCTTGAACAAAGCCGTGCGGTTAAAGTACGTTGGCTTTTGCCGGGGCGACGCCAGGATGCCCGGGGGCTAGGCTGTCTCGCGCGAAGATCGGATGATCGGCCGCCGCGATGGAGAGTCGCATGATCAACCCCTGGGCGATGAAGATGGAGCAATTCACCCGCTTTACCCCGCATGAGCGCGCGCGGCTCGATGCGCTGCTGGTCGGGCGACAGCGTTCCCACGCCGTGCATGCGGACATCATCGCCGAGGGGGCCCATTCGGATCACTGCCACGTGCTGCTCAGCGGCATCGCCTGCCGCTACACCATCCTGCCGGACGGAGAGCGGCAGATCATGGCCTTCCTCGTCCCCGGCGACCTGTGCGACGCGGAGATCTTCGTGCTCAAGCGGATGGACCATGCGATCGGCGCGCTGGCGCCGTGCACGACGGCGATGATCCCGGCCGGGGAGATGAAGACGCTGCTGCGCGAGGTGTCGCGCGTGTCCGAAGCCTTGTGGTGGGGGACGATGACCGACCTAGCCGTGCTGCGCGAACGGATCGTCGACCACGGCCGCCGCGACGCCACCGAGCGGCTCGCCCATCTGCTCTACGAAATGCTGTTGCGCTACCGGATGGTCGGCCAGACCGACGGCGAGACGTTCGACTTCGCGATCACCCAGACCGACCTCGCCGATGCCACCGGACTCACCCCGACGCACGTCAACCGCGTGCTGCAACGCTTTCGCGAGGAGGGGTTGATCGCATTGCGCAGCCGTCGCCTCACCGTGGTCGATCCGCCGCGGCTGATGAGGATCGGTCGCTTCTCCGCCAATTACCTCCACCTCGAACGCACCCTGTCCGGCGACCCGGCGGTCCGTGATCGCGTCGGCGATCTGATCGATTATCCGGCAGTCGATTACCCCATCGACGCCAGGCAAGGCGAACTCCGCTAGCGTGGCAGACAAGTGCAAGATGTCGCCCTGATCCACATCAGCGCCGATCGCCCGCACGAAATCATGTCGCCCGAACGGTGTAAATGTGCGCCGGATCGCCGGTCAAGCTGCGCGAGCGCAAGGATTGGCGATATCGTCCTATCTACATCAACAACGTCACTCGCCAGTCGAATCCGGGGCGCGCGTGGCAGAAGGATTTCCTTCGCCCCTGAGTGGAACGGGAGACGGATCATGGCAGACGGCGATCTCGACTATTTCAGGAACCGCGTCGTCGTCGAGCGCGAACGGGCCCGCAGGGCAAGCAGCCCCGAGGCGCATTGCGCGCATCGGCAACTGGCGGCCGCCTATCTGCAGCGGATCGGCGAGGTCACCGGGCGCGAACGACGCCATGTTTGAAGAAAGCCTGCTGCAACAGCGTATCGCCGGGCGGGCGCACACCGACGCCGCGATCGGCGTCCTGTCGCTGCTCGGCGAGGACGAACGGCAGGCGCTCGCCGACGTCACCTCGTCGGTCCAGCATGTGCGGGCCGGCGCCGATCTGCTGCGTGAGAGCGCGACGTCGCAGCATCTGTATCTGATCGTCGAAGGCTGGGCGTGCCGCTATGCGATCACCCGCGACGGCCTGCGCCAGCTGTCGGCGCTGATCTTTCCGGGCGATGTCGCCAATGTCGATGCGCTCGCCGCACACCGGGCCGGCCACGGCATCCGTGCGCTCTCCGCGCTCAAGGTGCTTGCCATCGGTCGCCAGCATGCCGCGGCGCTCGCCGACGACTATCCCGCGATCGCGCGGCTGTTCCTCGACATCGCCCTCAAGGATCATGCGATCCTCGGCCGGTGGATGGTGTGCAACGGGCGGCTGAGCGCGCGACGGCGGCTCGCGCATCTGCTCTGCGAGCTCAGCGCGCGCTGCGGGCGGCAGGGGATCAATGACGGCAGTTTCGACATGGCACTGACCCAGGAGCAGCTCGGTGACGTGCTCGGTCTGACCTCGGTCCACGTAAACCGGATGATGCAGGAGCTGCGCGGCGACGGCTTCGTCGTCACCGACGGGCGTACAGTGTCGATCCCCGATCTGCGCCGGTTGCAGCATGAGGGCGAGTTCGACCCCGCCTATCTGCGCCTCCGGATGGCCGCCTGACCACCGGCACCCTGGTGCGTGGCGGCGCGCTCAGTCCCCGCGCGTCGGAGCGAGCGGCGATCCGGCATAATCGCGCAGCACCGCGGCGACATCGTCGTAGATCGCGGTCGCGCCCGCCTCGGTGAGCTGATCGTCGCTGAATCCGCCCGATCGCACCGCCACGGCCGCCATGCCGCATTGCACCGCGGCGTCCATGTCATAGGGCGTGTCGCCGATCACCACCGCCTCCGCCGCGGTGACGCCTTCCAGCGTGTCGAGCGCGGCGGCGAAGATGTCGGGTGCGGGCTTGGTCTCGGCGACATCGTCGCTGCTCGTCGTCCCGCTCACCAGCGTCTCGGCATCGAGCAGCTTGAGATAATGGTCGAGCTCCTCGCCCGAGGCCGACGACGCCAGCACCACCCGCTGCCCCTGCGCATCGACGTGCCGCAGCAAATCCGAGGCGTGCGCGAACGGCTGCACCGATTCGAGATAGAGCCGCTTGAAGATCGCGCCATGCGCATCGCCCAGCGCCTCGACCGCGGCGTCGTCGAGGTCGGGGAGCAAGGTCGGCACCAATTTGTCGGTGCCCTTGCCGATCTGGTCGTGCAGCACCTGCCGGTCGAACTGCGCGCCGATGCCGGCAAACGCTTGTTCCCAGGCGAGCACGTGCATGTCGTTGCTGTCCACCAACGTACCGTCGATGTCGAAAAGAACCGCCTTGATCGGCATGACCGCTATCCTGTTGTTGGATCGTGCCAACCAGTGGCGATCGCCGGTCGTTCCGAAGGGATGGCGGCATCGGCCGCCGGTCAGTCGCTGCGCAGGCGGTAGCCGACGCCCAGTTCGTTGGCGATGACGCTGCCGACCGGGTCGGGGGCTTCGAGCTTCTGGCGCAGGTTGCGGATGACGATGCGCAGATATTCGATGCGCGGATCGTCGTCGCCGCCCCAGCAGGCCGAGAGCAGCTTTTCATGCGTGACGATCCGCCCGATATGCCGGGTCAGCAGCGCCAGCACGTCATGCTCCTTGCGCGTCAGATGCACCGGCTCGCCGCCGCGGCTGACCAGCCGGCGATCGAGGTCGATGCGCAGGTTGCCGCGCTCCACCACCTGCGGCGCCGCCTCCGCCGGTCCGCGATGCCGCAGCGCGACGCGCAGCCGGGCGAGCAGCTCCTCGGTATCGAACGGCTTGGTGACGAAATCGTCCGCGCCGAGATCCAGCGCCGTCACCTTCTCGTCGACCGCATCGCGCGCCGAGACGATGAGGATCACCGCATCGCCCTGTTTGCGCAGCAGCGGGATGACACCGAGCCCGTCGCGATCGGGCAGGCCGAGATCGAGCAGGATCGCATCCGGCCGCTCCGCCGCCGCCATGTGGAGCGCGGCGCGGCCATCCTCCGCCTCGACCACGGCATAACCGGCGCGGAGCAACGTGTTGCGCAGCAGCCGCCGGATCGCCGGCTCGTCATCCACCACCAGGATCGTCGCGGGCATATCAGGACAGGCTTTCGTTCGGGGGATCGCGCAGCACCAGCGCGCTGGGGAAGATCAGCGCAAAGGCCGCGCCCGCGCCGTCGGGGCGATTGCGCGCCTCGACCATCATCCCCATCGCCTCGGCGAACGCCTTGACGATCGCCAGGCCAAGGCCGGTGCCGCCGGCGGCGCGATCCGACCCCTCCAGCCGGGTGAAGGTCTCGAACACCTCGCTCTCGCGCCCCGGCGGCAGACCGGGACCGTGATCGAGCACGGCGAGCCGCACCTCACCGAACCGGTTGCGCCCCTCGATGACGATCGCGGTGCCGGGATCGCCGTAGCGCCCGGCATTGTCGAGCAGGTTGAGCAGGCAATGGTGGAGCAATTGCGGATCGGCACGGATCAGCGGCAGGTCGGGCGGCACGTCGAGCCGCACGTCATGCCCTTCGAGCGCGCGGCGGGCATCGTGCGCGGCGCCGGTCACCGCATCGCTGAGGTCGATCGCCTCGACGTTGAGCTTGATCGCCCCCGCCTCGACCCGCGCCATGTCGAGCAGATTGGCGACGAAGCGGTTGAGCCGCGCCGCCTCGCCCTCGATCGTCGCGATCAGCTCGGGGCTGACCTCGTGGTGGAGCTGCGCCGCCGCCGCGATCACCGCGGTGAGCGGCGTGCGCAGGTCGTGGCTCACCGACGACAGCAGCGCCGCGCGCAGCCGGTCGCGGGTCCGCACCACGTCGACGTCGCGCATCTCCGCCTGCAGCCGCAACCGTTCGAGCACCAGCGCCGATTGGTCGATCAGGCTGCTGAGCAGCGGCAGCTGGTCGGCGCGCACCGGATTGCGCCCGCTCTCGCTGGCGACGCCGAGCACGCCGAGCACGCGCTCGCCGGCCTTGAGCGGCTGGAACAGCCATTCCGAGGCGGCGAGCGTGTTCGATCCCTTGCCGGCGGCATTGCCGGTATCGAACGCCCAGTTTGCGGCGGCATTGTCCATCGTATTCAGTGCATAAGCGGGATCGGTCGCGGCGAGCAGGTCGAGCTGCGCGCCATGCCCGCGGCCGAGCAGCACCACCTGCACGCCGAGCAGCCGGCGGACGTCGTCGCAGATCATCCGCGCGGCGGCGTCGAGATCGCTGACCGCGGCGATCTGGCGCAGGAAGCCGGCGAGCGTCGCATTGGTCCGCGCGCTCGCCGCGGCGAGGTCCGCCTGCGCGCGCACCCGCGCGGTGAGCTGGCTGGTCGCCACCGCGATGCCGAGCAGCACGACCACCGAGACGACATTCTCGGGATTGCTGATGGTCAGCGTGCCGACCGGCGGCAGGAAGACGAAATTATAGGCGAGGCTGGAGGCGATGCCGGCATAGAGGCCGGTGCGCAGACCGAACAGGCTCGCCGCCGCCATCACCGGCAACAGATAGAGCAAGGCGACGTTGCCGAGGTCGAGGACGTGGAACAGCGCGCTCGCGACCAGCGTCACCGCCGCGACCAGCGCGGTCGTCACGCCATAGCCGAGCGGCGTGCCCCAGCGGGCGGGCTTGCGCCGGCCGCGCGGTTCGCTGGCGCCGCCCGACACCGGCAGCACGTGCACCGTCACGTCGGGCGTGTCGCGGATCACCCGGTCGACCACCGATCCGTGGCGCAGTTCGAACCAGCGCGAGCGCCGCGACTTGCCGAGCACCAATTGCGTCGCGCGCGCATCGGCGAGGAAGCTCTGGATGCCCGCGACGACGTTGGTCGCCGGCACGGTCGCCACCGCTGCGCCCAATTGCGTCGCCAGCGTCATCGTCGCGGCGACGCGGGCATGTTGCGCATCGCTGAGCTGCGCGGCGCGCGGCGTTTCGACGAACAGGGCGGTCCAGGGCGCGCGCAGGCTGTCGGCGACGCGCTTGGCGGCGCGCACCAGTCCGTCGGCACCGGGCAGTTCGTTGATCGCGACGACGATCCGGTCGCTCCCCGCCCAGGTGCCGCCGAGCCCCAGCGCCCGCACGTCGTCGAGCATCCGCGCGTCGACCGCCTGCGCGGCGCGGCGCAGCGCCAGTTCGCGCAACGCCGACAGGTTCGACTTGGAGAAGAAATGGCCGAGCGCGCGCGTCGCCTCGTGCGGCAGATAGACCTTGCCCGCCTTGAGCCGCTCGATCAGCTCGTCGGGCGGAATGTCGACGACCTCGATCTCGGCCTGTTCGAGCACGCTGTCGGGCACCGTCTCGCGGACCCGCACGCGGGTAAAGCTGGCGACGACGTCGTTGAGGCTTTCGACGTGCTGGATGTTGACGGTCGAATAGACGTCGATCCCCGCCGCGAGCAGCTCCTCGACATCCTGATAGCGTTTCGGATGGCGGCTGCCGGGCGCGTTGGTGTGCGCCAGTTCGTCGACCAGCACCAGCCGCGGCGCACGCGCGAGGATGGCGTCGAGGTCCATCTCGTGCAGCGTCCGCCCCTCATAGGAAACGGCGCGGCGCGCGACGATCTCCTGGCCGCGGGTCAGCGCCTCGGTCTCGGCGCGCCCGTGCGTCTCGACCACGCCGATGACGACGTCGACCCCGTCGCGCCGCCGCGCCGCGCCTTCGGACAGCATCTCATAGGTCTTGCCGACGCCGGGCGCGGCGCCGAGGAAGATCTTGAGCCGCCCGCGCCCCTCCTGCACCGCGGCGCGCAGCAAGGCGTCGGGATCGGGGCGCGGCGGCGCGGCCGCCATCAGCCGTCGCTCCTCATCGGCGCGTCATGCGGTCGAGCGCCTGATTGAGCGCGAGCACGTTGACGTGGCGGTCGCCGAGCGGGGAATCCTCGGTCAGCGGTGCGACCAGCGCCGCGACGCGCGCGACCGGCAGTCCGCGCACCCGGGCGACCCGCGGCGCCTGCGCCAGCGCCGCCGCCGGCGACAGATCGGGATCGAGGCCCGACCCGCTCGCGGTGAGCAGGTCGGCGGGCATATTTTCCACGCCCTCGCCGCGCCGCCTGGCGACATCCGCCTTCACGCGGTCGGCGAGCGCCTGGCTGGTCGGGCCGTAATTCGACCCCGACGAGGCGAGCCCGTCATAGCCCTTGCCCGCCGCGGAGGGGCGCGTCTGGAAATAGCGGTCGCTGGTGAACGCCTGACCGACGACGGTCGAGCCGATCACGCGGCCGCCGCCGTCACGGACGAGGCTGCCGTTCGCCTGGCTGGGGAAGATCGCCTGTCCGATGCCCGTCATCGCAAGAGGATAGACCAGCCCGAGCAGGATCGCGAACAGGATCGTCAGGACGATCGCCGGACGGACGGCGGTAGTGATGTCTGTGTTCATTGTACGATTCCCTACCTTCAGCCCCTCCCCGTCAGGGGAGGGGCTTTCCCGTGTTCAGATCACGCCAGCCCGAGGCCGCCGACGACGAGGTCGATGAGCTTGATGCCGACGAACGGCGCGAGCAGCCCGCCCAGGCCATAGACCGCGAGGTTGCGCGCCAGCAGCGGCCCGGCCGCCATCGGCTTGTACGTTACGCCCTTGAGCGCCAGCGGCACCAGCAGCGGGATGATCAGCGCGTTGAAGATGATCGCGCTGAGGATCGCCGACTGCGGCGTCGCCAGCCCCATCACGTTGAGCACGCCGAGGCCGGGATAGAGCGCGACGAACATCGCCGGGATGATCGCGAAATATTTCGCCACGTCGTTCGCCACCGAGAAGGTGGTGAGCGCGCCGCGCGTCATCAGCAGCTGCTTGCCGAGCCCGACCACCTCGATCAGCTTGGTCGGATCGCTGTCGAGGTCGACCATATTGCCCGCCTCGCGCGCCGCCTGCGTGCCGGTGTTCATCGCCACGCCGACATCGGCCTGCGCCAGCGCGGGCGCGTCGTTGGTGCCGTCGCCGCACATCGCCACCAGCCGCCCGCCGGTCTGCTCCTGGCGGATCAGCGCCAATTTGTCCTCCGGCGTCGCCTGGGCGAGGAAGTCGTCCACCCCCGCCTCGGCCGCGATCGCCGCGGCGGTCAGTGGGTTGTCGCCGGTGATCATCACGGTGCGGATGCCCATCGTGCGCAGCTCGCCGAAGCGCTCGCGGATGCCCGCCTTGACCACGTCCTTGAGGAAGATCGCGCCGAGCAGGCGGCCGTCGCGCGCCACCGCCAGCGGCGTGCCGCCGGCGCGTGCGATCTCGTCGGTGATGCGCCGCAGCTCGGTCGCCGCAGCGGTTTCGCCGGCGCCCGCATTGGCGCGCAGGATCGAATCGACCGCGCCCTTCTGGATCAGCGTGCCGCCGCTCCGCACGCCGGAGATGCGCGTCTGCGCGGTGAAGGGGATGACCTCGGCCCCGTCCGGCAGGGCGGTGGTGGTGACGCGGAAGCGTTCGCGGGCGAGCAGCACGATCGACCGCCCCTCGGGCGTCTCGTCGGCGAGGCTGGCGAGCAGCGCCGCCTCGGCCAGTTCCGCCTCGCCGGCGCCGCCGACCGCGCGGAACTCCGATGCCTGCCGGTCGCCGACGGTGATCGTCCCGGTCTTGTCGAGCAGCAGCACGTCGATATCGCCCGCCGCCTCGACCGCGCGTCCCGATTTGGCGAGCACGTTGAAGCGCACCAGCCGGTCCATGCCGGCGATGCCGATCGCCGACAGCAACGCCGCGATCGTCGTCGGGATCAGCGTGATGAGCAGCGCGGCGAGGATCGCCACCGGGATGCTGCCACCGGCATAAGCGGCAAAGCCCGGGATGGTCGCGACCGCGATCAGGAAGATGATCGTCAGTCCGACGAGCAGCAGCGTCAGCGCCACCTCATTGGGGGTCTTCTGCCGCTCGGCGCCCTCGACCAGCGCGATCATCCGGTCGAGGAAGCCCTTGCCCGGCTCCACCGTCACCTGGACGCGGATCTCGTCGGAGATGACGCGCGTGCCCGCGGTCACCGCGGAGCGATCGCCGCCCGCCTCGCGGATCACCGGCGCGCTCTCGCCGGTGATCGCCGCCTCGTTGACCGAGGCGACGCCCGCGACGACCTCGCCGTCCGAGGGGATCAGGTCGTTGGTCTCGACCAGCACGATGTCGCCGACCTTGAGCTGGCTGGCGGGCACATCGTCATACTGGCGGCCGTCGCCCTTGAGCCGCTTCGCGGTCAGGTCCGCCTTGGTCGCGCGCAGCGAGGCGGCCTGCGCCTTGCCGCGCCCTTCCGCCAGCGCCTCGGCGAAGGTGCCGAACAGCACCGTCAGCCACAGCCAGACGACGAGTTGCAGCTTGAAGCCGATGCCGAGCCCGTCATGGCCGATGGCGAGCAGCACCGTCATCAGCGCGGCGACCGCGGCGGTGACGAACATCACCGGGTTGCGGATCAGCTCCCTGGGATTGAGCTTGACGAACGACGCCTTGATCGCCGGGACGACGAGGTCGGCGGTGAACAGGCTCTTGGTCTGGGTATTCGCCATGATGGCCCCCGTTAGAACAGCTGGCCGCGGATCATCGCGAGATGATCGGCGATCGGACCGAGCGCGAGGCTCGGCAGGAAGGTGAGGCCGCCCAGCACCAGGATGACGCCGACGAGCAGCCCCACCCACAGGCCGCCGGTGGTCGGGAACGAGCCCGCGCTTTCCGGCGTGTATTTCTTGGCGGCGAGGCTGCCGGCGATCGCCAGCACCGGCACGATGATGAAGAACCGGCCGATCCACATGGCGACGCCGAGCAGCCCGTTGTAATAGGGCGTGTTGGCGGTCAGGCCGGCGAAGGCGGACCCGTTGTTCGCGACCGCGCTGGTGAAGGCGTAGAGGATCTCCGAAAAGCCGTGCGGCCCCTTGTTGAGCGGCCCCGCCAGCCCCTGTTGCAGCACGCAGGATATCGCGGCGAGGCCGAGGATGACGAGCGGCAGCACTGCGATCGCCAGCACCGCGAGCTTGACCTCGCGGCTCTCGATCTTCTTGCCGACATATTCGGGCGTGCGGCCGACCATCAGCCCGGCGACGAACACCGCGAGGATCGCGAATAGCAGGAAGCCGTAGATGCCCGCGCCGACGCCGCCGACGACGATCTCGCCCAATTGCATGTTGAACAGCGGGACGAGGCCGCCGAGCGCGGTGAAGCTGTCGTGCATCGCATTGACCGCACCGCACGACGCCGCGGTCGTGATCACGGAGAAGAGCGCCGAGGCGGCGATGCCGAAGCGCACCTCCTTGCCCTCCATATTGCCGCCGGCGACGCCGAGCTGGTGGAGCACCGGATTGCCCGCAGCCTCCGCCCAATAGGTGACGGACGTGCCGGCGAGGAACAGGATCATCATCGCCGCCAGGATCGCCCAGCCCTGCCGCGGATTGCCCACCGCCTTGCCGAAGCACCAGGTCAGGCCGACGCCGAGCACGAAGATCGACAGCATCTGCACCATGTTGGTGAAGGCGGTCGGATTCTCGAACGGATGCGCGCTATTGGCGTTGAAGAAGCCGCCGCCGTTGGTGCCGAGCATCTTGATCGCCTCTTGGCTGGCGACGGGCCCGAGCAGGATCGACTGTTTCGCGCCCTCCAGCGTGGAGACGTCGACCACCCCGGCGAGCGTCTGCGGCACGCCGCCGGCGATGTAGACGAGGGTCAGGACGATGCAGAGCGGCAGCAGCAGGTAGAGCGTGATGCGGGTCACGTCGGCCCAGAAATTGCCCACCGTCTTCGCCTCGCGCCGCGCGAAACCGCGGAACAGCGCGAAGGCGAGCGCGATCCCCGTCGCCGAGGACAGGAAATTGTGGATGGTCAGCCCCAGCATCTGGCTGAGGTTCGACATCGTGCTCTCGCCGCCGTAGCTCTGCCAGTTGGTGTTGGTGGTGAAGCTGATTGCCGTGTTGAACGACAGATGCTCGCCCACCGCGGCGAGATGCTGGGGATTGCCGGGCAGCATCCCCTGCACGCGGAGCACCGCATAGGTGAACAGCATCAGCACCGCGTTGAACAGCAGCATGTGGACGGCATAGCGCCGCCAGCCCTGCTCCTGCTGCGGATCGACGCCGGCGAGCGCGTAGAAGCCGCGCTCGACCGGACCGAGCACGACGTGCAGTGGCGTGCGCCGCCCTTCGTACAGGGCGAACAGCCACAGGCCGACGGGTTTGGCGAGCGCCAGCAAGATGCCGACGAAGCCGAGGATCAGGATCCAGCCCTGCAAGGTCATCGCACCGCCTCCTTCAGAAGCGTTCGGGGCGGATCAGCACCGCCACCAGATAGACGAGAAGGCCGAGCGCGGTCAGCGCCGCCAGCCAGAGGTCGAGCGTCATGTCAGCTCCCTCACGCATTGTCGCACAGGCGGACATAGGCGAGCGTCGCCGCCACCAGTCCGACCATGATCGCGATCCACATCAGATCCTGCATCGGTCGTTCCTTTTCAGAAGGCTGCGGTGAGCGAGGCGAACAGCGTCGAACCGGCGATCGACCCGCGGCCGTCCTGCCCCTTGCTGAAGCTCGGCTGCAGATAGGCCGCCTCACGCCGCGAGATGTCGGTATCGATCCAGCTGAGGTTGACGGTCAGCGGCGTGTTGCGGATCGCGTAATCGGCACCGAGCTGCCAGTCCCAATAGGCGCCGGTCGGCGCGGCGCTGGTCGCATTGGGGCCGAGCCCGCGATTGCCGCGTGAATAGCCGATATGCGCCTTGGCGGTGATCGGCGTCCGCGGCACCGCGACGCCGCCGTCGCCCCATAGGTAGAGATTGTCGTGGCTGGCGCCGGGATGCGTGTAGACGCCCGCCGCCGCCTCGGCGCCGGTGTCATACCATCGGCCGAGCGCCTGCTGGCTCGGTGCATAAGCAACGCCGGCGAGCAGGGTCGCCGGCCCGCTGGTGCCGGACAGCTTGGCGAACAGCTCGGCATAGTCGGTCTTGCTGGCGCCGCCCGGATACATGTACCAGGTCAGCCCGGCATCGACCGTCGCGCTGCCGAAGGCGTGCTTGTAGCCGCCGATCGCATCGAGTTCGAGGTTGGAGCCGCCGAACGTCCCCCAACCGGCGAGGTTCGACGCGAAGGTGCCGACGTACAGGCCGCTGTCGTGCGCGATCGTCAGCGATCCCTGCACCGCCGGCCGGTCGTCGCTCTGCGACACGCCGCGCAGCCGATAGTCGCTCTGCACCGATACGCTGCCGGTCACCGTGATCGGCCTGACCGGCGTGGTCGGCGGTTCGGCGATCGCCTGCGGGCTCGACGGCTTGGCGACGTCCTGCGCCGCCGCGCCCGCCGGATACGCCACCATCGCCGCTACCACGGCCATATGACGCAAGTTCATCGCAACACCCCTTATTGGCGGCGCCCGTCCCGTGACGGCGCCTTCAGGGGTGTGCGATTAGGCGCACGTCGCGTAGCAAATCGAGATCGATTCCCGGCAAAGGCATATAGCGCGCATATGTTTCGCGCTTTTCTTCAACGCGGCGGCGATCAACGCAGCGTGGTGATGATCCCGGAGAAATCCTTGGTCGCCGCGCCATCCTCGACGAAGCGGGCGTAAAGCCGTTCGGCCTGCTCGCCGATCGGCGTGCTCGCGCCGACGCTCCGCGCCGCCTCCATCGCGAGCCGCAGGTCCTTGAGCATCAGCGCCGCGGCGAACCCGCCCTGATAATCCCGGTCGGCGGGCGATGCCGGCCCCACCCCGGGCACCGGGCAATAGCTCGTCATCGACCAGCTCTGCCCCGACGACACGCTGGCGATATCGTAGAAGGCCTGGGCGTCGAGCCCGAGCCGTTCGGCGAGCGCGAAGGCCTCGCACGTCGCGATCATCGTCGCGCCGAGGATCATGTTGTTGCAGATCTTGGCGGCCTGCCCCGCGCCATTGCCGCCGGCGTGGATCACCGCCTTGCCCATCGCCGAAAGAATCGGCTCGGCACGCGCATAAGCGGCGTCGGGCCCGCCGACCATGAAGGTCAGCGTCCCCGCCTGCGCCGCGGCGATCCCGCCCGACACCGGCGCATCGACCGCGACCAGCCCGCGCTCCTCCGCCGCGGCGGCGACGCGCCGCGCGGTGGCGACGTCGATCGTCGAACAGTCGATCAGCAGCGCGCCCGGCGGACAGGCAGCGAAAACGCTGTCGGCATAGACCTGTTCGACGAAGCGGCCCGCGGGGAGCATCGTCACCACCATTTCGGCACCGTCGACCGCCGCAGCGGCATCGGCGGCGACGCGGCAGCCCGCGGCTTCGGCCCGTGCCAGCGCCTCGGCGGACAGGTCATAGGCCGCGACGTCATGGCCCTTCGCCGCCAGATTGGCGGCCATGCCGCTGCCCATGTTGCCGAGGCCGATGAAACCGATCCGCGCCATTCGTCTCTCCTGTGTTTTGCCTGCGCCGCTCAGCCCGGCGTCCACGCCTCGTCCGCCGGCAGCGGTGCGAAGATGCGCGCCACCGCCTCGTCGTCGACCGCCGCAGGCGTGTCCGCCTGCCAGCGCGGCGCCTGATCCTTGTCGACGATCACCGCGCGCACGCCTTCGAGAAAGTCGGGCTGCTGTACCATGCGCGTCGCCACCGCATATTCCTGCCGCATCTCCGCGGCGAAATCGGGCATGGCGGCGCCGTCGTAAAGCAGCCGCAGGCTGACCTTCATCGCCAGCGGCGATTTGGTGCGCAACGTCGCCAGCGTCTGCTGCGCGAACGCACTCGGATCGTCGGCGAGCGCGGCGAAAACGTCCTCGAGCCGGTCGGCGGCGAACAGCCGGTCGATCGCGGCGGCGTGATCCAGGATCCGTGCCGGCCCCGGCTCGACGGCCTGTTCGGCGAGGATAGCCGCGACCGCCTCCGGCCGCGCGATCAGTGCCGCCTTGAGCGTATCGAGCCGCGCGCTGGGCACGTAATGCGTCGCCAGCCCCAGCGCGACGCATTCCGCGCCGTCCAGCCGGTGCCCGGTCAGCGCGACATATTGGCCGATCCGCCCCGGCAGCCGCGACAGATACCAGCCGCCGCCGACGTCGGGGAACAGACCGATCCCCGTCTCGGGCATCGCCAGCTTGGTATTCTCGGTCGCGACCCGATAGCGGCACGGGCAGGCGATGCCGACGCCGCCGCCCATCGTGATCCCGTCCATCACCGCGACCACCGGCTTGCCATAGGTGAAGAGCTGATGGTTGAGCCGATATTCGGTCAGGAAGAAGTTCCGCGCCGCTGCGCCGTCCCCCGCCCCGCTCTCGCTGAGCAGGCGGATGTCGCCGCCGGCACAGAAGCCGCGCGACCGTTTCGCGTCGCCGTCCGGCGCCGGCGCGTGGTCGAGCAGCACCGCGGCGATCTGCGGATCGTCGCGCCAGCGATCGAGCGCCCCGGCCATCGCGGTGCACATGTCGAGCGTCAGCGCATGCAGCGCCTGCGGGCGATTGAGCCGCAGCCGGCCGACGCCGCCGGCCACTTCGGTGATGACATCACTCACTTGTTCCTCCCCGGCACGGGGAGGACATGCGCGCGCCCGATCATTCCCGCACCAATTCCCGCCCGACGATCATCCGCATCACCTGATTGGTGCCTTCGAGGATCGAATGGACGCGCAGGTCGCGCCAGAAACGCTCGATCGGATAGTCCATCAGATAGCCGTAGCCGCCGTGCAGTTGCAGCGCCCGGTCGACGACGCTCGACCCGGTATCGGTGGCGAGCCGCTTGGCCATCGCTGCGAAGCGCGTCTTGTCAGGCGCCTCGCCCGTCACCTTGGCCGCGGCGACGTAGAGCAGCGCGCGCGCCGCCTCCAGCTCGGTCGCCATGTCGGCGAGCGTGAATTGCGTCGCCTGGAAGTCGGCGATCGCCTTGCCGAACTGCCGCCGATCCCTGGTATAGCGGACCGCCTCGTCAAGGCAGCGCTGCGCGCCGCCGAGGCTGCACGCGCCGATGTTGAGCCGGCCGCCGTCGAGCCCGCTCATCGCGATGCGGAACCCGTCGCCTTCGTGGCCGACGAGATTCTCGACCGGCACGCGCACGCCGTCGAACGTCACCTGTCGCGTCGGCTGCGAATGCCAGCCGAGCTTGCGCTCGTTGGCACCGAAGCTCACCCCCGGCATGTCGCGTTCGATGACCAGCGCCGAAATCCCGCGCGGCCCGTCCTCGCCGGTGCGGACCATCGTCACATAGACTTCGTTCTCGCCCGCGCCCGAGATGAACTGTTTGGAGCCGGTGACGACATAATGATCGCCGTCGCGCACCGCGCGCGTCTTGAGCGCGGCGGCGTCCGATCCCGAGCCCGGCTCGGTCAGACAGTAACTGGCGAGCTGGTCCATCGTGACGAGCGCGGGCAAATACTTGCCCTTGACCGTCGCGCTGCCGAACCGGTCGATCATCCACGAGGCCATATTGTGGATCGAGATGAACGCACTGGTCGACGGGCAGCCATAGGCCATCGCCTCCATGATCAGCGCCGCTTCCAGCCGGCCGAGCGCGATCCCGCCCGATTCCTCGGACACGTAGATCGCGCCGAAGCCGAGCTCCGCCGCCGCCTTGATCGTGTCGCGCGGGAAGATGTGCTGCTCGTCCCACTCGCCGGCGAACGGGGTGATCCGGTCGGCGGTGAAGCGGCGCGCGAGCTCCTGGATCTCGCGCTGGTCGTCGGTGAGGTCGAACTGGCCGATGGTCATGCTGTTAGCCCATTGTCGGGATGACGAAAGCGTCCTGGATGCGGCTCGGGCCACCATCCTCGCTGCCGCGCGGCAGGTCGCCGCCGCTGCCCGCTCCCATACCGTCCGGCCAGCGCTGCGTCACCGTCTTGACCTTGGTCCAGAATTTGACGCCCTCCATACCGTGCTGGTTGGTGTCGCCGAACGCCGACCGCTTCCAGCCGCCGAAGGTGTGATAGGCGACCGGCACCGGGATCGGCACGTTGATCCCGACCATGCCGACGTTGACGCGCGCCGCGAATTCGCGGGCGGCATGACCGTTGCGGGTGAAGATGGCGACGCCATTGCCATATTGATGCTCGCTCGGCAGCCGCACCGCCGTCTCGAAATCGGGCGCGCGGACGATCTGCAGCACCGGGCCGAAGATCTCCTCCTGATAGGCGCGCATCGTCGGCGTGACATGGTCGAACAGGCTCGGGCCGATGAAGAAGCCCTGCTCGTGCCCCTGCAACGCGAAGCCGCGGCCGTCGACGACCAGCTCGGCGCCCTCGTCGACGCCGGTCTGGATCCATTGCTCGATCCGATCGCGATGCTGCGCGGTGACGACCGGGCCGTAATGCGCCTCCGCATCGGTCGAGACGCCGACGCGCAGCGCATCGATCGCCGGGATCAGCTTGGCGCGCAACGCCTCGGCGGTGCGCTCGCCGACCGGCACCACCACCGGCAGCGCCATGCAGCGCTCGCCCGCCGAGCCGAAGGCCGCGCCGGCGAGATCGGCGACGACCTGATCGAGGTCGGCGTCGGGCATGACGATGCCGTGGTTCTTGGCGCCGCCCATCGCCTGGACGCGCTTGCCCGCCGCGACGCCGCGCCGATAGACGTAATGCGCGATGTCGGACGAGCCGACGAAGCTGACCGCACCGATGGCGGGATGATCGAGGATCGCGTCGACCATCTCCTTGTCGCCATGCACGACCTGCAGGATGCCCTCGGGCAGCCCCGCCTCGCGGAACAGTTCGGCGAGCCGCACCGGCACGCTCGGATCGCGCTCCGACGGCTTGAGGATGAAGGCGTTGCCGGTGGCAATCGCGACGCCGGACATCCACAGCGGGATCATCGCCGGGAAGTTGAACGGCGTGATGCCAGCGCCGATGCCGATCGGCTGGCGCATCGAATAGACGTCGATCCCCGGCCCGGCGCCCTGGGTATATTCGCCCTTGAGCACGTGCGGAATGCCGCAGCAGAATTCGATCACCTCGAGCCCGCGCTGGATATCGCCCTTGCTGTCGGCGATCACCTTGCCGTGTTCCGACGAGAGCAGCGCCGCGAGCGAATCCATGTCGCGCTCGACCAGCTCCTTGAAGCGGAACATCACGCGCGCGCGCCGTTGCGGATTGGTCGCCGCCCACGCGGGTTGCGCCGCCTGCGCCGCGGCCACCGCGCGATCGAGATCGGCGCTGCCGCCGAGCCGCACCTCCGCTTGGACCTGACCGGTGTTGGGATCGAACACCGACGCGGTGCGGCCGCCGGCAGAGCCGCCCTGCCCGGCGATGACATGGTCGATTGCGCGCATCTTTCTCTCCTTGGTCGCTTGCCTGCACCCCTGCCTGCGTGCAAGCAAGCAGCGTTTATGCAATCCGAACCTGCAAAAACGCACGGCCCGGCCGCACTGCCGTGGAGCGACCTGCAATCCTTCCTGGCGATTGCCGAAAGCGGCCAGCTCGCGCGCGCCGCGCAGGTGATGGGGGTGGACGCCTCGACGATGGGGCGGCGGCTGCGGCGGCTCGAGAAGCGGCTCGGCCAGACGTTGTTCGAACAATCGCGCAGCGGCCACCTGCCGACCAGCGCCGGCGAGCGGCTGCTCGCTCAGGTGCGCGCGATGCAACGTGCCGCCGAGCCGATCCAGCGCCAGCCCGATGCCGGCGGGATCACCGGGCTGCTCAGGGTCAGCGTGTCGGAGGGGTTCGGCACCTGGATCGTCGCGCCGCTGCTCCGCGCCTTCACCGCCGAGCACCCGCAACTGACCATCGACCTCGCCGCGACCAGCGGCTTCCTCAACCCCTCCCGGCGTGAAGCCGATATGGCGATCCTGCTCGCCCGCCCCCGGTCGGGTCCGGTGGTCAGCCGCAAGCTCGCCGACTACAGCCTGCGCCTCTACGCCAATCCCCGCTTCCTGGCCGAGCGCCCGCCGATCGACTCGGTCGCCGCGCTCGCCGGACTGCCGCTGATCGGCTATATCCCCGACCTGCTCTACGCGCCCGAATTGCGGTACCTCGACGAGATCGGCGAGGGGCTCGAACCGACGCTGCGCAGTTCGAGCATCAACGCGCAATATCGGCTGATCGCGGCGGCGGCCGGGATCGGCGTGCTGCCGCGCTTCATCGGCGACGCCTCCGCCGATCTCGTACCGGTGCTGCCCGAACGGCAGATCCGCCGCACCTTCTGGATCGTCACCCATCAGGACACACGCCGCCTCGCCCGCGTCCAGGCGTTCCAGAGTTGGCTGATCGCGCAGGTGGAGCAGCAGCGGGAGCGGCTGCTGGGGTGAGGCCGAGCCCTCGGGAACGCACGAAAGCCCCGGGCCGTGGGGGCTGGGGCATTGGTGGTGTTTTGGGATGGTTGCGGGGACAGGATTTGA
>NZ_JBBBDM010000009.1:0-135972 GCF_037120395.1 Sphingomonas kyungheensis
AGAGCACCGTCTCGGGCTCGATGCGCTGCGATCCCTCGACGCGCAACGTCTTGATCAGCCGCACCGGCGCGGGCGCGACGGTCTGTGCGGCGGCGATCGCCGGGGTCATCAGCGCGCTCGCGCAGATCAGCGCGGCAAGGGTCGAATGTCGGATCGGCGGCATACACGGCTTTCGCAAGGAGCCGGAGCCTTTGACGGCCTGCCATGTCGCCAGAATGTCCCGTGAGGTCCGGGCGTTGCAGGATCGGACCGGGATATGTCCGATGCATCCGCGCTGAAGTGTTGCAGGAGGGAGCGCTGTACTTTGTAACAGCGGCGCTACATGGCCGCATCCTGTGACGGCTTGATCGGGCAGCAGCGCTGCTCCCGTCGGCAGCATATCGTTTTCGCCGCGGGCTCGCTATGGGAGGGGAATGCCGATCGACGCTGTGCAGATCCTCGATGCCGCCGGACGGCGCCTGCCTCCGGTATGCCGGGTGCAGTCGTGATCCGCAGCCCCTTCGCCCTCGCCGGCGCGGCGCTGCTGGCCGCCTGTTCGCCGCTCGGGCTGTTCGATACTCTGGTGCCGAAGGACGGCGGCACGCGGCGGGTCGCGGCGGGCGTCGCTTATGGGGCGGCGGCGCGGCAGCGGCTCGATGTCTATGCGCCGCGGATCCGCGACGGCGCGCGCCGACCGGTCGTCGTCTTCTTCTACGGCGGCAGCTGGAACAGCGGCACGCGCAGCGGCTATGCCTTCGTCGGCAAGGCGCTGGCGGCGCAGGGGTTCGTCGTCGTCATCCCCGATTACCGGCTGGTGCCTCAGGTCCGCTATCCCGCCTTCGTCGAAGATGGCGCGGCGGCAGTGCGGTGGAGCGTCGCGCATGCCGCGGCCTATGGCGGCGATCCTGCGCGGATCGTCGTCATGGGACATTCGGCGGGCGCCTATATCGCGGCGATGCTCGCGGTCGACGCGCGCTGGCTGGGGGCGGAGCGCGGCGCGATCAAGGGGCTGGTCGGGCTCGCCGGACCCTATGATTTCGCGCCGTTCGACGTCGAGGCGAGCCGTGCCGCGTTCGGCGACTGGCCGCGCCCGGCCGAGACACAGCCGGTGACATGGGCCGGGGCGGGCGATCCGCCCGCGCTGCTGCTCGTCGGCGACGACGATACGGTCGTGCGGCCGCGCAACAGCGAGGCGCTCGCCGCCAGGCTGCGCGCCGGCGGCGTGCCGGTCATGCTGCAGCGGTATGCCGGCATCGGCCATGTCGGCCTGCTGCTTGCCATCGCGCGGCCGCTGCGCGGACGCGCCGCGGTGCTGCGCGATGCCGCGGCGTTCATCCGGGCACGGTGAGCGACGCGGTCTTAACGCCATATTGGGTTTATCTAGGTTAGCACCTGCTCGCATATGGCGAGCGAGATGAACGACTTACAGCATTCCCACTTCAACGAGGACGGTGTCGAGGTGCTGCGCCGCGCCTTCGATCCGGAGGGCACGCTCGACGCCGAGCTGCGCGAGATCTGGCCGTTGATCCGCGCCGACATCGCCGACGACGTCACGCGCTTCTGGGCGCCGTTCGGCGGCGCGACGACGCCCTATCGGATCGGTGCGGAGCAACTGGCGACACTGATCGCGCGGGACATCCGCTATACCGAGCGCAAGTTCACCGAGGGGCTCACCCCGGCGCTGATCGCCAAGATGATCCGGCGCGGGCGGGCGAGCAGCCAGGATCGCGCCACCGAAATCGCCTTCACCGCCGGGCTGCTGCGCAGCTATCACGCGCGGCACCATCGGCTGTGCCGGGCGCTGGCCGGTGATCCGATGCGGCTGGCGCGCCTGACCCATGCGCTCTACAGCCTGTACGCGCTGGAAAACTCCGTCCTGCTCAACGGCGCGGCGCTGGCCCGCGCCGATCGCGAGGTGGGTGACGGGATCGAGCATCGCGCCAAGCTCGAGGCGATCGACCGGTCGCAATGCTGGCTGGAGATGACGCCGGACGGGCTGATCACCGCCGCCAACGCCAATCTGCTCACCGTGATGGGCTATCCGCTCGCCGAGATCGTCGGGCGGCATCATTCGCTGTTCTGCTTCGACGAGGATCGCGACTCCGCCGCTTATGCCGCCTTCTGGGAGGCGTTGCGTTCGGGCAATTTCGCCCAGGAGGAATTCCGTCGCCGCACGCGCGACGGCCGCGCGGTCTATCTTCAGGCGACCTATAGTCCGATCCGCGGCGCCGACGGGCGGATCGTCAAGATCATCAAGGCGGCGACCGACGTCACCGCGATGCGCGTCGCGGAACGCAGCGAGGCGGAGCGCGCGCAGCGCTTCCGCGTCGAGGCGGAGGCGCGTCGGGCCGCGCATGAAAGCACGCTCGCCGAGCTGTCGACGATCGTCGACGACATCAATGCGGTGACCAAGCAGACCTCGATGCTCGCGCTCAACGCGGCGATCGAGGCGGCGCGGGCCGGTAATCACGGCAATACGTTCGCGGTCGTCGCCAATGAGGTGAAATCGCTGTCCGGCCGGATCAAGGAGGCGACCGTCCATGCCGCGCAGGTGCTCAATTCCGGGCAGCGATCGGTGATCGGCTGACTATCGATTGACAGCCGCGCGGCGATGCGGAACCCATCGGCGACAGGCCGCGACGGGCGCGCCGTGACGAGGGGATGCAGATGCGCGGATGGGGGCTGATCGCAGCCGTGGCGGCGATGCTGACGACGGGCGCGACGCCGCCACCCGCGCCGGCGCGCGCGCCGCAGATCGCGCTGACCTTCGACGATCTGCCCGCGCACGGACCGCTGCCGGTCGGCGGCGACCGGCTCGTCATCGCGCAGCGGATCATCGCCGCACTCGCCGCGCAGCACGCCCCGGCGACCGGCTTCGTCAACGGCGGCTTCGGCGCGGGCGATGCGCAAGCGGGCAAGGTGATCGCGGCGTGGCGCCGGGCGGGGCTGCCGATCGGCAATCATACCTTCGGCCACGTCAATCTCGATCAGGTCGGCGCCCCCGCCTTTCTCGCCGACGCCGACCGCAACGAGGCAGGGATCAAGGCGGCGGCGGGGACGGGCGACTGGCATTGGTTCCGCTATCCCTTCCTCGCCGAGGGGCAGGCGGCGGCGACCCGCGATGCGGTGCGCAGCGGACTCAAGGCGCGCGGCTATCGCATCGCCGCGGTGACGATGAGCTTCGGCGATTATGCGTGGAACGATGCTTTCGCGCGCTGCACCGCCAAGCAGGACGCAGGCGCGGTGCAGGCGCTCGAGGCGAGCTATCTCGCTGCGGCGCGGGCGCAGGCGCAACGCTCGCGCGATCTCGCCAAGGCGGCGCTGGGGCATGACATCCCCTACGTCCTGCTGCTCCACCTCGGCGCGTTCGATGCGCGGATGGCACCGCGGCTGCTCGCGCTCTATCGCAGCATGGGGTTCGGCTTCACCACGCTCGCCGCGGCGGAGGCGGACCCCTTCTACGCCGCGGCGGTCGATCCGGCGAAGCCGGGACCGACCGCGACGCTGGAGGCGGCGGCGCGCGCCGCGGGCAAGCCGGTGCCCGCCGACGCACCGCTGCCGCCCGCGACGCTGTGCACCTGATCAGCGGGGCGGGTGCCAGCCGGCGGGGAGGGTGCGCGCGGCGAGCGTCACCTGCACCGTCTGCGCCGGCACGTCCGACGACCCGCCGAGCATCACCTGATAGCGACCGGCGGCGATCCGCCACTGGCGTGCGCCTTCGTCGAAGGTCGCGAACAGCCGCGGGTCGAGCGGCACGCTGAGCGTCGTCGCGGCGGCGGGGGCGAGCATGGCGATGGCGAAGCCGCCGAGCCGCTTCGGCGCTTCCCATCCCGCGCCGGCGACATAGACCTGCGCCACCGCCTTGCCGGCCCGCGCACCGGTGTTGCGGACCCTGAATCGTGCCGTCACGCCGGCGGCGTCGTTCGCCACGCTGAGCCCGTCATAGGCGAAGCTCGTGTAGGACAGGCCGTGGCCGAAGGCATAGGCGGGCGTCTGACGCTGGCGATCGAACCATTTGTAGCCGATCGCCGCGCCTTCCGAATAGGTGACGTCGCCGGCCTTGGGCTCGCCGGGCCGGGGCAGCTGGTCGAGCCGGTCGGGGAAGGTGATCGGCAGATGGCCCGAGGGATTGGTCCGCCCGAACAGGACGTCGGCGATCGCCGCGCCGCCCGCGGTGCCGGGATACCAGGCGGCGAGCAAGGCGCCGATTTGGTCACGCCACGGGGTGAGCACCGCGCCGCCGCTTTCGAGCACGACGACGGTCTTGGGATTGGCGGCGGCGACGCTGCGGATCAGCGCGTCCTGATTGTCCGGCAGGGTGAGCGACACGTCCATGCCTTCGCCCGCCCATTGCGTCGCGAAGACGATCGCGACATCGGCGCCGCGCGCCTGCTCCGCCGCGGCCTTGGCGTCGGTACCGTCGACGAAGGTGACGCGCGCGCCCGGCGCCTGCCGCCGGATCGCCTCCAGCGGGGACGACGGATAATACATCACCGGCCCCGGCCAGGCGGTCGGCGCGATCCCCGGGACCGCATTGCCGCCCTTGGGATAGACGAGCGACGAGCCGCCGCCGGCGAGCACGCCCTTGTCGGCATGGCCGCCGATGACGACGATCGATCGGGTCGCCGGCGACAGCGGCAGGAGCGCCTGCTCATTGCGCAGCAGCACCATCGTCTGCGCCGCGGTGTCGGCGGTGACGCGGGCATGCGCGGCGAGCATCGCATCGGGCAGGTCGAGCGGCGCGGCGGTGATCGGATGATCGAACAGGCCGTGGTCGAACATCGCGTAGAGGATATGCCCGACCATCCGGTCGAGCTGGCCTTCGTCGACCGAGCCGTCGGCGAGCGCCGCTTGCAGCTTCGCGCCGTAATACGGCGCATCGTCGAACGGATAGCCCGATTCCTGGTCGAGCCCCGCATCGACCGCCGGCTTGGTCGAATGCGTCGCGCCCCAGTCGGACATGACATAGCCCGGCCATTGCCAGTCGCGGCGCAGCACCTCGCCGAGCAGCCACGGATTCTCGCAGGCGAAGGGGCCGTTGACGCGGTTGTAGGCGCACATCACCGATCCCGGATTTGCGCGCTCGATCGCGAACTGGAAGGCGAGCAGGTCGGACATCCGCGCCGCGGCGCGGTCGATCACCGCATTGCCGGCGTTGCGGTCGGTCTCCTGATCGTTGACCGCATAATGTTTGATCGTCGAGACGATATGGTTGGACTGGATGCCGGCGATCTGGCCGGCGACGATCGATCCGGCGAGCAGCGGGTCCTCGCCGCCATATTCGAAGTTGCGGCCGTTGCGCGGCTCGCGGGTCAGGTTGACGCCGCCGGCGAGCAGCACGTTGAAGCCCGAGGCGCGCGCCTCCGCGCCGATCATCGCGCCGCCGGTGCGGGCGAGCGCGATGTCCCAACTCGCCGCGATCGCGAGGTTGGAGGGCAGAGCGGTGCGTTCGCGCTTGCGCGGCGCGGCGCCCTGGCTGGCGACGCCGATCCCCGCATCGCTCTGCCATTGCGGCGGAATGCCGAGCCGCGGGATGCCGGGGACGTAGCCCGCCGAGCCGAGCCGCGCCTCGGCCGGCGCCTTGAACTGCTTGGGCGGGAAGTCGGTGGCGAAATAGCCGAAGACGAGCCGGAGTTTCTCGGCGCGCGTCATCTGCGGCAGCAGCAGCGCGACGCGTCGCGCCGGCGCGAGCGCGGCATCGCCCCACGGCTGCGCGGCGGGGGCCGCCGGGGCGGCGAGCGCAGGGGCGGTCAGCGTCGCCATCACGGCGAACGCGGTGCGGGTCATGGTCATCGCGGCATCCTCTCCAAGCCCGGTGACCATGCGGATATGACGGCCGGCGTCTACTGAAAAATCGCGTCTTTCTGTCGATGTCAGAGGTAGCGCAGCCACCGGGCGGGATGCGCGCGCTTGTAGGCGGCAAAGGCGCGGGCGGCGAACCAGCACGGCAGCGCGACCGACGCGGCGACCAGCCAGATGCCGGCGACCGATCCGACGCTGACCGCCCCGGCGCTCCCCGTCAGCACGGCGGCGAGGCGATTGGCGCCATGCAGCAGATAGAGGTGGAGGATATAGACGAACAGCGGCACCGATCCGAAGCCGACCAGCACGGTGGCGACCCGCCGGGGCAGATGCTCGAACGCGGCGAGCAGTCCCGCGCCGAGGCCGAGCGTGAGCAACAGGAAATCGGCCGAGGGCGGATATTTGGTCACGTTGAGGATGCCGATCATCGTGGTGAGCGCATCCGGCTGGATCTGCCACGCCGTCGGGTCGCCGTAGCGATTGACGAGCCGCAAGAGCAGAAAGGCGGCCAGTGCCGCGCCGCCGATGCCGACGAGCAGGCGGCGACGGTCGCGCGGCGGCGTATCGCGCGCGAAGACGGGGCCGAGGGCATAGCCGAGCGCGATCACGCCGATCCACGGCAGCACCGGATACGAGGTGCGCGCCTGCCCGCCCCAGGGCAGGTCGATCATCCCGCGATCGTGCAGGATCGCCCACAGGCCATGCCCCGGCGCGCCCGGGGGAAAGCTGATCGGGTCGAGCAGATTGTGCCCGAGCGTGAGAGCGAGGCCGATGGCGAGCAGTGCGGCGCGCGGCAGATGGACGAGCGCGGCGAGCGCGAGCATCGCCAGGCCGATCGCCCAGATCACCTGCAGATAGACGAGCGACGGGGTCGGATCGAACGTCCAGGCGAAGTTGATCACCGTCCATTCGAGCGCGATCAGGAACAGGCCGCGCTTGGCGAGGAAGCCGGCGGCCGCGCGCGCGCCGCCGCGCGGCGCGGCGTAGAGCCAGGCAGCGACCCCGGTCAGCGCGACGAAGATCGGCGCGCACAGATGTGCGGCGAGCCGGGTGACGGCGAGCGCCGGCGGTACGGTGCGAAGATCGATCGGATCGCCGACCGGCACCTGCGCGAAGAAGAATTCGCGGCTGTGGTCGACCAGCATCAGCAGGATGACGAGGCCGCGCAGGGCATCGATCGAGGCGATGCGGGGAAGGCGCGCGGCGGTGGCGGCAAATGGCGTCATCCGCGCGGTATGATATTATGTCACACGCAATGCAAGGCGGTCAGCCGGCGAACGTCTCGCGCATCCACGCCACCGCGGCGTCGTAATCGAGGAAGGTGCGGCAATTGGGGGCGCTGAGATAGCGTTCGGTCTGCAATTTGGCGAGGCTGGAGCCGACCACCGCGGCGATCGGCGCGCTGGTGAGCTTGAGCGCCTTGGGCATCATCGCGGCGAGCGCGTCGATCACCTGCGTCGGCTGGATCGCCGCCTGCCGCAGGTCGGCGAGCGTGCAGAAGCTGCCGTGGCGCAGCCGGAGCGCCGCGCCGCGCGCGAGCAGGTCGGCACTGAACATCGTGGTCACGGGCAGCGACCAGAAGCCGTTGGTGACGATATGTAGCGTGCGCGTCGGCGCATCGAAGGCGATGGTATAATGATCGCTGAGAGACATGACGGTCCTTTGCCGGTCGGCGTCAGGCGAGGGCGCGCAGCGCGGGGAGCAGGACGTGCCGTTCGCGCCGCAGCCGTTCGTCGAGGCGCGCCAGAAACCGTGCCGACGCCTCGCGATAGCCCTGCCAGTCGTCGCGAATCGCGGCGACCGACCAGCGCGCGATATGCGCGCTCATCGCCGATCGCAGGTGCGAGAGATCGCGATCGAGTTCGTCACGCAGCGCGGCGAGCGCGGGCGTTGCGGCGATCAGCCGCGGCAGGACGCTGGTCTGTATATAGCGCGAGCGGGTCAGGCTGGCGGCGATCAGCCCGTGGCGCGCGCGGCAGAGCGCGTCGATGTCCGGCACCGGCGCGATGCACGCCTGCCGCAGCGTCGCCAGGCGCGCGCCGGTGGTGGTGAAATGGTCTTCGAGGGTATCGATCATCGGTCTGGACGCGCTGTTAGGAAAGGCACGCCCTAGCAAGCGATTGTCTAACAAAGGTTAAGTTCATCGTGGACGCGTCGGCGAAGCGGCGTGCCGGGTCGCTTGCCATTGATCCGGCCGCGCACCGGTGCGAGAGAGGCGGTCTATCCGGAGATGGGACATTCGATGCGTCTTTTTGCCGCCACTGCCACGTTGATGCTGCTGTCGAGCAGCGCGCTCGCGCAAACCGCGCCGGCTGCCGCCACCGCCAGGGCAACGCTACCCGCGAGCAACCCGTTCGCCCAGCCGAGCAGCCTGCCGCTCCAGGCGCCGCCGTTCGACCGGATCAAGAGCAGCGACTATGCCCCGGCGCTGCTCGCCGGCATGGCGGCGCAGCGGGCCGAGATCACCGCGATCACCCGGGCGCGCAGCGCGCCGACATTCGAGAATACGATCGCCGCGCTGGAACGCTCGGGCCGGCTGCTCGAGCGCGCCAGCATGGCCTTCTACGGCGTGGTCGGCGCGAACACCGACGATACGTTGCAGAAGACGCAGGCCGACCTCGCCCCCGCCTTCGCCGCGCATCAGGATGCGATCAACCTCGACCCCGCCTTGTTCGCGCGGGTCAAGACGTTGTACGACGCGCGCAGCACGCTGGGCCTCGACCCCGAGCAAGTGCAGGTGCTGACGCTAACCTATCAGAACATGGTCCGCGCCGGCGCGCTGCTGTCGCCCGCCGACAAGATCACGCTGAGCAAGTATAACGCCGACCTGTCGACGCTGGAGACCGCCTTCCAGCAGAAGCTGCTCGCCGCGGCCAAGGCCGGCGCGCTGGTGATCGACGACAAGGCGAAGCTCGCCGGCCTGTCCGATGCCGAGGTCGCCGCCGCCGCCGATGCCGCCAAGGCGCGCGGTATGGCGGGCAAATACGTGCTGACGCTGCAGAACACGACGCAGCAGCCCGAACTGGCGACGCTCAAGGATCGCACGACGCGGCAAGCCTTGTTCAACGCGAGCTGGACGCGCGCGGTGAAGGGCGACGCCAACGATACGCGCGACACGATCGCGCAGATCGCGCTGCTGCGCGCGCAGAAGGCGAAGCTGCTCGGCTTCGCGACCTGGGCCGACTACGTGCTCCAGGATCAGATGGCCAAGACGCCCAAGACCGCGCTCGGCTTCATGCAGCAGCTCGGCACGCCGGTGGCGGCGGAGCAGCGCCGCGAGGCGGCCGAACTCCAGGCGCAGATCAAGGCGACCGGCGGCACTTTCCAGCTCAAGCCGTGGGACTGGGACTTCTATTCGGAACAGGTGCGCAAGAGCCGCTACGACCTCAACCAGGACGAGCTGAAGCCCTATTTCGAGATCAACAAGGTGCTGACCGACGGCGTCTTCTACGCCGCCAACCAGCTCTATGGCCTGACCTTCAAGCGGCGCACCGACCTGCCGGTCTATCAGCCCGACGTGATGGTCTATGAAGTCGACGAGGCGGACGGCACGCTCGTCGGGCTGATGTACTTCGACTATTGGAAGCGCGACAACAAGAACGGCGGCGCGTGGATGTCGAACTTCGTCAACCAGTCGAAGCTGCTCGGCACCAAGCCGGTGATCTACAACGTCGCCAATTTCACCAAGCCCGCCGCCGGCCAGCCCGCGCTGATCAGCTTCGACGACGTGACGACGATGTTCCACGAATTCGGCCATGCGCTGCACGGCCTGTTCGCCAACCAGACCTATCCGAGCGTGTCGGGCACCAATACGGCGCGCGACTTCGTCGAATTCCCGTCGCAGTTCAACGAACATTGGGCCTTGGACGCCAAGGTGCTGCCGCATTATGCGGTCAATTACCGCACCGGCGCGGTGATTCCGCAGGCCCTGGTCGACAAGATCAAGCGCGCCGGCACGTTCAACTCGGGCTATTCTTTCGGCGAGGCGCTCGCCGCCGCCGAGATGGACATGAGCTGGCATTCGCTCACCGCCGCGCAGGGCAAGCAGAATGCCGATGCGTTCGAGACGCAGGCGCTCGCCGCCACCGGGCTCGACGTCGCCGACGTGCCGCCGCGTTACCGGTCGAGCTATTTCCTGCACATCTGGGGCAACGGCTATTCGGCCGGCTATTATGCCTACAGCTGGACCAAGATGCTGAGCGCGAATGCGTTCAACTGGTTCGAACAGCATGGCGGCATGACCCGCGCCAACGGCCAGCGCTTCCGCGACATGATCCTGTCGAAGGGCCATACCGAGGATTACGCGCCGATGTTCCGCGCCTTCAACGGTGCCGATCCGCAGGTCGCGCCGCTGCTCAGCGACCTCGGCCTCAACGCCGACGGATCGCGCATCGCCCCCGCGGGCGGGGCGACGCCGGTCAGCGACGGCCCGGTGACGACCGCGCCGACGGCGAAGGCCGGCAAGACGGGGAAATAGGCCTCAGGCCGCGATGCCCTCGTCGACGTCGGCGTCCTCGTCGGCGTCGGCGCCGTCTTCGAGCCGCGCCTCGTCGGCGGCGAGCGCGTCGGCATCATCGGCGGTGATGCCGAAGCGCGCGGCGACGTCGGGGGCGTAGCGCAGCAGGTCGGGGCGCAGCCGCAGCAGGCTGAGGTCCTTCGACTTGCCCTCCATCATCACGTCGAACACCAATCCTTCGGCCATGCGCATGAAGGTGGCGAATTCGAACGGGTTGGTGAAATCGGCATGGCCGGTCCAGATCGGCGGGCGCAGCACCGTCTTGATCCGCGCGGTCGCCTTGACCGGCGCCTTGAGCAATTCGCCCTTCTTCGCCGTGGCGCGGCCGGTCTTGGCTGCGGCGCGCTGCTTGGGCGTGATCTTCTGCTTGATCTCGCGCAGCTCGGTGCGCGGGCTGGAGAAATGGATCTTCGGCCGCACGCCGGCGGGCCAGGTCGCGAGGAACCGCTCCAGCGTCTCGCGCATGTCGAGCCGTTCGGGGTTGAGGCACCAGAAATGCTGATAGTCGAAGATCAGCCGCACGCCGGTGCGCTCGTGGATCCACAAGACGTCGGCGGCGGAGAAGCGGATGTCGTCATTCTCCAGCACCAGCCGGCGGCGGACATGCTCGGGGCATTGCTCCCAGCCGGCGATCCAGCGTTCCCGGCTGGCGTCATGATCGTCGTAGACGCCGCCGACATGGGTGATCATCACCGCCTCGTCGTCAAGCTCCATCCGGTCGAGCATCTCGGCCTGGCTCGACAGGTCCCAGATGCTCTTGGCGGTGAGATCGGGATTGGGCGCGTTGAGCAGGACATATTGCGACGGGTGGAAGGACAGGCGGATGTCATAGGCGCGCGCCTTGGCCCCGAAGGCGCGCAATTCCGCGTCGCTGTCGGCGACCATGGTGTGGAATTGCGGCATGTCGGGATGCGTCGCATAGGGCGCGATGTCCGACGACAAGCGGTACATGTCGAGCCGTTCCGACTTGAGATAGTCGAGCACGTCGTCGAGCAGTTCGAGCGAGCATTTGAGATGCGGGTTCTTCTGCCAGCGCCGCGTGTCCTGCGACTTGAGGCCGGGCCGCCCCATCACCTTGACCGGGAAGCCGAGGCGGAGCGGGCGTTCGGGGTCGGTCATGCGTCTACCTGTGCCTGGGGCAGGCCGAGGCCCGCGATGAACGTGTTCCACGCCGCGATCGGCAGCGCGCCGCCGGTCGCCTGCGCATGGCCGTTGCCGTAGCGGCCGTCCGCCTCGGGCGGGCGGTGTTCGGCGAGGAAGGCGATGAGATCACGGCCGGTGGCGGAGCGCGCCGCGAAATGCACCCAGCCGGGCCGGTAGCCGCGGTTGGCGGCGATGACGATCTTGTCCTTGAGCCGCCCGCGCCATTGCTGCGCGATCAGCGGATGGATCTGGCAGGCGGTGTCGAGCCGGAGCAGCGCGACATCGCCGGCGACGAGCGGCGCGCTGCGCTTGGCGACGTCCATCGCCGCGCGCACCTCGGCCTTGGCGGCGTGCAGCGCGCGCGTGTCGTCGTCGTCGCCCTTGGTGATCGTCTTGGGGCCGTCGCCGCGCAGTAGCAGGCGCAGCGCCGGACCGGCATCGGCGGCGGCGGTGCGTCGCGGCGCGTTGATCAGCGCGGTGGCATCGCGCAGCGCGGTCTTGCCCCAGCGTGCCTGCGCCTCGGCCAGTTCGGGAAAGCCGGCGTCGTCCGCCATGTCGCCGATCAGCCCGATCGCGGCGAGCCAGAGCAGATCGCCCTGGTCGCCGAGCGCGCCCGCCGCCCACCAGGCGAGCAGCGCGCTGGTCGGTTCGGGATCGAGGCCGTTGCCGCTGATCGTGACCGCATCCTGCGGCGTGCCGGTCGGGCGGTGATGATCGATAACCAGGGTCGGCGTGCCGGCGAGGACGGGGTCGGGACGCGTGCCGAGATCGGCGACGATCAGCAGCGCCGGGGCGAGCGCGGCGAGCCGCGCGGCGACCGCCTCGTCCCACGGGCTTTCGGTCTTGCCGATCACCAGCGGTTCGACGGTCCGGCCCCCCCGGCGCAGCGCGCGGACGAGGATCGCGACCGCGGTCAGGCCGTCCGCATCGAAATGGCCGAGCACGACGACCGGACCGTCGCCCCCGGCGCGATCGAGCGCCGTCGCCATCGCCGCCCGCGCCGCGACACGTGGGTCATCTGTCTGGGAAAGCTCGCCGATCATTGCTCGGGTAACGAAGCGGAGCGATGTCGGGTCCGCCGCGCCTCACCTATGTTGCCCGCCCCCGGCGAGGGCGATCTCTTATCGCAAATCACTGTAAGACCGATTGCATCATGATCGGCATGACAGCATGGTCCGGTACGGCATACCAATCGGGCGTCCGCAGGCCGTTTCGGCGTGATGCGACGATCAAGGGAGAGGATCGATGATCGACACCGCAGTCTCGCGGCGGACGTTACTGGCGGGAAGCGCGCTCGGCGCGCTCGCCGCGCTGCCCGTGCCGGCGGTCGCGCGGGTCCTCGCCGGCCGGACGGGGTCGCAGCCGGCCTTTCCGCTGATCGTCGCGGGCGCGCCGGCGACGGTGTTCGTCGATGCCGGCGCGGACAGCGCGGTGCGGCGCGTCGCGGCGAGCTTCGCCGAGGATCTCGGGCGGGTCGGCGGCACGCCCGCGCGGGTGGTCGATACGCCGGCGGCGCTGACCGGCACGGTGGTGATGATCGGCGTGCTCGGCGCCAGCCCGACGATAGACGCGCTGGTCGCGGCGGGCCGGCTCGACGTCGCCGACCTGCGCGGCAGCTGGGAAGCCTATCGCCGCGTCGTCGTCGATCATCCGATGCCCGGCGTCGCGCGCGCGCTGGTCATCGTCGGCGCCGACCGGCGCGGGGCGGTGTTCGGCACCTATGATCTGTCGGAGACGATCGGCGTATCGCCCTGGTATTGGTTCGCCGATGTCGCGGTGACGCGGCAGCGCAACGTGACGGTGCCGGCCGATCCGGTCGCCGACCGCCCCCGCGTCCGCTACCGCGGCTTCTTCATCAACGACGAGGATCCCTGCCTGTCGGGCTGGGCGAAGAAGCATTTCGGCGGGGTCAATGCGGCGATGTACGCGCATGTCTTCGAGCTGCTGCTGCGCATGAAGGGCAATTACCTGTGGCCCGCGATGTGGGGCAAGGCGTTCGCCGACGACGATCCGAACAGCATGGTGCTGGCGGATGCGATGGGCGTGGTGATGGGCAATTCGCATCACGAACCGATGCTGCGCGCGCAGGCGGAATGGCATCGCCACCACGACGAGGACCCGACGCGCGGCGGCGCGTGGGACTATAGCCGCAACCGCGACAATCTGCGCCGCTTCTGGCGCGGCGGAATCGAGCGGATGATGTCCAAGCCGGGCGGGCGCTATGAGTCGGTGGTCACCGTCGGCATGCGCGGCGACGGCGACGAGGCGATGGCGGAGGGCACCGCGACCGACCTGCTCGAGCGGATCGTCACCGATCAGCGCGCGATCATCGCCGACGTCACCCACCGTCCCGCCGCCGAGACGCCGCAGGTCTGGGCGCTCTACAAGGAGGTGCAGGATTATTACGACCACGGCATGAAGGTGCCCGACGACGTCACCTTGCTGTTCGCGGACGACAATTGGGGCGATATCCGGCGCCTGCCCGATCCGGCGGCGGCGCCGCGGCCGGGCGGCTACGGCATCTATTATCACTTTGATTACGTCGGCGTGCCGCGCAACTACAAATGGCTCAACACCAACCAGATCGAGAAGGTCTGGCAGCAGATGGACCTCGCCTATGCGCGCGGCGCGCGGGCGATGTGGATCGTCAACGTCGGCGACATCAAGCCGATGGAATATCCGCTGGGCTTCTTCCTCAGACAGGCGTGGAACCCGGAGGCGATGACGCCGGCGACGCTCTCAGCCTACCCGCGCGACTGGGCGGCGGCGACGTTCGGGCCGGCCCAGGCGGCGGCGATCGGCGAGATCGTCACCCTCTACAGCCGCTATGCCTCGCGCCGGAAGCCCGAGCTGATCGACGAGACCAGCTTCCCGCTCGGCGGCGTGACCGCGGACGGGCTCGACGGCGGCGTGTTCGGCGCGATGATCGCCGCCTGGGACGCGCTCGAAGCGAAGATGACCGCGGTGCGCGCGACGCTGCGGCCCGACCAGCTCGACGGCTGGTTCCAGCTGATCGAGTTTCCGATCCTCGCGGTGGCGAACCTCTATCGCATGTATTACGCCACCGCCTGGAACCGGCTGCTCGCGCGCAGCAACGACGCGCGCGCCAATTACTTCGCCGACGCGGTCGAGGCGGCCTATCGCCGCGACGGCGAGCTCACCCGCCAATATCACACGATCCACCACGGCAAGTGGGACGGGATGATGGCGCAGGTGCACATGAACTACGTCATCTGGAACGACCCGACGCAGCAGACCATGCCCTCGATCGTCCGGGTCGGCGGCGATACGCCGCGCGATCGCCAGCAGCCGCGGCCGCGCTTCGTCGCAAAGCCCGCGCCGGCGCGGGATCTGGTGGTGATCGCCGCGACCGACTTCGCCCGCACCGAGGATCGCGACGGGCTGCGCTGGACCAAGGTGGCGAACCTCGGCCATGGCGCCGGCACCGGCGCGATGGTCGCGCTGCCGCAGGGGCGGCCGTCGAGCGCGGCGGGCGAGGGCGCCTGGCTCGACTATGACGTCACGCTGCCGCGCGCCGGTGCGACGACGCTGACGCTCTACCTCGCGCCGACGCTCGACACGCTCAACCGGGGCGGGGTGCGGATCGGCGTGTCGGTCGACGGCGGCCCAATCCGGCCGGTGCAGGCGGCGTTGCAGGCGACCGGCGGATCGGCGGACAAGCCCGATCAGGCGCGCTGGGCGACGGCGGTCTGCGACAACACTGTCCGCCTCGCGCTCGATCTCGGCGCGCTTGCCGCGGGGCGGCACCGGCTGCGCCTGTCGCGGATCGACGACAATGTCGTGGTCGAGACTTTGGTGCTGAGCCAGGGCGCGGCGGCACCGGCCTATCTGGGCGCGTGAGCGATGCTGCTATAATCTAGCGGTCGTCCTCATGGCGGGAGATGCGGTGTGTCACGGATCGGGTTGCTGGCGTCTGCTCTCGTCGCGCTCGGCCTTGCCGGCGCGGCTGTGGCACAGTCCGGCAGCCTCGCGCCGTCGCCCGCCAGGATCGCCGTCCCCAAGGTCGAGCGGGCCGGCGTGTGGCAGCCGACGCCGGGCGGAACGCAGGTGCCGCTGTGGCCGGCGGGCGTCGCTTTGGCCAAGCCGGACAGCGGCGATCATCCCGAGGCGACCGGCAACGGGTCGCCGCTGGTCGGCGGGCGGATGTGGCATTGGGCGAGCTATGTCACCCGGCCGACGATGACGCTCTACAGGCCGAAGGGGCGGAATACCGGCGCGGCGATGATGGTCCTGCCGGGCGGCGGCTTTTACGCGGTCGCGACCGACCTCGAGGGCACCGAGATCTGCGACTGGGTGGTGCGGCAGGGCATGACCTGCGCGATGGTCAAATACCGGACGCCGCAGGTCTGGGAACGGGCGGCGGGACAGCCGCAGCAGCGGCCCAAGGTGCTGCTCGGGCTGGAGGATGCGCAGCGCGCGATGGGCCTGCTGCGGCAGCGCGCCGCCACCTACGGCATCGATCCGCACCGGATCGGCGTGATCGGCTTTTCCGCGGGCGCCTATCTGGTCGCCGACATGAGCAACACGGTCGAGCGCAGCTATCCGCTGACCGATGCCGCCGACCGCCAGTCGCCGCGGCCGGACTTCGCGATCCTCGCCTACGGGGCGCGGATGCTCGACGCCGGCAAGGGCCGCAACAGCCTCGACCTCAAGCCCTGGGTGAGGATCAGCCCGACGGCGCCGCCGACGCTGATCCTCCACGCGATGAAAGATCCGACCGACAATGTCCGCCAGGGCATGGCCTATGCGCTGGCGCTCACCGACGCCGGCGTGCCGGTCGACATGCGCCTGTATGCCAGGGGCGGCCACGCCTTCGGCCTGCGCCCCACCGCCGACCCGATCACCCGCGAATGGCCGGGGCAGGTGCGGCAGTGGTTGGAGGATCTGGGGGTGCTGCCGCGATGAGGGCGCTGCACGATAGACTTTGTCTTCCGCTTGGACGGGAGGGGGGACTCTGCGATGGCGCTGACGCGAGTCCCCGCCCGAATTTTAGAAGTCGAAAGACAATTGTAGGCGTGCGCTCCGTGCATCCTGATATTGGGTCACGATGCGGTAGTAAGGCGACGCCTTGCCTTCGCCGTCGGTGCCAACCTCACTCAAGTTGAGCTTTGGCTGGCGATTGAAGAGGTTGAAAACGGTAGCTCGTAGGGTCATCGCCGCCGAGCCGACGTCGAACTTATAGCTCACGTCGAAGTCGTTGACGATGAGCCAGTCGCTCTTGAAGACGGAGCCACGGGGAATAAGCTGGACCGACCGTGACACCGTCGGGTCTGTATTGATCGAGCCATCTGCATTCACCTGACAGAATAGCCCCGCCGCACCATAGGCCGCTGCATACGGATCGATGCTCTCGGGCACCCGGCCGATGCAGCCATAGCGGCGCGGCGAGAAGGCTTGCAGCTTCCCGCCGATATTCAGCCGGTCGAAGAGAAGATAGCTACCGGCCAACTTGATGACGTGGCGTTTGTCGTTAGGCGAATACCCATAGGTCCCTAGCGTCAGTCCCGGCTGATCGAAATCCGTGGTCAGGCCGGTGTCGCTCTGCCCATTGTCGGTCTTTACGCCGCCTTCGTAATTACCGATCGTCTTGGAATAGGTATAGGATGCATCAAGGCTCCATATGCCGTCAAATTCGCGATGCGCCTCAAAGGTCATGCCTTTGTAGGTACGCCGCGCCTTCGGATAACCTAGATCGGCGGCAGAAAAATCGACGGTGCGAAGCGCCGCTTCTCCATTGATCGGATTTGCCAGGGTAACTCGCGCCGTGCTGCCCGGGTTGATGAGCACGTATTGATGAAAGCCGTTCCAGATTGCGTTGCAGCCGCTGATCTTCTGTTTGCCGCAATAGGCGTTGACCGCCTGATCGATCGATGAATCTTCGAGGACGTCATTGAGTTTCGTGTAGGTGAAATACGCGCCGACCTTCCAGCGCGCGCCGAGCCGCTTTTCATAGCCGAGGATGTATTCGTCGGCGGATTGCGGCTTCAGTCCCTGGGCCACCGTGGTTTCCGCAGACTTCGGCTTGCCGTTGCCAGTGACGCTGCACGCCAGCGCGCCATCATCGAGGCACGCGGCCGCATTGGTATAAAGGATCGGGCTGCCGAGGATCGGGATGTTGGCGTTGGTAAGTCCGTTGAACAGCGCTGTCCGAGTATAATAGGTCTCACCTCCGGTCAGACGGATGTTGGTATTGGAGGCAACGGGCACGAACAGACGACCGAAGCTGCCGTAGATCTTGTCGCGACGATTGCCCACCGGATCGAAGGTAAAGCCGAGGCGTGGGCCCCATTGGTTGCCGGACTTGTAGAAGGTCTGGCTGAGAGCATTGTTGTTTGTGAAGCGATCATTGCGGATGCCGAGGCTCAGGTTGAGCCGGTCGCCGAACATCGCCCAGCTATCCTGCAGATAATAGGCTTCATTGAGCGACGCGAACGTGCCTTCATTAAAGTAGGTCGTGCGGCGGACATAGTCTGTGCCAGCCGCAAGATTATAGGGGTTCCCTGCCTGAGCGGTGTAGATGGTGTAGGAAAGGCCATCGCCGCCACCGCGTGATGCGGTGGTGGACGTCAGTTCCTCACGATCATAGCCGCCCTTGACGTGGTGCGATCCGAGAAGCTTGAAATAGAGGTCGGCATCACCACGATAGAACTTGCGAATGTCATGATCGTCGCTGCGACCACCGCTCGATCGGGTCAGCGGGACGACGGCAAGCGGATTGCGTGCGTCGGTTACGGGCGGCACATTGCCGTTGGTGTCGTTGAAGGATTGCGACACATAGCTGTTCTCATTGCGGCCATAGGCAGCCGACAGGGTCAGCCACTTGCTGAACACGCCCGTGTACCGGCCGACGTAGTTTTCGCCGCCGTACGAGGCAAGCGTTCGGCCGGCGTAGCTTCCGTCTGTGTTGGTGAGGTAGTTATAGCGTGTGTAGCCGCGGGCGGCGCTGCCGAAGGTGTTGAAGAACTGGTTGCCCTTGGTGCTCCAATAGGTGGCTTCGAGCCGCTGACCGCTGACAATCACCGCGTCGATCTTGCCGCCATAAAAAGGTGACGACGTGCCGAAATACGTGCGCGATGTGCCGAGATATTTGTTCGGATTGTCGATGTCCGCCGTGCGGGGATCGCCGAGGAACTGACGACCGGCGCTGACCGAGCTGTCATTGCGCGCTTGGTACAGGCCGTAGAAGAACAGGTGATCCTTGATGATCGGGCCGGAGAGCTGGAACGTGGTCGAGCGCGAGTCTGCACGGCTTCCGTCATTGTCTGAAAAGAAAGTATCGCGCGTGTGCATCCGCAACTCGTGAGGATTCCACGAGAACAAGATGCCGCCATGAAATTCGTTGGATCCGGATTTGGTCGTCGCGCTGGTAAAGCCACCGGTTGAGCGGCCGAACTCTGCCGCATAGCCGCCGGATTTGACCTCGATGGTCTGGTAGAAATCAAACGGAACGCCCGCAGGGCTCAATCCTTTGCGGAAGTCGGTGATGTTAAGGCCGTTCACGAAGAATGCATTCTCCGAGACAGCGCCGCCGTTGACCGATGCGAGCCCGCCGAAGGCGCCCGAGCCGCTTGCCGTACCAGGCGCCAGCAGGAGAACCGAAGTCAGGTCCCGGGCCACGGGCAGGCGGGCCGCCACATCCGCGACGTTGATGACCTGGCCTGTCGTCGTCAGGTCGAAATCCGTAGTGGCAATACGTTTGCTGGTTACGACGATGTCCGTTCCGCCGGTTTCGCTACTTCCCGCTTTGGCAAGGCGGAACTGGTTCGATGCCGACCCCGGCGCAAGCGTCACGTCCGTTTCCACATAGGTGTCATAGCCGTCTGCGTCGACGGTGAATTGGTATCTGCCCTGCCGCAGCTCCGGAATGCTGTAGACGCCGCTTGTGTTGGTCGTGACGGTTCGGGTGAAACCCTGATCGATGGACCGGATAGTGACATGTGCATTGCTGATAGGGTGGCCGGCGGCATCGAGCACTGTTCCGCTCGCGCTGAAACTGGAGAAACCTTGCGCCTTTGCGGTCGGTATCATTGCGCTGCCAGCGATGGTGAGGGCCATGAGGCCCATCGCCACCGAAGCCAATAATTGGGATCGCAGTTTTTGATCTTGCTTTTCCATATGATCCGCCTCTTATCCCTGTGCCTTTTTGTCCGGTTATCGTATCCGGTATACGAAGACTGACCATTACGGACATGAACACAATGGCGTTTTTGGAGAGACGGGCAAAATCTCCCGACCTGTCGTAAATTTGTCACGATCGCGACCGGGCCTTGAGGGAGCTCCTCGGTCGAAGCCGCTACGGACGCAGCTCATCGATTCACCCCTTGATACAATATAACATGGCGCTATGGGGCGACGCCTTGGTTCAGGGGAAAGCGATCATGACCTCCTATCTCGTCGGCGTCAGCCTGTTGTCGATCCTCGCCGCGCCGGCGCTGGCGCAGACCGGGGCCGATCCTGCCGCGCCGCCCGCGGCCTCCACGCGCGCGGCCGCGTCGAACGACATCATCATCACCGCGCCGGTGCAGCAGAGCGAGCGCGACGTGCTCCAGGGAACGTCGGTGCTCGCCGGCGAGGCGCTGACGCGCAACCTGCGGCCGACGATCGGTGAGACGCTGGCGCGGTTGCCGGGCGTATCGGCGACGTCGTTCGGGCCGTCGGCGTCACGGCCGATCCTGCGCGGCTTCCAGGGCGAGCGCATCCGCGTGCTCACCGACGGGATCGGCTCGATCGACGTGTCCAACACCAGCGTCGACCATGCGGTGATCATCGATCCGCTGCTCGCCGAGCGGATCGAGGTGCTGCGCGGCCCGTCGGCGCTGCTGTTCGGATCGTCGGCGGTCGGCGGCGTCGTCAACGTCATCGACACGCGCATCCCGCGCTCCGTGCCCGACAAGGGCTATCGCCTCGCCGGCATCGCCAATTACGGCAGCGCCGCCAGCGAGCGATCGGTCGAGGGCGCGGGCGATGTCGCGGTCGGCCAGCATCTCGTGCTGCATGCCGACGGATCGTACCTCAAGTCCGACGATCTGCGCATCGGCGGCTATGCCTTGTCGCGCGCGGCGCGGGCGGCGGCGACGAGCCAGATCGGCCTGCCGCAGGACAGCGAGGAGCCGATCGACTTCGCCGCCTCGACCCGCATCCGCGGCCGCCTGCCCAATTCGGCCGCGGAGACGTGGACCGCGGGCGTCGGTGCGGCGATCATTACCGACACCGGCAACCTCGGCGTGTCGTACAGCCATTACGACAGCCTCTACGGCGTGCCGATCCGCTATGCGACCGCGGTCGGGCAGGAGCAGGAGGCGCCGCGCCTCTCCGTGGTGCAGAACCGCTACGATCTGCGTGGCGAGGTGCAGACCGGCGGCGGCGTGCTCGATCGCATCCGCATCCGCCTCGGCCATGCCGATTACCGCCATTTCGAGCTGGAGGAGGACGGCAGCGTCGGCACCGCCTTCTACAACAACGGCACCGAAGGGCGGCTCGAACTGGTCCAGGCGAACCATGGCGGCTGGAGCGGCGCGTCGGGCGTGCAATATTTCAACCGGCTGTTCAACGTCGTCGGCGACGAGGCCTTTCTGCCGCGCAACGCCACCGACCAGACCGGGCTGTTCACGCTGCAACAATTCGCCAGCGGGCCGTTCCGCGCCGAAGGCGGGCTGCGCTACGAATGGAGCACGCTCGCCGCCCGCGCCGATCAGGACAATCGCTTCTTCAGCGGGCAGCGCAGCTTCCAGGCGCTGTCGGGGTCGCTCGGCGCCTCCTATGCGCTCAGCGATGCGGTGCGGATCGGCATCAACGGTTCGCGCACCGAACGCGCGCCCTCGGCGGAGGAGTTGTTCGCCAATGGCGGCCATGCGGGGACGCAGGCCTATGAGCTCGGCAGCCCCGACTTCCGGCTGGAAAAGTCATGGGGCCTCGAAGCGACGCTGCACGCGCATACCGCCGGGGTGAATTTCGACGCCTCGGCCTATTACAACTGGTTCAGCAACTATATCTCGGAGAACCAGGTCGATCCGTCGGTCTGCGTCGCCGCCGCCTCGCCGTCCGGCCGCGTCGTCGACCTGCCCTGCTTCCAGTATCAGCAGGCGGATGCGCGCTATTACGGGTTCGAGGCGGACGTGTCGGCGACGCTGTTCCGGCTGGGGCAGGTGCGCGTCAACGGCGACCTGCTCGGCGATTACGTCCATGCCTCAATCGTCGATCTGGGGCCGGTGCCGCGCATCCCGCCGGCGCGCGTGCTCGGCGGACTCGAGGCGCAGGGCGACCGCTTCACGCTGCGCGGCGAGGTCGAGCATCTGTTCGAGCAGAACCGCATCACCGCGTTCGAGACGCCGACGCAAAGCTATACGATCGCCAATGCGAGCCTCAGCCTGTCGCCGTTCGGGCGCGACAGCAAGACGACGCTGCTGCTCTCGGCGAACAATCTGTTCGACGTCAACGTCCGCCGCCACGCGAGCTTCCTCAAGGATTTCGCGCCGCTCGCCGGACGCGACCTGCGCGCCACATTGCGCTTCGCGCTATAGGCGCCGCCGCCGCGGCGTGCCGCTCAGCCCTTCGCGGGCGGCACGCCGCGCGTCGCATCGAGGAAGGCGGTGACCCAGACGAGCGGGGCGTTCCAGTTGATCGCCACCTCGTTCACCGTGAACGCCTGCCAGTCGTCGCGCCAGCAGGTCTGGCCGATACAGCCCTTGAGCTGCGCGTCGGCGGTGCCCGCGCCGTCATTGGGGCCGCCCGACAGCACGCCCGGCGGCGGCGCGGGGAAACGCGGATCGGCTGCCTGCGCCCAGAAGCGGTGGTGCGGATGGCGCATCGGCCGGCTGCCGAAGCCGGTGACGTAGGAGCGATCGAGCGCGTTGCGGCCGAAGACGTAGTCGGCGACGTCGATCATCGCGGCGCGATAGGCGGGGCGATGGCTGATCTGCCAGGCGACGCCGAGCAGCATCGCGCGGTTGAGCAAGGTCGCATTGGAGCCCCAGACGTATTTCCGTCCTGCCATCGGCAATTGGTAGCCGCTGCGCGCGCGCTCGGCGAGCAGCCGGTCGGCGAGGCGCAGCAGCTGCGCGCGGATCGCGGCTTCGGTCGCCGCGGGCAGGCGGTTGGGCGTCGTCGCCAGCGTCATCATCCCGGCGAGCGCGGTGCTGCCCCAGCTGAGATCGACGCCGTCGTCGACCAGATAGGGCGAGGTGGTGATGACCTGGGCATAGGCCGGATCGCCGGTGGTGACGAACAATTGCGCCGCCGCCCAGAAGCGTTCGTCGCTCACCGTCCTGTCGCCATAGCCGCCGCTGCCGGTGAAGTCGGAGCTGGCATAGAGATCGGGCACGCGCGTGGCCGCCGCCCAGCCGCGTGTCGCGGCGGCGAGGGCGGCGGCGACGAAGGCGGGGTCGCGCTCGCGCCAGATCCGCGCCGCCTGCGCCGCGACCGCGACCATGTTGAGCGTCGCCGCGGTGGTCGGCGGATAGAGGAAGCGCGGCATCGGATCGGCGGCGGGCGCGGTCGGCAGCGGCGTCCAGGCGACGTCGGCGACCTTGCTGTGGACGAGGCCGCCCGCATCGATCGTGCGGAAATCGCGCGCCGGCGCCCCGCGATCGGTGGTGAAGGCGACGGTGAGCGAGCGACCGGCGGGGATTTGCATCGCGAGCAGGAAGCGCACCTCGACCTTCGCCTCGTCGAGCAGATCGTCGTTGCCGTTGCCGTTCTCGGGCAAGGCGAGCCGTCCGTCGGCGAAGGCGTTCGCATCGCCGAGCGCGGCGAGCCGCTCGTGCAGATCGAGCAAGGTCCAGGCGGATAGGCCGCCGTTGACGACATATTTGCCCTGGTCGCCGGCATCATACCAGCCGCCGGTGGTGTCGAGCGAATAGTCGCAGCCCGGCCAGGTGACGCCGCGCTGGTCGCGGCCGTGGAAACAGGTGACGCGCTCGTGCGGATGACCGGCGGCGCGGGCGAGGTCGGGACGCGGCACATAGCGCGCGAGGATCGGTACGCCGCTGCGCTGCTGGTAGAAGAAGCTCATCGCCGCGGTGGCGGCATCGGCATAGGGGCGATCGAGGATCGCGAACGGCTGGCTGCGCGCGCTGCCGACGGCGAGCCGATAGCGGCCGGGGCGCGTCACGCTATCGAAGCGGATGCGCGCGACGCGCTCGCCCGAGCCGGGATCGACGCCGAACGGCTCGGTCGTGCCGTGCGCCACCGTGCGCCCGGCGGTGTCGAGCAATTGCCAGTCCTGCGGCGCCTCCGTCGGCGTGGCGAGGATCGCGGTCTTGGGGCCGTGCGTCTCGTAACCGATCTGGTCGACGCGGATCGCGCTTGCCGCGGGTTCCGGCGCGGGCGCCGCGGCGCCGAGGGTCAGCGCGAGCGGAATCGTCCACAGGCCTCGGTTGCGTCGCATCGCTCGTCTCCCCCCAATCAGCTGCGCCTTCATAGCGACTGAAAATGCAATTGAAGCAGCTATTTAGTCTATAACTCAGGGCAGGGCCGATCGTCTCGGCCGGTGCCGCTGCCGGGGAAGGTGACGGCGCCGGTGGTGGCGCCGTCACGATCGGTCAGAACGAATATTTCAGGCTGGCGAGCGCGGTCGTCCCCGAATTGACGATGTCGGAGATCGCCAGCGAGCGGCGGCCGATATGCGCCCAATAGGTATAGCTGTTGAACAGATTGGCGATCGAGACGTCGCCCTTCACGCCATGGCCGAAATCGGCACCGACGTGCAAGTCGACGCGCCGGATCGGCCGCACCCAGCGCTGATCCCAGCCGGTCGGCTGACCCAGATAGCTGTACGATTCGAGATAGGCGCCGGTGTAGCTGTAGAGGGCGTCGATCGAGAATCCGTGCAGCGCATAGAAGACGCGGCCCTGTGCGATCACGTCGGGGGCGTTCTGGATCGGCGCTTCGTTGCCGCCACCGATATCGACCTTGGTCCACTGGCGGGTCAGGTTGGCGCCGATCCCGAAGCCGCGCAGCGCGCCGGGCAGCTCGACGAAGGTCTTCTGCGTCTGGAATTCGAGCCCGTAGATATTGCCGCCGCCGCCGTTGCGCGGCTGGTTGACGAAGGTCTGGTTGGTGCCGTCGCTGGTCGCGGTGTTGAGCAGCATCGTGCCGCTGTCGTACATGTAGTTGCGCAGCCGCTTGTAATAGCCGCCGAGCATCGCATAGCCCGAGGGCGCGAAATTCCATTCGACCGACGTGTCGACGTTGGTCGCGCGGATCGCCTTGAGATCGGGATTGCCCTGCACGATCGTGGTCTTGCCGTCGTCGCCGGTCCGGCTCGTCGCGCTGCCGCCCAATTGGAAGAAGGGCGGGCGCGTGTAGGATTGCCAGATGTCGCCGCGGGCGACGATGCCGGACGTCGGCCGCCAGTTGACGAACAGGCTGGGCAGCAGCGCGTCGTAATGCGAGCGATTGCCGGCGAAGGCGCCGGGCTGCTCGACCTTGCCGACGTAACGGATCTGCCAATAGGTGTTGCGGATGTCGGTATGTTCAAAGCGGATGCCGGGGATGATCTCCACGTCGCCCGTCTTCAGCGTCGTGGTCGCATAGCCGGCGCTGACCGTCTCACTGCCCTTGAGCGTGCCGCAATTGCGGTTGTTGACGTACAGATCGCCGCAGGTGTCGAAGCTGTTGTACGGCGTCCCGTCGAAATTGGCGGCGAATTGATATTTGTTGAAGAGGTCGAACAGCGCCTGCTTGTCGAAGCGCGGCAGTGACCATTCGTACAGGCCGGGATAGGTGTGCGCATAACGGCCGCCGGTCAGGCCCAAGGCGGCCCAGGTCGCGGTCTTGCCAAGGTAATTGGCGACATAGTCGGTCGTCCAGTCGCGGCTGGTGACGGTGCGGCGGCTGGTCTGCACCTTGGCGCCGAACGCGACCGACTGCACGATCCCGGCCTGATCCGACAGATCGCGGCTGATGTCGATCCGGCTGCCCCATTTGCGCTGGCCGCTGAACTGTTCGGTGAGCTGGCCGGCGCGGCGGGCGGGCAGCACATCGGCCGCATGGTCGAAGGCGTCGAAGATCGCCGGATCGAGCAGGGCGACCGGATATTTGTCGCGATAGCCGATCGACTGGCCGCCGAGCGGATATTTCGCGCCGTTGGTGTATTTGTCCGACTGGTTGCTGCGCGCCGAGGCCTCGATATGATTGGGCCGGTTGTTGTGGCCTTCGCTGAAGAACAGTTCCGGGGCGATCTTCCAGCCGCCGAGCTGCGCCGCGCCGCCGAACGCCGCGGTGGCGAGGATCGACGTTTCGGGATTGGTCTCGAAATAATTGCGCACCGAAACCGCCGGCACGACGAGCTGGTAGCGATCCGTACCTGCCGTCTGCACCCATGACTTGGTGCCGCCGTTGAACTGCGCGAGGGTCGAATCCTGCGTCGTCATCGCCTTGGCATAGCTGCCGCGCAGATAGAGCTGCGTGCCGTCCGCGCCGCGCCAGTCGAGCGAGCCGTTGCCGCCGAAGCGGTTGGTCGCGCCGCTCGACACGCCCGCGTCGAAGCCGGTCAGCGCCGCGTTGCGTTCGGGATCGAGGCCGGGATAGGCGTGGCCCTTGGCATCGGCGGCATTGGCATAGCCCCAGCTGCCGTCGTCATGCGCCGATTGCGCGCCGCGGATCTCGCTGTTGGTATAGGTGCGCCGCTCGAAATAGCCGCTGACGTAGACGCCCATCTGATGATCGGGGCCGAAACGCGTCGACAGCGCCGCCGCGGCGCCGCCGCCCAGCCCGTCGTCGTGATATTTGCGCGCGCGCGTCTCGATCCGGCCGAGCGCGGTCAGGCTGCCGTGCGGCGCGTCGCCATAGTCGAAGGCGGTCGGCGTGCGGAAATCGACGGTGCCGCCGATCGCATCGCCGTCCATGTCGGCGCGCGACGCCTTGTTGAGCACGATCGTGTTGAGGCCGGTCGGCGGCAGCAGGCTGAGCTGCACGCCGCGGCTGTACGGCTGGCCCTGCGCGACGTTGACGCCGTTGATCAGGTTGACGTTATATTCGGAATTGAGACCGCGGATCGCGACATACATACCCTCGCCGCGCGACGCGCCGTCGACTCCGCCGATGAACGACGAGCCGGTGTTGACGACGTTGACGCCGGGCAGCAGGCCGAGCGCCTCGGCGACGTTGTGCACGGCGGTGTGGCGCAGATCCTCCTCGGAGAGCACGGCGATCGGCTGCGCCGCGGCGAACTGGATGGCGGCGGCCTGTTTGCGCGTGCCGATGACGACGATGTCGCCGGCGCGATCGTCCCGGCCCGAGGCGCCGGCAGCCGTGGCGTCCGCGGCGGCGGCCTGCGCCGGCTCCTGCTGCGCGAGCGCCGGTGCGGCGCAGATGGTCATCGTGCCGGCCAGCAGCACGCTCTTGAATGGCAATCGCAACATGTCAGTCCCCCAAAATGAGTCCACCCGCCCTTCGCGGACGAAGGACGGGTGCAGCCGGAAGGACGCAGCGCCGGTGGAGATTCCCCATCGGCAAAAAGGATCGTTTTGGTCATATCCCTGTCACCGATCGGCCCTAACGTGTCGCGAGGCGATGATTGCAAGGACGGGTGGAGTGACGCTGGCGCCAATCGACGCTGCCGAAATCAACGCGCTGCGCCAGTATCTTCGCCGCCGACTGCGCGATCCTGCCGATGTCGACGACCTGATGCAGGACGTCTATCTGCGGCTGCTCACCACTCAGGCGTCAGCAGTCGACCATGCCGCGGGCTATCTCCGGCGGATCGCCGCCAATCTGATGATCGACCGGCATCGCCGGCAGGTGACGCGGTTGTTCGACCGGCATCTGCCGCTCGACGACAGCATCGCCGCCGCCGGCGCGCTCGGTCCGGATCGCGCCGTCGCGGCGCGCCAGCAGCTGCGCCGCCTCGACGCCGCGCTCGATGCGCTGCAACCGATCGCGCGTGACACGTTCCTGCTCGTGCGCGTCGAGGGGCTGAGCCACAAGGAGGCGGCGCGGCGGATCGGCGTCACCCCCAAGGCGGTGTCGCATCACGTCGAGCGGACGCTGGCGCGGCTCGCCGACCGGTTGGAGATGGTCGAATGAGCGGCCGGCGCTCCCGCGCGCTGCGGCTGTTCGCCGCCGCGACGATCGGGCTCGGCCTCGTCGGCGCGGCACCGGCGGCGCGTCCCGACCTGCGCGTGATGACCTTCAACGTCCGCTATCTCAATCCGGACGACGGCGCCAATCGCTGGGCCGACCGGCGCGCGCTGTTCGTCGCCACCGTCCGCGCGGCGGACCCGGACGTGATCGGCACGCAGGAGCTGTTCCAGGCGCAGGGCGACGACATCGTGCGGGCGCTGCCGCGCTTCCGCTGGTTGGGGTGCGACCGGTTCGGCGGCCATGCCGACGAGCATATGGGGATCGTCTATCGGCGCGACCGGCTGCGGCTGCTGCGTCACGGCCGCTTCTGGCTGTCGCCGACGCCGTCGCGGCCGGGCAGCCTCGGCTGGGGCGCGACGCTGCCGCGGATGGCGAATTGGGGCGTGTTCGAGACGCGCGCGACGCCGCGCTGGCGGTTCCTGCTGCTCGATACGCATCTCGCCAATCGCGACAGCGAGGATGCGGTGGCGCGGCAGCGTTCGGCGGCGCTGATCGCGCGCCGCCTGCCGGCGCTGGCGCACGGGCTGCCGATCGTGCTGACCGCCGATCTCAACGCGGTGCCGGACAGCGCGGCGCATCGACGGCTGACGGCGCTGCTCACCGACGTCTGGGAGCAAGCGGAGCTGCGCGCAGGGCCGGCGGGGACCTTTCACGACTTCACCGGCGTGCCGGGCGACCGGATCGACTATATCCTGGTGCGCGGCTTCCGGCCGGTGTCGGCGCGGGTGCTGACCGATCATGACGGCGCGCGCTATCCGTCGGACCATTTCCCGGTCGTCGCCGATCTCGATCGGACCGCGCGCTGATCGCTCAGCCGCGGTGCGGGCCGAGTGCGATCACCGCCGCGCCGATCAGGCACAGGCCGGTGCCGGCGCAATCGTAGCGATCGGGCCGGACGCCTTCGACACGCCACAGCCAGAGCAAGGCGGCGGTGATGTAGATGCCGCCATAGGTCGCATAGGTCCGCCCGGCCGCCGCCGCCTCGACCCGGGTGAGCAGCCATGCGAAGGCGACCAGCGCGAGGCATCCCGGGATCAGCCACAGCGGCGAACGCCCCATCCGCAGCCACGCCCAGAAGGCGAAGCAGCCGGCGATCTCGGCAAGCGCGGCGGCGGCGTAGAGGACGAGCGTCATCGCCAGCCCATAACAGGTCGCGGCGGGATTGGGGACGCGCGGGCGTCGGTCGACGGCACCGCGACGGCGAGGCGTGATGGTGCGCGCGCCGCTGCCGCCTCGCGTCGCGCCCGTGTCGCGGAAGTGCAAGCAACGCGCGCTAGGCTCGCCGCGCCATGGCCAGCGCCCCACTCCTATCGCCCGGGCGGCCCGCCGTTTCGATGCAGCTCGGCTATAGCCTCGGCAATCTCGGCAAGAGCGTCGTGCTCACCGTGTTCGATACCTTCCTGCTCTATTATCTGGTGCGGATCGCCGGGGTGGCGCCGCTCGCGGCGGGCGGGCTGCTGGGCGCGGTGATGCTGTGGGACGGCGCGGCGGATGTCGGTGTCGCCTTCCTGACCGATCGCTCCGGCCATGTCGGCGCGTTGCGCCGGCTGGTGCTGATCGGCAGTCCGCTGTGCGCGATCAGCTTCTGGCTGATCTTCACGCTGCCGCCGGCCGACGGGTCGTGGCCGATCGCGCTTGCGGTGATGCTGTGCCGCGCCGGCTTCGCGCTCTGCGACATCGGGCACAATACGCTGATCGTCCGCTTTGCCGCCGATCCGCGCATCGCGGCGGGCGTGTCGGGGATGCGGCTGATCTGCAGTGCCGGCGGGGTCGGGCTGGTCGGGCTGGCGACCGCCGCGATCCTGACCGCGCCGCCGGCCGCGCGCGCGGCGACGATCGCCGCGGCGGCGATGATCGGCGGCGCGCTCTATGCCGGTACGCTGCTGGTCGCCGTGGTCGCGACGCGACGGCTGCCGGTGCCGCCGACGCCCGGCGGCGAGCGGCGCAGCGCTGCGGCGGTGATCGGCGACCTGTGGCGCAACCCGCCGTTCCGGCGGCTGCTCTGCCTGCTGCCGCTGCAATCGGGGCTGGTGCCGCTGTTCGTGCGGGCGCTCGCCTTCACCGGCGAGGCGACGCGCGGCGGCGCGCAATGGGCGGGACCGGCGCTGGCGACGATCGCGCTCGCGCAGGCGCTGTCGCTGCCGGTGTGGATGGTCGCCGCACGCTGGCGGCGTCCGCAGGCGCTGCTGGTGCTGGCGCATGGTGCGATGCTCGTCGCGCTCGCGATGCTCGCCGCCACGCTGGGTGCGGGCGTCGACGTCATCGGGCTGACGCTGATCGGCATCGCGCAGGCGGGGATGAACATGGCGATCTGGGCGATGCTGGCGATCGCGGTGCATCGCGGCGCGGGCGAGGGGGTGATGGACGAGGCGCTGCCGGTCGGCGTCTTCCTCGCCGTCATCAAGGCAAGCGGCGGGCTGGGCCATGCGCTGCTCGCGCTCGTCGTCGCCGCGGCGGCCTGCCCGCGGTGCGGCGCGACGCCGGGAATGGTCGCGACGATCGCCTGGCTGCTGCCGGCGCTGGGCTGCGGCGGCGTGCTCTGGCTGGTCCGGGGCGGGCGGCGATCGCCCGCCCCGCTTAGGGTTCCGGAGACCGTCGCATCCGCCCCGTCATGAAAGTTCATTTTATATTTGACGACGGCTGATGAATAGGTCAGACCAATCATGCCGTTAGGCATCCTCCCCAACAGGATTCTCGGGGCCGCTTCGGCGGCCCTCTTTTTTTGCCCGCCGCCTAGAGGTCGTGCAGCACCCCCTTCAGGGCATCGTCCTCGAGCGCCCGGCCGGCACCCAGCGCGACGCAGAGCAGCGGCGATTCGGCGACCGTCACCGGCAGGCCGGTGGCGCGACTCAGCGTCTCGTCGAGCCGCCGCAGCAGTGCGCCGCCGCCGGTCAGCACGATCCCCTGTTCGACGATATCGGCGGCGAGCTCGGGCTCGATCTGTTCGAGCGTCTTCATCACCACCTCGACGATCTGCGCGACGAGGTCGGCGATCGCATCGGCGATCTCGCTCTGGCCGATGCCGATCTCCTTGGGGATGCCGTTGGTGAGATCGCGGCCGCGGACGCGCATCTGCAGGTCGTTGCCGTCCGCCGGGCGGCAGGCGGCGCCGATCTGCTGCTTGATCCGCTCGGCGGTCGCCTCGCCGATCATCAGATTGTGCTTGCGGCGGATGTGCGAGGCGATCGCCTCGTCGAGCTTGTCGCCGCCGACGCGCACCGAATTGCTGTAGGCGAGCCCGCCAAGCGACAGCACCGCCGCCTCGGTGGTGCCGCCGCCGATGTCTACGACGAGGAAGCCGACCGGGGCGGTAATCGGCAGCCCGGCGCCGATCGCCGCAGCGAGCGATTCCTCGATCAGCGACACCTTGGCGGCGCCGGCGCTGGTCGCCGCCTGACGGATCGCGCGCCGCTCGACCTGCGTCGAATTGGCGGGGACGCAGATCACCAGCCGCGGGCTGCGCATCCGCCGGCCGCTGTCGCCGTGCACCTTGCGGATGAAATGCTTGATCATCTGCTCGGCGACGTCGATGTCGGCGATGACGCCGTCGCGCAAGGGGCGGATCGTCTCGACGCCCTGCGGCGTCTTGCCCATCATCAATTTGGCGTCGGCGCCGACCGCGAGCACCTTGGGCACGCCGTTTCGCGTCTCGATCGCCACCACCGAGGGTTCGTCGAGCACCATGCCGCGGCCGGCGACGAACACCAACGTGTTCACGGTGCCAAGGTCGATCGCCATGTCGTGGGAGGCGAAGCCGAAGGGCAGGGACAGGCGCAGGGGAATACCTCGTCAGCAGGAGAGACCCGCCGCATTGGGCCTGCACCGGGCAGCGTCAACCAGTGTTGCGCCCATCGGCCTGCCGCGACGGACGGATGGTTTCAGAGGGACATAGCCGCAGCTTGCCGCGCTCGTGCCGGGGGCGTAGATCGCCGGGGATCGTGGCTGCCCCTTCCCCTCCCGCCGGCAACGACGCGGCCGCATGCGACTTCGTCGTCATCGACGTCGAGACCGCCTGCGCGCGGGTGAGCAGCATCTGCCAGATCGGCATCGTCGGCTTTCGCGACGGCGGCGAGCTGTTCAGCTACGAGACGTTGCTCGACCCGTGCGACGACTTCCACCCGATCAACACGCGCATCCACGGCATCGCCGCGCATCACGTCATCGGCCGGCCGACCTTCGCGCATGTCCATGCCGCGATCGGCCGCCATCTGGCCGGGCGCGTCACCGTCGCGCATTCGTCGTTCGACAAGGGCGCGCTCGCCGCGGCGTGCCGGGTGCATGCGCTGCCGGAGATCGCGACGACCTGGCTCGACAGCGTGCGGGTGGCGCGACGCGCCTGGCCCGATCTGCCCAATCACAAGCTCGGCGGGCTGGCGCGGTTCCTCGGCATCCCGCACCGCCACCATGATGCGCTGAGCGATGCGCGCGCCGCCGGCTGGGTGATGCTGCACGCGATCGAGCAGACCGGCCTGTCGCTCGCCGACTGGCTCGCGCCGCCGGTCAGGCGGGCGCGTGCCGCCCGCGCCGCGCCCCCCGCCGCCACTGGCGATAGCCGAGAACCGCCAGCAGCGTGATCGCCGCATAGAGGCCGGCGGTCAGCCACAGGGCCTTGACGATGAACATGCCGACATAGGTGACGTCGACGATGATCCACAGCAGCCAGCTTTCTGCATGGCGGCGCGCGGTCCAATATTGCGCGACGAGGCTGAAGCTGCTCAGCGTCGCGTCCATCCACGGCAGCGCGGCATCGGTGTAGCGACTGGTCAGCCAGCCGACCGACGCGGCGGCGATCGCGCCGATGGCGAGGCCGGCGACCGCCTGCCGCGCGGGCAGCGGCGCCACCGCCACCACGCCGCTGTCGCGCACGCCGCGCAGCCAGGCGAGCCAGCCGTAGAGGATCGCGATGCCGAACGCGCCCTGCAACACCATGTCGGCATAGAGCCGCACGTCGAGGAACAGCTTGGCGTAGAGCGCGCAGGCGAGCAGGTTGACCGGCCAGCACAGCATCCGCCGCCGCGCGGTCAGCCAGATGCCCGCGAAGCTGACGACGACCGCGACGATCTCGAGCGGGCTCATCCGCCCGTCCCGCGGATCGTCGCGAGCAGGGCGCGTCCCGGCGGCGTCGCGAACCAGCCGACATGGCCGATCGCATATCCGTCCCACGCCAGCGCGGCGGCGGCGGGATCGTCGACCACCGCGGTGAAATAATCGGCTTCCGACAGCGCGAATTCCAGGTGACTGAGCGGCAGCAGCCACGCGATCGTCGCGCGATCCGCCGCGCCGAGCGGCCGCACCGCGGCATAGCCGGCGAGCAGCGCGGTGACCGCGGCGGGATCGGCGATGGCATCGGTCTGCGGCAGGTCGAGCCAGTTCAGCATCCGCTCGATCGCGGTGGCGATATCCTGCACCGCGCAGCTGCGGTCGGCGAGGCCGAAGTCGATCACCGTCCGCACCGTGCCCTGCGGCGTCCATAGCAGGTTGGACGGATGCCAGTCGTTGTGCGTCCACAGCGACGGCTGCGGCGCGAGCCGCTCGGCCAGACCCCCGGCGTGCTGCGTGAGGACGGCGGCGAGCTGCTCCTGCCACGGCCGTGTCGCCAGAAAGGCGGCGAGCCGCGGCCGCGCCGCGACATAGGCCTGCGCCGTGGCGAGCGGATCGGGTGCCGGCAGGATGGTGAAGCTGGCGATGAGCGGCGCGGGCGCGCGGGGCGGTGCCGCATAGTCGCGCGCCGCCTCGTGCAGCCGGGCGAGCATCCCGCCCGCGGCATAAGCATGGTCTCGCGACAGATAGGGCGTCCACGACTGGCGCTCGCGGTACAGATCGATGCCCGGTGCGGCGACGTGCAGCTCGTAGCAAGAGGAGTCGATCGCGATCGCGCTCGCGTCGTCGTCGCTGGCCAGACCCTGCGGCACCGGCAGGCCGGCGTCGGCGAGATGCGCAATGAAGCGATGTTCTTCGGCGAGGCCGGCGACGCTGCGGATGCTGCAATGGTGCCGCTTGAGCAGCAGCGCGCCGCGATCGGTGTCGATCAGCGCCGCCGCCGAAAAGGGCCGCGGCGAATGCCAGCGCAGCGCGGCGAACCGCCCCGCCGCGGGAAAGCGCGCGATCACCGCCGCCGCCTCCGCCGCGGTGATCGGCGGCCAGACCGGCGCCTCGAGCGCTTCGCCCATGCCGTGGACGCGATGCGCGTCGGGATCGGCGGCGTGCGCCATCCTCAAAAGGCGCGCGCGATCGTCGCGATCACCGCCGCGCCGCTGCCGATATAATAAGCCGGTGCCCCGCCGGCGATGACGCTGCCGTTGCGGCCGGTTGTGTCGCGCGCATTGGTCGTCACCGCCTGCACGCCCGACAGGACGTGCGGGTCGGTGACGTTGATCGCGTTGACGCGCAGGTCGGTGCGCTTGCCGTCGAGCCAGTCGGCAAGGTGGACGCCGATCGACAGGTCGAGCGTCGCATAGCCCGGAATGCTCTCGTCGTTCAGGAAGGTGGCATATTGGCGGGCGAGATATTTGCCGGCGATGCTGCCGAACAGACGGCCGTCGTCATAGATGCCGCCCGCGCCGACCTGTACCGTCGGGCTCGACACCGCATGCTTGCCGCGCGTCGGCAGCAGGTCGCCGTCGACCGGCAGATCGTCGTCGATCCGCGCATGGAGGTATTCGCCCGAGACGTACAGGCTGACCCCGGCGGCGGGGCGGTAATCGACCTCGGCATCGACGCCATAAGAGGTTTGGCCGCCGGCGTTGAGCGTCGTATTGACCTGCGCACCGCCCGATTGGACGATCGTCGCGAGCTGGCGGTTGCGGAACGTGTAGTGGAAGCCGGTGACCGACGCCGACAGGTTCGCGCCGATGAAGCGATAGCCGAGCTCCTCGGACACGGCATATTCGTTCTTGAGCGCGTCCGTCCCCTGCGCCGCCAGCACGCCGCCCGCATAGCTGTCGTAGAGCGTGAACTCGTTCGGCGTGCGGAAATTGGTGGTGACGTTGGCGAACAGCTGCTGCCGGTCGTCGAGATCGAAGTGGAGCGCGGCGCGCGGCAGCGCGGCGAAGCTGTCGAGCCGCACGCTCGATTGCGGGCCGGGCAGATAGTTGCGGCCGTTGCGCAGCACGTCGACACCCTTGATGCCGAGCTCGAGCGTCAGCCGCGGCGTCAGCGCGATCCGGTCGGCGACGAAGGCGCTCTTGGTGACGGTGACGGTGCGCTGGTTCTCGTACGCGAGCAGCCGGCCGTCGGCGGTGCGGATCGCCTTGGCGCGATAGCCCCAGCGGTCGGTCGGCGTACCGTCGGGGTTGAGGCTGGTATAGGATTGCGTGACGCGATCGGTGCCATAGTCGAACCACAAACCGGCGGTGAGGCGATGCCGCCCCGCCTCCAGCACCAATTTGGCGACGCTGCCGCCGCGGAACTGGTCACCGGTGTAATTGCCGAGCACGGTGGCGACGCCGTCGACCGCGCCGGGCAGCGTAATCGCGCCGAGCGCCTCGTCGCCGAGGAAATTGCCCTCGCTGGTCAGCTGCGTCCCATAAGGCGAGTTGCCATAGCCCCATTGCGCGTAGCTGGTGCTGTCGAAGCTCAGCGCCTCGCCAAGCCTGAGGTGGACCGGCGCGGAGGCGTAGAGGTTGCGGAACGGCGCGCGATAGAGCTTCCAATAATCGGTCGCGCCCGGCGTGTAGCGGCTCGCATAATTGAAGCCGCGTCCCTGCGCCTGCCAGTCGGCGAGCGTCGGGCTCGGATAGGTCGAGCTGTTGGCGTCATTGTACGACAGTGCGAGGCTGGCGCGATTGTCGCCCCATTCGTTGAGCAGCTTGGCGTCGACATGCTGGCGGACGTCATAGCCGGCGCCGCGCCAATTGTCGGCGCGGGTGTAGGAATAGGACAGGAAGGCCTTGAGCCCGGTGCCGGCGATCGCGCCGCTGTCGACGCGGGCGAAGGCGCGCCGTGCCGCATAGCTGCCGAGCGACAGGTCGACGAGCGCCTGCGGCCGCGCCTTGGGATCGTCGAGCGCCAGCGACAGCAGCCCACCCGCGCCGCCGAGCGTCGGCGAGTCGATATCGACCGATCCTTGCGCGAGTCCGATCCGCCGCAGGTTGCCGGGATCGGCGAATTGCGCCGGATAGGCGTAATAATAACCGATGTCGTTCTGCGGCGCGCCTTCCATCAGCACGCCGATCTCGTCCTGGCCAAGTCCGCGCAGCGTCAGGCTCGAACTGGTCGACAGGCCATAGGGATCGCTCGACGCGACGGTCGCGCCGGGGAGCAGCGCGACGAGCTGGAAGGCATTGAGCGTCGGGGCCTGTTTGACGATGTAATCGGCGGAGATCGCGCTCTCGGCGCGCGGTGTTTCCTGATCCGGCAGCAGCCCGGCGGGATCGGCGCGGCCGATCACGCGGATGTCGGTGGTCTCGCCCGTCTGCGCGGCGGCGGGGGCGGCGACCGCGGCGAGCGCCAGCGTGAGCGGCGGCAGCGCACGGCGCAGCGCGAAGGGAGCATAAGGCAGGTCAGCCGACATCGTTCGCATCCACGTCATCCGGAGGAACGACGGCGGACCGCGCACCCTCCCTACGCCGGTATCACCCGGATCAGGTTCAGCGGGTCGTGGGCTGCTGCCCACCTCTCAGCCACACGTCAGCGGCCCCCCGGGGAGGGCGTGGCTTAGCGGCTTTGGCGGGAGGGCGATAGGGGGTTGAGCGGTGGGTTTGGTGCGTGGTTAGGTAAAGTTCTGTATTACAGAATAATAAGTCGGACTTGTAACAATATCGAAGCAAAGAAAATAACGATCGATCATATTCCGGTGCGGCGCGGCAAATCAAAAAAGTCGGATATTGTAAGCAGTAAGCATATAGCAGATTCTATATCGCCTACCTTGGGTAATTCGGACAGCCGCGCTTCTATAAATGAGTTAGGGTGAGCGATGGGCGCGCCCGATCTGATGGAGTGCGTAATGAAGCGGCGTTTGATGACGGCGATGGTGCTGGTCCTGGCGACGAGCGGATGCGGCTCGGATGGCAAGGGCGGTTCGGCGCCGGTACCGGTGACAACAGGCAGCACGCCCGCGCCGACCCCGGCACCCACTCCCGCCCCGACGCCGGCGCCTACTCCGGCCCCGACGCCCACTCCGGCGCCGACGCCTACTCCTGCGCCGACAGCTCGCGTATACACCTACGAAAAGGCGGCCGATTTTACGAAGGATCGAAGCTTCACCGGCTATGACCGAATGGATATCAATCTTTCTGCTGGGAAATTTGTCGCGATTGCTTTGTCTTCGTCGGAAACGGGGGTGACGACCTATACCACGCAGGGCGGGACGGTCACCTTGGCTGACAGCACCGACCTGCCGGGGAAAGGTACCTACTCGGCGGGTAACGGCACGTTTTCCGTACGGCGCAAGTTGGAGTTCAACGCTTCGGGCGGTTACGTGCTGCTCGGTTTGCCGGACGGTCTCTCCAAGTACGAAAGTTTCGCCGAAGCGCAGTTCAACGATGACAAGGTCGCGCGCCTGCTCATCATTGGTTCGCCGACCAATCCAATCGAAATTCCAACCACCGGAACGTTGACGTATTCCGCGCTGATAGCGGAACAAAACAACGCAAAGGATCAGGTGGCTGCCCAAGCGTTGACAGTTGATTGCGCTACAGGGGCTGTATCGGGAACTATTCCTCTCGTCGTGAAAGACGGTTCGGGTTCGGTGCCATTTACGATAACCGGAACGAAGGATGGCAGCGCCCGCATATCGGGGACGCTTAAAAGCCAGGATGGCAAAATTACGGGCACCTTTATCGGTCGCCTCTACGGCCAGGGTGCCAAGGAGATCGCGCTCTTGGTCAGCTTCAAGCTGGCCGACGGTGGCTTCGACGCAGCTCTCCTCACCGGCCGCCTGCAATAACATACAACGTGCCGGGGCCAGCGCCCCGGCACGCCACCCCTTACAGTCCGTAGGACAGGCGCAGATAGCCGAAGCGGCCGGGGATGTCGTAGGTCGTCGGGTCGTAATTGTTGAGGCTGCAGCTGAAGCAGGCCGGCGGGTCCTTGTCGAAGACGTTGTTGACGCCGAAGGTGAAGGCGAAGCGCGAGTCCAGCCAGCGCGGGCGGAACTGGAGCTGCGCGTCGCCGTAGAGGCGGCTCTTCAGCTCGTTGTCGGCGGAAATCTCCTGGACATTGTCGATATAGCGGGCGGTGATGCTCGCGGTGACCGGGCCGATCGACCAGTCGATCGTGCCGAGGCCCTTGAAATGCGGATAGGTCTGGTCGGGTGAGCCGCGCTCGGTGCCGACATAGTCGGTGGTGGTGAAGCCGCCGGTCGCCGGCGTGCTCTCGGCATATTTGAGCAGGTAATTGCCCGAGACATAGAGGCCGAAGCGACCCGCGCCGGTCTCGCCCGAACGGATCGTCAGCGTCGCGTCGATGCCGCGGGTGCGGACGCCGCCGGTGTTGAGCAGCAGGCCGTTGATCGCGGTGACGATGCCGCTCGGCGCGCGCCGGATCGCCGCGCAGCTCAGCGCATCGCCGGTCTCGGCGCAGCGGCTGAGCAGCACCTGCGCCGGGATCGAGGCAATCGCGCCCTCCACCTTGATGTCGTAATAATTGACCTCGAGGCTGAGCGCCGAGAGCGTGCCGCCGCGCGCCCAGCGCGGGCTGTAGACGCCGCCGAACAGCAGGGTCCGCGCGGTCTCCGGACGCAGGTCGGGATTGCCGCCGGTCAGCACCGGCAACTGGCCGCCCTGCGGCTCGGCATAGCTGCCGCCGGCGGGGACGCCGTTGGCGATGCAATTGGTCCGCACCGTCGCGTTCGAGGCGAACTGGCCGCCGCTCGCGCTGGTGCACGGATCGTCGATCGACGCATCGAACCGCGACTGCGCGCCGTACAGCTCGCCGATCGACGGAGCGCGCAAGGATTCGGCATATTGGCCGCGCAGCAGCAGGTCGCTGACCGGCTTCCACAAGGCGCCGCCGCTGAACGTCGTGTTGCTGCCGAAGGTCGAGTAATTGGAGTGGCGTACCGCGCCGTTGAGTTCGAGCGAGGCGATCGCGGGCAGGTCGCGGAGCAGCGGCAGGCGGATCTCGCCATAGACTTCGTCGACGTTGAACTTGCCGCTCGCCGCCTGTGCCGGGATGTCGGCGCCGAGCCCGGCCTGGATCACCGGATCGGGGGTGAAGCTGCCGAACTGGTAGCGATGCTCATAACCGATCGCGATGCCGACCGGGCCGCCGGGCAGGTCGAACAGCTCGCCCGACAGATTGGCGGTATAATCGTTGAGCGTCTGGCTGCTGCGGTCACGCTCGTCGAAGCCGATATAGCCGAGCATCGCCGGGGTGATCGAGCCGACGCCGCCGAAGAAGTTGAACGGCACGCAATCGTCGGTGCACTGGCTGACCGGGCCGATCGCCCGGGCGAGCTTGGCGGCGTTGATGTTGCCGGTGAACAGCTGCTTGGCGTCGTTGTAACCGATCACCGCATTGGCATCCCAATACCAATTATGGCCGAACATGCGGAACTTGCCGTCGAGCGTGCCGGTCAGCGACATGGTGTCGACCTGCTGGCTGTAGGTACGCTGGCCGGCCTCGACCAGGCGGCGGAAGATCGCGGTGTAATTCTGCCCCGGCGTCAGCGTCACGCCGAACGGATTATAGGGGTTGGTCGCGTCGACCGACAGCGTGTCGAGCAGATTGCCGTTGCCGACGTCCGGGCCGATGCCGAGCGGCAGATAGGCGGCCTGATTCTGCGAGTTGCGGCGATTGTACACCGCCTTGACGCGCAGGTTGAGCGCATCGGAGAAACTGGCGCGCGCGTTGACGAAACCGCCGTAGCGTTCGACCGGGGTGAGGAAATAGTTGAACGGCGCGAAATTATAGCGGTCGGCCGCGGTGAAGGCCTTGAAGTCGCCGGTCGCCAGCGTCGGGTCGTATACCGGGCGGCCGCTCGCCACCGGTCCGCGCAGCGTCAGGTTCTGGCCGTTGACGAGGAAGCGGCCGAGCGGGGTGAAGCTGGAACAGCCGCCGATCGGGTCCGAACAGCTCGTCTGGCCGGGATTGGGATATTGCGAGATGCTGCGGTCGGCGGCGCTGACCGCTTCCTGCTTGGTGTAATAGCCGCCTGCGACGACATGGACATGATCGTCGCCGAGCCCGTAGCTGAGCTGGTAATCCTGCGTCTTGCCGTCATTGTCGCCGAGGAACTGGCCGTATTGCGCCGACGCCTTGAGCCCCTTCTGATTCTGTTTGGTGATGATGTTGACGACGCCGGCGATCGCGTCCGAACCATATTGCGGCGAGGCGCCCGATTGCAGCATCTCGATCCGCTCGATCATCGACGAGGGAATCGAATTAAGATCGACGGTGGCGGGGATGCCGCTCGCCGAGGCGCCGTTAACGTAGCGCAGGCCGTCGACCAGCACGAGCGTGCGCTTGGGGCCGAGATAGCGCAGGTCGAGCACCGCCGAGCCCGCGCCGACGCCGCCGCCGTCGGGCGGATTGCCGAAATTGCCCGAGCTGTTGAACTTCGAGTTGAGACCGCCCGACGAGGCGGGCAGCCGCTGCAGCACGTCGGCGACCGACGACAGGCCGGTGCGCGCGATCGCCGCATCGTCGACGGTGACCACCGGCGAGGGCTGGTCGAGCGGATCGCGGCGGATGCGCGAGCCGGTGACGACGATGTCCTCCGCCGGCGCCTCGGTGGCGGCGGGCGCGGTCGGCGTCTGCGGATCGGTGGCGAGCTGCGCCGACGCGACCTGCGCGGACAGCGCCAGCCCGGCGACCATCGCCAGACGGGAAGATCGGATCATCCAGGTCGTTGCACGCATTGCTGTTCCCCTTGTCTGCGCCCTTTGCGGTGTCGCACGATCATTATGCAGCAAAGGCGCCCGACGACCATATGATGCGACGCGATCGGGCATTTCGGTACGGATATTTTGCATAATGTTGCAATGCGGTAACAGTCGTTGCCGTCCCGACATTCGCGGGAGGCCCGAACCAGCACCGGATCAGGGACTTGGCCTTGCCGCGCAGCCTCATCGCGTCGATAGCCGCGCGATGACCGACACCCCATCGTCCGCCGGCATGGCGCCGCGCGAATTCGTCGCCTTCATCGCCGCGGTGATGGCGGTCAATGCCTTGGGCGTCGACCTGATGCTGCCTGCCCTCGCCGACATCGGCCGCGATCTGATGGTGACGGAGGCCAATCACCGGCAATGGGTGGTGACGGTCTATATGGTCGGCTTCGGCATCGGCCAGTTGGTCTACGGGCCGCTCGCCGATCGCTACGGCCGGCGGCCGGTGCTGGTGGCGACGCTGGCGGGGTTCATCGCGGCGAGCGTGTTCGCCGCCGGCTCGGCGAGCTTCGCGGCGCTGCTCGGCGCGCGGCTGTTGCAGGGGCTGATGTCGGCGTCGACGCGTGTGCTGGCGGTGGCGATCGTCCGCGACCGGGAATCCGGGCGGCAGATGGCGCGGACGATGTCGGTGGCGCAGATGATCTTCTTCATCGTGCCGATCATGGCGCCGACTTTGGGGCAGGGGCTGCTCGCCTTCGGGCCGTGGCGGGTGATCTTCTACGGCCTCGCGGTGTTCGCCGCGGTGGTGCTCGCCTGGTCGTCGCTGCGGCTCGGCGAGACGCTGCCGGTGGCGCGGCGCCGGCCGCTGTCGCTCGCCAATCTCGCCGGCAGCTACCGGCTGACGCTGACCAACCGCTATTCGGTCGGCTATGCGCTCGCCGCGTCGCTGACCTTCGGCGGGATCATCGCCTTCGTCTCGTCGGCGCAGCAGATCTTCGTCGAGGAATTCGGCGCAGGACGGCGTTTCACCCTGCTGTTCGCGGCCTGCGCCTTTTCGATGGGGCTCGCCTCCTTCGCCAACAGCCGGCTGGTCGAGCGGCTCGGCACGCGGCTGATCTCGCAATCGGCGGTGCTCGCGCTGATCGCGCTGTCGGTGATCCACGTCGCGATCATCCTCAGCGGGCACGAGACGCTGGTCAGCTTCATGATCCTGCAGGCGTCGAGCATGACCTGCATCGGCCTGTGCGGTTCGAATTTCGGCGCGATGGCGATGGAGCCGGTCGGCCATATCGCCGGCAGCGCCTCGTCGGTGCAGGGGTTCATCACCAGCATCGGCGCGGTGCTGGTCGGCAGCGCGATCGGCCAGTCCTATGCCGGCACGACGCTGCCGCTGGCAATCGGCTATCTCGGCATCGGCGTCGCGGTGCTGGCGCTGGTCTGGGTGGTAGAGAAGGGCGAGCTGTTCCGGCCGCGGATGGCGGAGGGCGCCTGACCCGGCGCCCTCCGCGGCGCGGCGCTAGAGCAATTTGTCGAGCGTGATCGGCAGGTCGCGGATGCGCTTGCCGGTGGCGTTGAACACCGCATTGGCGACCGCCGCGCCGACGCCGGTGATGCCGATCTCGCCGACGCCGCGCGCACCCATCGGCGTGTGCGGATCGGGCACGTCGGTCCACATCACCTCGATCGCCGGCACGTCCATGTGCACGGGGACGTGATATTCGGCGAGGCTGGGGTTCATGATCCGGCCGCTGCGCTCGTCATATTGCGTCTCCTCCATCAGTGCGAGGCCGAGCCCCATGATGATGCCGCCGCGGAACTGGCTCGCCGCGGTCTTGGGGTTGAGGATGCGGCCGCAGTCGAACGATCCGAGGAAGCGGCTGACCCGCACCTCGCCGGTGACCGCATTGACGCGGACCTCGCAGAACATCGCGCCGTGCGAGTGCATCGACCAATGCATCGTCTCGAGCGGCATCGGCGCGCTCGCCTCGACCACCACCGTGTCGCGCTGCGCACGTGCGAGGATCGAGGCATAGCTTTCGTGCCGGGTCGGATCGTCGAGCCGGGCGAGGCCGCCGTCCCGCCCGCCGACCGCATCGCCATCGAGCCCGGCGAGCGGGGAATCGTTGCCGGCGAGCTTGAGCAATTCGGTGACGAGCGCGCGATGCGCCGCGACCACCGCCGCACCGATCGCCGCGGTCTGCTGCGATCCGCCCGCCATCACCGTGCCGGGCAGGCTGCTGTCGCCGTAGCGGAAGGTGACCTGCTCCATCGAAACGCCGAGCCGGTCGGCGATCACCTGCGACTGGGCGGTGGCGGTGCCCATGCCCATGTCATGCGCGGCGATGTCGACGGTGACGTGGCCGTGGCGGGTCAGCGTGATCCGCGCCGCGCCGCCGGGCATGCGATAATAAGGATAGGTGGCGGTGGCGACGCCGGTGCCGATCAGCCATTCGCCCTCGCGGCGGCTGCCCGGCGTGCCGCGCTGCGCCCAGCCGAAGCGCGCCGCGCCGTCACGATAGGCCTTCTCGACCTCGCGCGACGAGAAGGGCGCACCGGTGGTCGGGTCCGTATCGGGCTCGTTGCGCATCCGCAGCTCGATCGGGTCCATGTCCATCGCCACGGCGAGTTCGTCGATCGCGCTTTCGAGCGCGAAGGTGCCGACCGCCTCGCCGGGCGCGCGCATGAAGGTGTTGGCGACCATGTCGAGATACGCGACCTCGACATCGAGCTTCATCGTCTTGCTCGCATAGGCGCTGCGCGTCGGCAGGATGAACGGTTCGGGGAGCACGTTGTGGTGACTCATCGCCACCGTGCCGGTGTGGACGAGCGCGTCGAAGCCGCCATCCGCCTGCGCGCCGATCGCAACGCGCTGTTCGGTGACGGTGCGCCCGCCGACGATCCGGTAGACGCCCTCGCGCGACAGCATCAGCCGCACCGGTCGCCCGGCGAGCTTGGCGGCGGCGGCGGCGAGCACCTGATGCTGCCACAGCCCCTTGCCGCCGAAGCCGCCGCCGACGAACGGCGAGGTGACGTGGACCTGATCCTCGGCGAGGCCGAAGACATGGCCGAGCGACCAGGCCATGTGCGCGACCATCTGCGACGCGTCATGGACGCGCAGCGTCTCGCCCTGCCAGGCGACGGTGACCGCGTGCAGCTCGATCGCATTGTGGCTGTGACGCGGCGTCGTATAGCGCGCATCGACCCGATGCGGCGCGGCGGCGAGCGCCGCCTCGGCATCGCCGCTGCCATATTTGAGCGGTTGGCCCATGAACTGGCCGGGTTCGGTGCCGTGCGCCTTGGCCTCGCCGAAATCGGTGACCGACGCTTCGGCGACATAGTCGACGCGGATCAGCGAGGCGGCGTGATCGGCCTGCGCCTGCGTCTCGGCGAGGACGAGCGCGACCGGCTCGCCGTTCCAATAGATACGGTCGTCCTGCATGATCGGCAGGTCGTTGCCGCCGCACGCCTTTTCCGAGGTCATGAACAGGGGCATCGGCTGCATGCGCGGCGCGTTGCGATGCGTCATCACCAGTACGACGCCGGGCGCGGCCTCCGCCGCCGCGGTGCCGAGCGTCGCGATCCGACCCTTGGCGACGGTGCTGAACACCAAAGCGGCATAGGTCAGCCGGTCGAGCGGGAATTCCGCCGCATAGGGCGCGACGCCGCGCACCTTGACGGCGCCGTCGACGCGCGACACCGGCCGGCCGGTATAGCCGTGGCGTTCGCGGATCAGCGGATCGGGACGGCCACCGGGCATCCAGCTGTCCGGCGCCATCTGCACCGCGCTCTGCAGCGCCGCCTGCGCGGCGCCCTTGACCGCCTGTTTGGCGTCTTCGAGGATGCTCATGCGTCCACTCCTGAAAGCTCGGCGAGCACGGCGGTGATCGTCCGCCGCGCGAGTTCGATCTTGAAGCCATTGTCGCGCAGCGGCACCGCGGCGGCCAGTTCGGCGGCGGCGGCGGCCTCGAAGCTGGCGCGCGTCGCGGGCAGGCCGCGCAGCGCCGCCTCCGCCTGCGTCGCCCGCCACGGCCGGTGCGCGACGCCGCCGAGCGCGAGGCGCACGTCGGCGATGCGGCCGTCCTCGACGCGCAGCGCCGCACCGACCGAGACGAGCGCAAAGGCATAGCTCGCACGGTCGCGCACCTTGCGATAGGTCGATCGCGTCCCGTCCGGCAGCGCCGGCAGGGTGACGTGGGTGATGAGCTCGCCCGGTTCGAGCACCGTTTCGATCTCGGGATGGTCGCCGGGCAGGCGATGCAGGTCGACCAGCGGCAGCGTGCGCGTGCCCTGCGCCGTCGCGCAATGGACGGTGGCGTCGAGCGCGGCGAGCGCCACCGCCATGTCGGACGGATGCGTCGCGACACAGGCCTGCGACGCGCCGAGGATCGCGTGGATGCGGTTGAAGCCGTGGCGTGCGTCGCAGCCGGCGCCCGGCACGCGCTTGTTGCAGCGCGAGCCTTCGACATCGTAGAAATAGGTGCAGCGGGTACGCTGGAGCAGATTGCCGCCGACCGTCGCCATGTTGCGGATCTGCGCGCTCGCGCCGGCGAGGAGCGCGCGCGCCACGACCGGATAGTCGCGGCGGACCGCGGGATGCGCGGCGAGCGCCGCATTGCGCACGCCCGCTCCGATGCGCAGGCCGCCGTCCTCCGGCTCGATCGTGGTCGCCAGGGCGGTGACGTCGACCAAGGTCGCGGGCCGTTCGACCGTCTCGCGCATCAGGTCGACGAGGTTGGTGCCGCCGCCGAGATAGCGCGCGGCCGGCGCGGCGGCGAGGCGCAGCGCCTCGTCGGTGGCGGCGGCGCGGGTGAAGGCAAAGGGGGTCATGCCGCAACCTCCTGATCGACCTTGGCGGGGCCGTAGACGTCGAGGATCGCGGCGACGATGCCGTTATGCGCGCCGCAGCGACACAGATTGCCGCTCATCCGCTCGCGCAGTTCGTCGGCGTCGAGGACGACCGTCGCGGCGAGGTCGCCGGTGACGTGGCTGGGCATGCCGCGTTCGAGCTCGGCGGCCATGCCGATCGCCGAGCAGATCTGGCCCGGCGTGCAATAGCCGCACTGGAACCCGTCATGCTCGATGAACGCCGCCTGCAACGGGTGCAGCGTCTCGCCGTCGGCGATACCCTCGATCGTCGTCACCGCGCGGCCGTCATATTGCACCGCCAGCGCGAGGCAGGAGACGATGCGCTCGCCGTCGACCAGCACGGTGCAGGCGCCGCACGCGCCCTGGTTGCAGCCGATCTTGGTGCCCGACAGATGCAGCGTATCGCGCAGCAGATCGAGCAGGGAGACGCGCGGATCGTCGGGCAGCGGCACCGTGGCTCCGTTGACGGTCAGGGGCATCGCGCGTTCTCCCAATATTTCATTTAACTTAGCTCAGGCAATCGGCCTGTGCCACGGGGAAAGCGACGGGCCGTGAGGCGTTGGAGGCGGCGAACAGCAAGGATGACGTGATGCAAGCGATGACAGTTTCCGCGCCCGGCGGCCTCGACCGGCTGACGCCCGCCGACCGGCCCGATCCGGGTGCGCCCGGGGCCGGTGCGATCCGCGTCGCGCTGCACGGCAGTTCGCTCAATTATCACGATCTCGGCATCGTCCTCGGCCGCATGCCGAGCGACGACGGGCGCATCCCGCTCGCCGATGGCGCCGGCACGGTCGAGGCGGTCGGCGAGGGCGTCGACGAATTCGCGGTCGGCGACAGCGTGGTGTCGTGCTTCTTCCCGGACTGGCAGGACGGCACGCCGACGATCGGCGACTTCAGCCGCACACCCGGCGACGGCATCGACGGCTTCGCGCAATCGCATGTCGTGCTGCCCGCCACCGCCTTCACGCATGCGCCCAAGGGCTATGACGCGGTCGAGGCGGCGACGATCACCACCGCCGGGCTGACCGCGTGGCGTGCGCTGGTGGTCGATGCGCAGATCAAGGCGGGCGACCGGCTGCTGCTGCTCGGCACCGGCGGCGTATCGATCTGGGCGTTGCAGATCGCCAAGGCGATGGGGGCGCGCGTCGCGATCACCTCGTCATCGGACGACAAGCTCGAACGCGCCAAGGCGCTGGGGGCGGACTTCACGGTCAACTACCGTACCGACGAGGATTGGGGGCAGACGGTGTTCGACTGGGCGGAGGGCGGCGTCGACCATGTCGTCGAGGTCGGCGGGCCGGGCACGCTCGCCCAGTCGATCACGGCGGTGCGGGTCGGCGGGCATATCTCGCTGATCGGGGTGCTCACCGGCGTGTCGGGCGAGGTGCCGACCGCAGCGCTGATGGGCAAGCAGGCGCGGCTGCAGGGGCTGATCGTCGGCAGCCGCCGCGAGCAGCAGGAATTCGTCCGCGCGCTCGACGCGACCGGCATCCGCCCGGTGATCGATCGCCGCTTCCCGCTCGACCGGCTCGCCGACGCCTTCCAATATGAGATGGACGGCAGCCACTTCGGCAAGATCGGGGTGGAATGGTAACGGTCAGAAGCTGGCGATCGCCTTGAGCACCTGATCGGCGCGCTCGATCAGCCCCGGCATCGCCGTGGGCAGGTCGATCGCGGCGACGCTGTGGGTGTGAAGCGCGGCGGTGTCGATCGCACCGCTGCGGATCGCGGCGATGACGCGGGCGAAGTCGGCGGCGAGCGCGTTGCGGCTGGCGAGCAGGGTCGTCTCGCGCTTGTGGAATTCCGGGTCGGCGAAGACGAGGTCGCCCTTGGCGACGCCGACCAGCACGTAACTGCCGCCATGCGCTACGCAGGCGAGCCCGGCGTTCATCGCGGCGATGCTGCCGGTCGCGTCGAACACGCAGTCGAAGCCGTTGCCGCCGCTCGCCGCGTCGAGCCGCGCGTCGGCCTGTGCGTCGGCGAGGATGGCATCGAAGCCGAAGCGGCTGCGCGCCTGGTCGAGCCGTGCCGCGCGCGTATCGAACAGCAGGACGCGCGCGCCGTCGAGCCGCGCGAACAGCGCGGTGGCAAGGCCGATCGGCCCGGCGCCGCGGACCAGCACGGTCTCGTTGCCGCGCAGCCGCGCGCGCGCCACCGCATGCGCGCCGATCGCGAGGAATTCGACCATCGCCGCCTGATCGAGCGTCAGGCCGGTGGCGTCGATCGCGGCGCGTTCGGGAAGGGCGATCACCTCCGCCATGCCGCCGTCGACATGGACGCCGAGCACCGCGACCCGGGTGCAGCAATTGGGCTTGCCGGCGCGGCAGGCGATGCAGGTGCCGCAGGCGAGATAGGGGTTGATCGTGATCACCTGCCCCACGGCGAAGGCGGAGCCGGCCGGCGCGGCGATCACCTCACCGGCGAGCTCGTGGCCCATGACGCGCGGATAGGAGAGGAACGGCTGGCGACCGGCGTAGATATGATAATCGGTGCCGCACAGGCCGACGCGGCGGATGCGGACGAGCAGCGAGTCAGGGCCGGCGACCGGCGCGTCGCGCTCGACCGCCTCCAGCGCAAAAGGTTGCTGGCACACGATCGTCAGCACGGTAGGTCCATTCTGCAAGAGAGGTTGCATATATGAAAGATGCAGCGCCGTCGTGCAAGAGCGAAACCGCGTCAGCCGGCGTGGAAGCCGAGCGTCGTCGATATGTCGGCCGCGGCGCTGCGGAGCAGCGTGCGCGCGGTCGTGATATCGACGGTCTGCGAGCCGTCGATCAGCTCGAGGAACGGAATGGTCAGCGCCGCGGCGATCTGACCGTCGAACCCGAACACCGGCACGCTGAGATCGGTGACGCCGCGGGTGATCGGGCTCTGGCGCTGGTCATGACCACGCATCCGCACCTGATCGAGCTTGCGGTCGAGCGCCTCCCGATCGACCGGCTTGGCGCTGGCGGCGATCGCCTGCGCCATCTCCGCCGCCTGCGTCTCGTCGGAGGCGAAGGCCAGCAGGACGTTGCCCGAACAGCTCGACAGCAGGTCGATCCCCGCGCCGAGCCGCAGCGAGAAACCGCGCGTCCCCGGGCTCTGCTCGCGCGTGATGACGAGGCCGCTGCCGCCGTTGAGCACGACGAGATGGCACGATTGCCCGGTCTCGATCGCCAGCCGGCGCATCGCCGGGCGCGCCGCGGCGACGAGATCCTGCGCCGGCGTGGCGCGATAGGCGAGGTCGAGCAACTTGTAGGCGACCGAATAGCGGTCGTCGCGCGGCGATTTCTGGAGATAGCCGAGCTGCTCCATCACCACGACGATGCGGAACAGCTCGCCGACCGACCGGCCGAGTCGGACCGCCATCTCGCTGATCAGGATCCCGCTCGGCTGCGTTTCGAGCAGTTCGAGGATCTCGAACGCCTTTTCCACCGCCGGCGCCGCGTAGGTGGTCTTCGAACCCGACGCCATCGCGCCCTCCCTCTTGCTCCGCTGCCATGCGAAAGCCGGCGGGGCGTGTCAAATCGCTGGCCGTGGCGCGGGGGTTGCGCGATGACGCGCGACCCGACCCATGCCGAGGCCCGTGCCATGACCCGTCACCTGCTGCTGCTCGACATCGATCCGTCGTCCGACTCGATCGCCGCCTATCGCGACTGGCATCGCGCCGGCGGACCGCCCGCCGCGATCAACCGGTCGATCCGCGCGAGCGGGATCGAATCGCTGGAGATCTGGCATGTCGGCGACCGGCTGGCGATGGTCATGGAGACCGGACCGGCCTTCTCCGCGACGGCCAAGGCGGCGGCCGATGCCGCCGACCCCGACGTGCAGGCGTGGGAGGCGCTGATGGAGCAATTCCAGCGCCGCCTGCCCTTCGCCGCGCCGGGCGAGAAATGGGTCGCGGCGGAGCGGATCTATTCGCTCGACGAACAGCCGTGAGCGCGCCGCGCCCGCCGGTCAGCGGCGTGATCGATGCGCATCAGCATGTCTGGCGGCTCGACACGCCGGGGCATCAATGGCCCGACGCCGACCTGCCGGTGATCCACCGTGATTTCGCCATCGCCGATCTGCGCGCGGCGAGCGCGGGGATCGATCTCGCCGCAACGGTGCTCGTCCAGTCGCAGCCGACCGATGCGGATACCGACTGGCTGTGCGCGCTCGCCGCCGACGAGCCGCTGGTCGGGGCGGTAGTGGGTTGGGCCGACCTGCTCGCCGAGGATGCGGCGGCGCGGATCGCGACGCTCGCCGGGCGGCGCAAGCTGCGGGGGCTGCGGCCGATGCTCCAGGCGATCCCGCAGGACGACTGGCTGCTGCAACCCGCGCTCGACCCGGCGATCCGCGCGATGATCGCGCACGGCCTGCGCTTCGATGCGCTCGTCCAGCCGCGGCATCTGGTGCCGCTCCATGCGTTCGCGACGCGCTGGCCCGACCTGCCGATCGTCATCGATCATGCCGCCAAGCCGGGCGCGGCGGCGGGCGGACTCGATCCGTGGCGCGAGCGGATCGCGGCGCTGGCCGGGCTGGACAATGTCTGGTGCAAGATGTCCGGGCTGCGCACCGAACAGGCCGCAGGCGAGCCGGCGGCGGCGCTGGCGCCTTATGTCACCCATCTCGTCGCCTGTTTCGGCGAGCGGCTGATGTGGGGGAGCGACTGGCCGGTGCTGCTGGTCAGCGGCGACGATTATGCCGACTGGTTCGCGACCGCGCGCGCGCTCGCCGGATTGGATGCGGCGGGCGAGCGCCGCCTGTTCGCCGCCAGCGCGCGGCGATTTTACGGGATAAGCGACTGACGCGACGGGACTGGCGGACACCAAGCGCAGACAGCGCGGCGGGCCGGCCAACGCTCAACCAGTCGCGACCACGCCGGGGATGACCGGCGGTTCGGCCGGGCCGCCGGTCAATGGTTCGCGACGCCGCTGCCGGGCCGGCGGACCGACGACGCTCGCCGGCTCTGACGCCGCGCCGGTCGGGTGAAGGCTAGAGCCGCAGGCCGCGGCGCGTCATCTCCGAGGCCGCGATCAGGGCAAGCGGTGTTTCTGCGCGGGCGCGGAAGATGTCGGCGAGGTCGAGCAGATCCTCGTCATCGAGCGCGACGATCGACGCCTCGATCGCGGTCAACTGCTCCGCCGCCGAGTCGCGCTGATGGGAAAGCCGCCTGATCCGTGTCTTGAGCATGGCGCCGTCGTAGCAGAGATGGTCGCGGTGCGAAGCGTCTCTCTACCGGCATGCCGTCACGGAACGGTACGGTGGGATCAGTGCGGCGGCCCGGCGCGCAGCCGCGTCTCGATATCGTCGAGGATGCTCGCCGGCAGCGGATGGCTGAACTCGACGCCGACCTCATGGCCGCGGTTCCAGGCGATCCAGCCCTCCAGCTTGGTCAGCTGCGGCATCGCGATCGTCACATAGGTCCCGACCGTGACGCGGCGATCGAGCAGGACGCGGCAGCCGAGATGGGTGACGTCGCAGATCGTGCACGGCTCCTCGTCGAACTTGAGCGACGAGATCGTCGACGGCCAGCTGACCGGCAGGCGATCGGCCTGGCGTTCTTCCTGGGCGAGCCAGGCGGGATAGGGGGTGGGATCGACGGATGGCATGATCTTCGTCTATCATCGGATAGGTTAAGATGTGCTTCCCGTCGCGCGCGCAAAGTTTTGCCGCGCCTCGGGGGCTGTGAACCGAAGATAAACGACCGGTTCAGCATAATGGCATCGCGTCGGGCGCAAGAGCGCGTTTTTTTCCAGGAGCAAATCATGCCCGCTTTCCGCTGCCGGCTGGGACTGCACCGTTGGTCGATCAAGCCCGCGACGCTGCGTCCGGGGACGATGATCCATCGCTGCCCGTTGTGCGGGCTGATCCGCGTCCGCCACGGCAAGCGCGATCCGCAGGCGTGACCGTCACGGCACCGCCACCGCCGCGACGCTGTCGGGCATGTCGCGCAGCCGGATGAACAGCTGCGCCGGCTTCTGTCCGCCGGGTGCGGGCAGGTCGATCGCCGTCGCGGTGAAGCCGTCGGGGATCGGCTGCGCCGTGGTGAACGCCGCATCGGTGGCGATCGCCTGGGCGAGGAACAGCCGGTCGCCGCTCACCGTGCAGCGCGTGCCGCTACAGGCGATGCCGCGCACCTCGGGCAGGCGGACGACGCTGCCGAGCGGCGCCCAGCGCGTCGCGCTGCCGTCGCGCAGGATGCGGACGCGCAGCGGCCCGTGCGCGACGCCGCCGAGCGCCTCGCCCGGCACGAAGGAGACGATCCCGGTCGCGGCGTCCTGCAGGTCATAGCCCTTGCCGATGGTGAGCCGCGCGGTGACACCATTTTCGCCCGCCGCGATCTCGATCGTCTCCTGACCGGTCAGCGGCGTCGCCGGGTCGAGGCGGAAGGCGAAGGTGAAGCGCGCGTCCTGCGCGATGCGATCATCGGGGCTGAGCGTGACCGGCAGCACCCCGGCATGGACCGCCGGTGCGACGCTCTTGTGCAGGATCACCGGCAGCGGCCGCGCCGGCGCCACCGTGACCGCGATCGTCTTGCGGCGGTCCCCGACGAAGCGCACCTCGGCGGTGAGGCGCTCGCCGGCGGGGAGCGCGCGCAGCGCCGCGGGATCGGCCGGCGCCAGCACGAGCTGATCGGCGCGGTCGGAGCGGGTCAGCGCGCCGGGACGGAGGAGCACGCTGCCGAGCCGGACTTCGCGCACCTGATCGAGCCGCGAGCCGCTGAGCAGCGCATTGTCGTCGCCGGCGGACAGCGTCAGCGCGTCGAGCCGGCCGATCTCCTGCAACGCCGGCAGCGACAGCGTCGCGGGCGCGGCACCGGCGGTGCCCTGGACCGTCAGCGTCACCGTCCCCGGCGCGGCCTTGTCGAGCGGCACGTCGACGAGCAGGCCGCGCTCGCCGTCCTGCTTCCACGTCAGCGGTTGCGGCGCGCCGTCGCCGCGCCGCATCGTCACGCCGGTGACGCAGCCGCCGCCCTCGCCGGCGAGCGCGAGCGTGTTGGTGCGGCCGACGACGAGCGAGGCGTCGGCCGGCGCGCTCCACTGGTTCGCCATGGGACGCGACAGGCGGAAGCGCGGCCCGTCGAAGGCGGTGAACCCCCAATTGCCGAGCAACTGCCCGGCGACGGCGCCGGTGAAGCCGGCGGCCGGCAGCGACTGGTCGAGGACATAGCCGCCGCGACGCGGATCGGCGTGCGCGGGCAGATCGACCGTCGTGCCGCCGCTGCCGGTGGCGCGAATCCGCACGTCGCGCGCGTAACGCGTCGCATAGACGAGCGGCGCGCCCTCGACCGGCAGCACCGAGCCCGCGCTCGCGCAGACCAGCCCGACGTCTTCGCCCTTGCGCAACGGCGGCGGCTTGGCCGCCTCGATCGCCGGCAGGCCGACGACCATCACCGAGGCCGGCTTGGCGAAGGACAAAGGCGTGTTGAGCAGCAAGGTCAGCCGGCTGTCGTCCATCCGCGCCAGCGCCGGCACGAATTGCAGCTGCGTCGACTGGAAGGCGCCGAACAGCCGGAAGATATCGCGGACGACGCCGATATACGAGCTGTAGGAGCCATAGCCCGCCTGCGGCGTCGCGCTGAGCTGGAAGGCGAGATCGGTCGGCGCGCCGGCGAGCGTATCGGCGAGCGCCGAACTGTGCGTGTCGGCGAACAGCAACGTCTCGCGATCGCCGGTCAGGCAGGCGGCCTGCAATTCGACCGGCTGTTGCAGGCATTCCGCCTTGAGCTTGATCGACAGGCTGCGGGTGAGGATCTGGGAGGTGGCGCTGACGCTCGACGGGTCCTGCCGCTCGGCCTCGAGCAGCACGTTGAGGAAGGTGTCGAGCCGCGCGCGGTCGAGCGTCGCCTGGTTCAGGTCCTGCACCGCGCGGACGAAGGCGCCGGGCTGTTTGCGCACCGCGCTCGCCACCGCGTCGCTGCTGCCGCCCTTGGCGGGGAGGATGAACAAGGCGAGTTGCTGCGCACCCTTGGGGACGATCAGCGACAGCGTGCCGCCGTCCTGCTTGTCGTGGCGCTTGCCGGCGAGCGTGTCGAAGAACCAGTCGTGCGGCGGCCGCTCGACCGCGCCGCGCAGGAAGCTGGCGACGATGCGGAACTTCTCGGTGCCGGCGGGCGGCGAATCGAGCTTGATCGAAATGCGGTCGCCCTCGCTGAGATTGGGCACCCAGGCGAGCGGCAGCGTCGCGCCGTTATGCGTCACCGCGACGTCGAGCCGCGGCCCGACCAGATCGAATTGCGCCGGCGCCGCCTCCACCCGCCATGCGGCGGCGGCGAGGAGGGCGACGAGAGACAGGGAAGGAAGATAGCGCGGCATGGGTTCGGCGGCGATCCGGGTCCGATACGACAGGGCCGCGCTTGTGCCGCGCGCTTGTGTTCCAATTGAGGCTGTTGGCGTGATTTCGTCCGGCTTGATGTCTGTGCGGGTGCGACGTGACCGGGTTCGCGCAGACACGCGGAAGACGCAGAGGGGCAGTCCCCCGGTCAGCGCGGCCCTGTCATCGTCAGGCCTGAGCGGATCGGCGACACCAGCCGCAAACGCTACACCTCCGCGTCCTCTGCGCCTCTGCGCGAAATCCCATTCCCAGCGCAACGGCCATCGCGCCAACCGAATCTAGAACGCCGGCAGCACCGCCCCCTTGTAGCGCCGTTCGATGAAGGTCTTGATCGCCGGGCTGCGCAAGGCCGCGATCAGCTTGACGACGCGCGGGTCGTTCTGTTCGCCGGCGCGGCCGACGACGAAATTGACGTAGGGCGATTTGGCATCCTCGATCACCAAAGCGTCACGGATCGGGTTGAGCTTGGCGTCGAGCGCGTAATTGGTGTTGATCATCGCCAGATCGACCTCGCCGAGCACGCGCGGCAGCGTCGCCGCCTCGAGCTCGCGGAATTGGAGGTGCTTGGGATTGGCGGCGATGTCGCGCAGCGTCGACAGGGCGTTGGTCGGATCCTTGAGGCGGATCAGCCCGGCGCGCTGGAGCAGGAGCAGCGCGCGGCCGCCGTTGCTCGGCTCGTTGGGCAGGGCGACGGTGGCGCCATCGGGCAAGGCGGCGAGCGTCTTCCAGCGGCGCGAATAGCCGCCGAGCGGCTCGACATGGATGCCGGCATAAGGCGTCAGATGCGTGTCGCGCGCGGCGTTGAACTGGTCGAGATAGGGCTTGGTCTGGAAGTAATTGACGTCGATCTGACGCTGGTCGACCTGCAGGTTGGGCTGCACATAGTCGTTGAACACGCGGATATCGAGCGTGATGCCCTGTCTGGCGAGCACCGGCTTGACCTGTTCCAGGATCTCGGCGTGCGGCACCGCGGTGGCGGCGACGGTGAGCGTATTGGCATCGGGCTTCGCGCCGCCCGAACAGGCGGCGAGCGCGGACAGCGTCAGGGTGGCGAGCAGCAGACGGCGGTGCATGGGCAGGACCTTCAACGGCGGGTGACGTGGCGGGCGAGACGGTCGCCGCCATATTGGATGAGCTGGACGAGCGCGACGAGCAGCACGACGGTGACGATCATCACGTCGGTCTGGAACCGCTGATAGCCGAAGCGGATGGCGAGATCGCCGAGCCCGCCGGCACCGACAACGCCGGCCATCGCGGTGAAGGAGACGAGCGCGACCGCGGTCACCGTCGCACCGGCGATCAGCCCGGGCAGCGCCTCGGGGATCAGCGCGCCGGTGACGATCTGCCGCGTCGTCGCGCCCATCGCCTGCGTCGCCTCGATCGTCGTCCGGTCGACCTCGCGCAACGCGCTCTCGACCAGCCGCGCATAAAACGGCGCGGCGCCGACGACGAGCGGCGGGATCGCCCCGGCGACGCCGAGCGAGGTGCCGACCAGCGCCATGGTCAGCGGGATCATGACGATCAGCAGGATGATGAACGGCACCGAGCGCAGCACGTTGACGATCGCGCCGAGCACCGCATGGCCCGCCCGGCTGGCGAGCAGCCCGCGTTCGCCGGTGAGATAGAGCAGCACGCCGAGCGGCAGGCCGAACAGGATGGTGAGCAGCAGCGAGCCGCCGAGCATCGTCAGCGTATCGCGGCAGGCGCGCGCGATCTCCGTCCAGTCGACGTTGGCGAACAGCCCGGTCATGCCGCCACCGCCGCGAGCATCCGCTGCGTTGCCGGATGGCGCGCATCGGCGAAGATCGCGTCGACCGCGCCGGTTTCGACGATCCGCCCGGCCTCGATCACCGCGACGCGGTCGCACAGGCCGCGCACCACCTCCATCTCGTGGGTGATGAGGACGATGGTCAGGCCGAGCTCGCGATTGAGGTCGCGCAGCAGTTCGAGCACATCGCGCGTCGTCTCGGGATCGAGCGCGCTGGTCGCCTCGTCGCAGAGCAGCACGTCGGGATCGGTGGCGAGCGCGCGGGCGATGCCGACACGCTGGCGCTGGCCGCCCGACAGCTGCGCCGGATAGCGATCGCGCAGTTCGGCGAGGCCGACGCGGTCGAGCAAAGCCTCTACCTTGGCGGTGCGCTCGTGGCGCGACACGCCGGCGAGGCGCAGCGGAAAGCCGACGTTGTCGGCGACGGTGCGCGAGGCGAGCAGGCCGAAGTTCTGGAAGATCATCCCCATCCGCCGGCGCAGCGCGCGCAGCTCGGCGGCGGAGAGACGCTCGATCGACGTGCCGTCGACCTCGACATGGCCGGCGCTCGGGCGTTCGAGGCCGTTGAGCAGGCGGATCAGCGTCGACTTGCCGGCGCCCGAGCGGCCGATGATGCCGAACACCTCGCCTCTGGCGATCGACAGCGACACGCCGTCGAGCGCCGGCGCGGTGCCGCCGGGATAGTGTTTCTGGACATCGGTCAGCCGGATCATGATCGCTGCGTCATCGCCTTCGCACACAAAGCCCGAGCCTGTGGCGGATCGCCGGACGGCGCGCCAGCCCGGGCGGGCTTGGGGGCGCTAAAGGCTGGTTTGCTGATGCCGAGCGGCGATCATTGCCGGCGCAGCGCGCGCATCGCGTCGATGCTGTCCCGGCGCGCGCGCGCTTCGCTCGCGGACATGGCCGGCTGTGCGGGGGCGGCGGACGGCGTCGGTGAGGGCGGGGCGGGCGGCGGGGCGGTCGGTGCGGACGCGGGTGAAGGCGCAGGCGAGGGCGCGGCGGCGGCGGTGGCGATCGGCGCGGGCGGATCGTCCCCGCGCACGGCCGCGGCCAGCGCCTCGGCGAGCAGCGGCGTCGCCGGGATGATCGGAATCGCCGCATCGGTGGCGGCGGCGTGCGGGCGGCGGGGTCGGCGGGCGCGCGCCGCGACCGTATCGACCGCCGTCGTCGCGGGCGATTCCGGTTCGGCCGCGGGGGTCGCCGGCACGTCGATGACGCGGTGCGGCGGCGTCGGCGCATCGCTGCTGCCGTGATGACCGACGACGAAGCCGACCCCCGCGGTCGCCGCGATGCCGAGCGACACCGCCACCGAGGTCGAGGCGCGGCGCGACGTCTTGATCCGCTGCAAGGTCGGCAGATCCGCCTCTTCGGCGGGCGGCGCCGGGCGCGGCCCGTCGCGGCCGAGACCGAGGATCGCGTCGATGCTCGCGTCGAGCCGCTTGTCGTTGAAGCCGGACGACATCAGCCGTGCTGCGCCAGCGGCGGGGCGTCGGTGGCATCCTCCGCGGTGAGCATCAGTTCGGGCAGCAGCGTCGTGTGCAGCATCCAGCGCTCGTCGCCCTCGATGCCGATCGCGGTCAGCTGGTTGGTGCGATAGGCGCCGGTATCGATGCCGATCCGGTTGTTGCGCACCACCGGACGATGTTCCGACACGGTATGGCCGTGGACGACAATCATGCCGTGCGGGCGATCCGAATCGAGGAAGTCGTCGGTGATCCACAGCATGTCCTCCGCCTTCTGGCGGCGCAGCGACACGCCGGGGCGGATGCCGGCATGGACGAACAGATAGGCGCCGTGGCGATGATAGAGCGGCAGGCGCGCGAGCCACTGGATCGCCTCCTCGCCGACGGTCGCGGCGGCGGTGCGCAGCTTGTCCATCGTCGGCGGGCCGTCGAGCACCGCATCCTCGACGCCCCAGCTCAGCAAGGTCTCGCGCCCGCCGAACTTGAGCCACTGGCGATAGGCGTACAGGCTGCCACCGAGTGCATCCGCCATCATCTCCTCGTGATTACCCTTGAGGACGATGAAACGATCGGTCGCGGCAGTAAGGTTCATGCAGCCGCGCACCATCTTCGCCGAATCGGGACCGCGGTCGACGATGTCGCCGAGCAGGATCATCCGCGTCGGCACCGCCGTGCGGCTCGCCTGGTCGCGCTCGATGATGTTCATCAGCCGGCGGAACAGGTCGTAGCGGCCGTGGACGTCGCCGATCGCATAGACCCGGGTCACATCATCGCCGTCGGGGCCGGGGTCAGCGGGCATCGCGCCTCCGTAGATCGAGCGACAGCGACAGGCCGGCCGAGGCCGCCGCCGCGCCGCGCGACAGGCCGACGGTGGCGAAGCCGGTGGCGCGCAGCGGCGTGCCGCGCAGCCGCGTCGAGGCGCCGGCGAACAGCTCGTGCGCATCGTCGACCAGCCGCGTCGCGGCGCGCGAATAATGATAGGAGGCGAGCAGGAAGCTGTTGCTGTCGAGCGCATAGGAGGCGCCCGCCGAGGCCGCCGGTCCGTCGCGCAGCCGGTAGAGCGCGGTATCGCCGAGGAAGCGATAGCTGAACGCCGCAAACGGCGTCACCTTGCCGATCGGATAGGAGACGTCGACGCCGGCGGCATAATCATTCTCGCCGCTCGACAGGCGGCTGCTCGCGGTCGCGGTGTTGATCTTGGCGCGGCCGGAGAGCTGCACCTCGAGCGGGGTCGAATCGGAGACGATCGTATAGCTCGCGCCGAGCGTCAGATCGCCGAAGCCCTGGTTGGTGCGGCGGACCGGCGCGGTATCGGGGGCGACGAGGATCGGTGTCGAATCGATCCCGGTGAAGATCGTCGAGCGGCTGCGGATGCGCATCCACGGCAGCGAGGCGGACAGCGTCCAGTCGCCGACCCGCAGCCGCGCGCCGAGCGCCGAACTCCAGATCGAGGTGGTCGAGCCGGTGCCGAACTTGCCCTGCGCGTAGATCGTGCCGAGCGAGAGGTCGGCGGTGGTGTCGTCGGCGCGCATCCGCTCCATCGCCTGCGGCACGCTGCTCGGCGACACGGTCGAGGTGCCGCTCGACGGGGACAGAGGCGCGGCGACGTCGAAGCGGATCGGCTGCGCCGTGACGCCCGCCTGTCCGTCCTGCGCCGCTGCCGCCTGGCTCGCCGCGAGCGCGGCGATGGCGGAGCCCAAGCGTATCGCCCGCTGCCTCATATCGATCTCCCTGTCCGGGAGACGTATCATGAATCGGTTATGGTTAATCGATAATTTGCGTGGTTCCGGAGGATATTAGCCGATCTGCGTCTCCGCTCGGCGCAGCATCGCGTCGGCGAGCGCCTGGACCCGCGCGAAGGCCGCCTCCGCCCCGGCGACGACGCGCGCCTCGCCCGCCGCGTCGAGCGGCACCGCGTCGAGCGCGGCGGTGAAGGCGCGCCAATAGGCGGCGGGCCCCGCCGCCGCCGGGGCGAGATGGCGCGCGCCGAACGTATCGGACAGGCCGAGCCGCGCCGCCGCCTTGCGCAGCAGCGCCGCCCCCATCCGCGATCCTTCCGCGACATAGAGCCAGCCGAGCGCGGTGGCGGGATCGACGGTCCCTGCCGCGGGGAAGAGCGGCGCCGCGCCGTCGGGCAGCGCGCTGTCGAGGTCGGCGAGGTCCTGACGCAGCGCAGGCAGGTGGCGTCGCTCGGCGAGAACGGGCAGCCAGGCCTGTACCGCCGGATCGGTATAGAGCGCGTCGATGTCGCGATGGAACAGCCACTGCATCGTGGCGAAGCGCGTGTAGGCCGCGCGCGTCGCGAAGCTGCCGACCCCCGATACGGTGGTATCGAGCCGCTGGTGCGTCGCCTCGGTCAGCGCCTTGAGCCGCCTGGCGCGGCCGGGGGCGGGTTCGGTCATCATCGTCTCCGTCAGGAAGAGGGGGGCGTCGTCGAGACGGGCAGCTCGATCGTGCACAACAGTCCGTCCGTCTCAAGCACGAAGCGGGTCTCGGCGTCGAGCTGATAGGGCAGGGCGCGTTCGATCAGGTCGCGGCCCTGGCCGCTGCCCTGCGCGGTGGCGGAGGGGTCGGCGGGCATCACCACCGCCGACTCGCGCCAGACGATCGACAGGCGCGGCGCGCCGTCGGCAGCGGTGACGAGCGACCAGCGCACGGTGAGATGCGCCTGCGGCTGGCCGAGCGCGCCATATTTGACCGCATTGGTGGCGAGCTCGTGCAGCGCCATCGCGACCATCTGCACCGATGACGAGCGCAGCCGGATGCCGGCGGGACCGTCGAGCACGATCCGGTCGGAGACGCCGGCGATCACCGACAATTCGCCGCGCAGCAGTTCGTCGAAACACACCCGGTCGACATCCTGCAGCCGCGACAGCAGTTTCTGGACACGCGCCAGCGCATCGAGCCGGTCGATGAAGCGCGCGCGGAAATCGGGCAGGTCGCGGCTCGACCGCGCGGTGCGATCGGCGATCGAGCGGACGAGGTTGATCAGGTTGCGCGTGCGATGCTGCAATTCGGCGACGAGCATCTCGAGCCGTTCCGAATTGGTGATCGCATCGGTGACGTCGACGCTGATCCCGCCGATCCGCTCGACCAGCTCGCCGCCGCTGCTCAGCGCGAAGACGGTGTCGTGGATCCAGCGCAACTCGCCGTCGGGGCGGCGGATGCGATAGGTGCAGGTGCGCTGCTCGCCCGCCGTCGCGCGGCGGATTGCCTCGAATGCGACCGCGCGATCCTCGGCGACGACCAACGTCGACCAGGGCGGGGCCTCCTCGCCGCCCGGCGGCAGGCCGTAGAGCGGGGCGAAGGCGGCACTGGCATATTCGAGCCGCAGCGTCGTCGCCTCCCGCACCCACAAGGCGTTGGATGAGGCATCGCCGAACTGGCGGAAGCGCGTCTCGCTCTCCTGCAACGCCCGTTCGATCGACAGCCGCTGGGTGAGATCGACGGTGACGACGAGCAGATGACCGGGCCGGTCGTGGACGTCCGCCATCGGCGTGACGGTGCTGTTCGCCCAGATCAGCTCACCGTTCGGGCGGACATAGCGTTTGTCGAGCACCGCGGGTTGCCGTGCGGTGATCGCATGGGCGAGCGCGCGGCGTGAGGCCGGCAGATCGTCCGGATGGGTGACGTCGACGACGGTGCAGCCGAGCAGATCGGCTTCGCTGCGGCCGAGGATCCGGCACAGCTCCTGATTGACGCTCAGGAAGGCGCCGTCGGAGCCGATCACCGACAGGCCGACCGAGGCATAAGCGAAGATCGCATCGAGCCGCGTCGCATGGTCCGCCGCGCGCAAGGCTTCGGCCCGCGGCGCGGTGACGTCGCGCTGCACCGACAGCCAGGCGGTGATCGTGCCGGCGGCGTCGCGGATCGGGTCGATCGTCCAGTCGACGACATAGCGGCTGCCGTCCTTGCGATAATTGACACCTTCGCCCTTGAAGCTCGCCCCGGCGACGAGCGCGGCGCGGATCTCGGCGAGCACCGCGCGATCGGTGTCGGCGCCTTGCAGCAGCCGCGGCGTCGCCCCGATCAGCTCGTCGTCGGCATAACCGCTCAGCACTTGCATCGCCGGATTGGCGTAGAGGATCGTCGGGCCGGGCGATTCGATACGGGCGTCGGTGATCAGGATCGCATGCGTGGCGGCGGCGAGCGCCGCCCAGGCATCGGGCGGTCCAAAGGTGGAAATGGCGCGTTGGTCGTTGATCTTTCGGCCTTTCCTTCGAAGGCACCCGCCTTAGCCACGCCACGCCGGCGAATCCAGTTCACCGCGGCGTCCGCCGGTCCCGGTGAAAGCGCTTGACGGATCGATGCGGGAATAGCGTTTAGTCGCGGCATGACGCTCCAACTGCTTCTGGTCGAAGACGATGCCGCTTATGCCGCGGCGCTGGCCGACGAACTGCGCGGCATCGGCCATACGGTGACGGTCGCCGGCGACGGCCGCGCGGCGCTGACCGCGATGAACGAGGCGGCGTTCGATGCGGTGATCCTCGACCGGATGATGCCGCGGCTCGACGGCATGTCGGTGTTGCAGACGCTGCGCAGCGGCGGGATGACGCTGCCGGTGATCATGCTCACCGCGCTGTCGGCGTCGCAGGACAAGGTCGAGGGGCTGGAGGCGGGCGCCGACGATTATGTCGTCAAGCCGGTCGCGGCGTCGGAACTGCAGGCACGGCTGACCGCGATCCTGCGCGGGCGCGGCTGGACCGCGTCGAGCGCCGACACGTTGCAGGCGGGCGATATCGTCGTCAGCCCGACGACGTTCCGGGCATGGCGCCGCGGCCGGCCGATCGACCTCGCCAAGCTCGAACTCAAGCTGCTGATCGAGCTGGTGCGCAACGCCGATGCGGTGCTGACCCGCGCGATGCTGATCGAGCGCGTCTGGGGCTATGACTTCATGCCCGACACCAATCTGGTCGACGTCCATATCCGCCGGTTGCGCCGCAAACTGACCGAGGGCGGCGACGACGATCCGATCCAGACGCTGCGCGGCATCGGCTATATGCTGCGCGGATGAAGCCCGGCCTGCGGTCGCTGACGGTCGGCTTCCTCGCCGCCTTCCTCGTCGCGACGGCGGGGACCGGTTATGCGACCTATCGGCTGACGATCGGCACGATCACCGATCTGGTCGATCGCCGGATCGAGAACGTCAGCGCGCTCGTCGCCGCCGACGGCGCGCAGGACGGCGCACCGGTGCTGCTCGCGCGGATCGATGCGCTCGCCGGGCGGCGCGATACCGGCGATATCGGTTTCCAGCTGACCGATGCGGCGGGGCGGCGGCTCGGCGGCAACGTTACGCTGACCCGGCGGTTCGCACCCGGCTACAGCGACGTGCGGCGGCTCGACCGGATCCAGGGGCTGACCGCGGGGCGCGCCTTCACCCGCCGGGTCGGCGACGGGCTGACGCTGACCACCATCGCCGAAACCGAACCGTTCGACGGCTATGGCGGCGTGAGGCTGCGCATCTATCTGTTCGGCTACGGGCTGATCCTCGTCGTCGTGCTGGGCGGGCTGATCGTCTTCGGCCGGACGATCGCGCGGCGCTTCGCGGCGACGCGGCGGACGGTGGAGGCGATCATCGCCGGCGACATGCAGCGGCGGGTGCCGGTGACGGGGGCGCAGGACGAGTTCGATTCGCAGGCGCAGGCGTTCAACCGGATGCTCGATCGCATCGCCGAGCTGATGGCGGGGCTGCGCAACGTCTCGAACGACGTCGCGCACGACCTGCGGACGCCGCTCGCGCGGCTGCGCAGCCGGCTGACGACGATCGCGGCGGGCGCCGCGCCGGAGACGGCGGTGGCGATCGACCAGGCGATCGGCGAATGCGATTCGCTGCTCGCGATGGTGGCGGCGATGCTGCGGATCGCGGAGATCGAGACGGGACGGCGCACCGCCGGCTTCGCCGCCACCGACCTGACGATGCTGATCGGCGAGATCGGCGAGACGCTCGCGCCGGTGGCGGAGGAGAGCGGCCATCACCTGGTCGTCGATGCCGCGCGGCCGGCCTGGATCGTCGGCGATGCGCGGCTGATCGAACAGGCGCTGATCAACGGTGTCGAAAATGCCCTGCGGCATACGCCGGCGGGATCGCGGATCGTGATGGGAATCGCGATCGTCGGCGATCGCGCCGTGGTGCGGATCGCCGACGATGGGCCGGGGATACCGGCGGAGCAGCGCGCGCTGGCGCTGCGGCGGTTCGGCCGGCTCGAAGCGAGCCGCCAGCGGCCCGGCCACGGCCTGGGCCTGCCGCTGATCGCCGCGATCATGCGGCTGCACGGCGGCGAATTGCACCTCGCGGATGGCGAGCCCGGGCTGGTGCTCGGGCTCGCCTTTCCGCGCGATGCGGACGATCAGAAGCGGACGGTCGCTTCAAGACCGTAGGTGCGCGGCGGGTTGAAGTTGGCATAATCGCCGAGGATGCCGCCATAGTTGGTCGAGACGAGCTGGCCGTTGGCGCCGTAATTGTACACCGGCGACGAATTGGCCGACGAACGCCGGTAGATGTAGGTCGTGTCGAGCAGATTGCGCACCCAGAAGGCGAACGTCACCTTGTTGTGATCCGACACCGCGATATCGGCGAGCGACAGACGGCCGTTCATGATGAAGCTGGCGTCGGTCTTGGTCGGTTCGAGCTGGAAGCTGTACTGGCTGCTCGCATAATTGCCGTCGAGGTGGAAGCGGACGGTGGCGTCGCCGTTGCCGACCGGCACCTTATAGTCGATCGCACCCGACGCGGCGTTGCGCGGCGTGTAGACGATGTAGAGCTGCTGCGCCGGCGCGCCGGGGGTCAGCGGGTTCACCGCCGACGGTGCCTTCCAATAGGTATAGGCGTAGGACCCGGTCAGCGTCAGGCCATCGACTGGTGCCACGGTCAGGTCGGCCTCGATGCCGCGGATCTTGCTCTTGCCGGCGTTGATCGTCTGTTCGATGTGGGTGCCCAGCGTCGGGCTCGAGCCGTTGGTGTCGTAATAGTCGAAGTCGAACTGCGTGCCCGACCGGTTCATGATGTAGCCCGCCAGGTTCAGGCGCGCCTTGTGGTTCCAGAAGTCCATCTTGGAGCCGATCTCATACGACTTGACCGCTTCCGGACCGAAGGCGTTGAACGCGAGCGAGCGGTCGTTGGCGCCGCCGGCGCGGAAGCCGGTGGCATATTTGGCGTAGAGGTGGACGTCCGGCGTCGCATCGAACGCGACGTTGACCATCGGGTCGAAGCGGCTGATGCTGTTGCGGAACCCGAACGGCGACACCGTGCCCGGGGTGGCCAGGTCGGCACGGTTGTTGACGACGTAGAGCGTGCCGTGGCGCTTGTCCTTGGTCCAGCGACCGCCGAGCGTGACGTGCAGCACGTCGTCGAGCGCCGCCGGCGTGAAGGTCAGATTGCCGAACAGCGAGTAATTGTGATCGCTCGCCTGGCTGGCGCGGGTGATGAACTGGCAGCTGTTGGCGAATTGCGGCACCGTCGTCGCAAGCGTGTTGTTGCACGACGGATCATACTGCTGATAGCCCGAATTGCTGCTGCTGATCGCATTGGCATTGCCGGGGATCGGACTGCGGATGGTATAGGCCGTGCCGTTGGTGTTCCACAGGTTGCTGAGCGGCGTCGCGGCATATTCGGTCGCATGTTCGGTGTAATAATACGCACCGACGACGTAATCGAGCTGCGGCACGCTGCCGACCGCCTGCAATTCCTGGCTGAACTGGTGCTGGCGCAGGAACGACAGGCTGTAGCGGCTGAACGCCGAGCTCGGCGTGAACGTCTGACGCTCCGGACCACCCGAATTGTCCCACTGGTCGGTGCTGACGCCGCGCCATGCGGTGATCGAGCGCAGCTCGACCGCCGGGGCGACGCTGTAGCGCAGGTTGGACGAGACGCCGTGCGTGATGTCGACGCTGGGCTGCTGCGGCACGCCGACGTCGGCGACCGTCTGGCGATCGGGGTGGACGCCGACCAGCGGCGCCTTGGGCGCGATGCAGACGGGCTTGGTGTTGCCCGCAGCAATGGTGCCGCCGCACGGGGTGGTCGTGCCCGGCAGGACCAGCGACAGGCCGTTGTACGCGCCGACGGTATAGTTGTTGGGATTGTAGCTGATCAGCTGGCTGTACTGCGGCGTGTTCTCGTCCTTCGCATAATCATAGGCGAAGTCGGCGGTGAGGCCGTCGACCGGCTTCCAGCGCGCGGCGATGCGGCCGCCCTTGCGATCGTAATAGTTCCAGCCGGTCGAACCGGTGAGCGGATCCTTCACGGTCGGGTCCTGATGCTGGATGACGCCGTCCAGCTTCAGCGCGATATTGGCGAAGGACGGCAGGTCGAGGTGCGCGTCGGTATTGTAGCTGCCGTAATTGCCGACGCCGCCGGTGACGCGGCCACCGAACTGGCCGGTCGGCGCCTTGGAGACGAGCGACAGCGCGCCGCCTTCGGTGTTGCGGCCGAACAGCGTGCCCTGCGGGCCCTTCAGCACCTCGATCCGCTCGATGTCGAACAGCGCCGCGTTGAGGCCCTGCGTCTTACCCAGCGCGACGCCGTCGATATAGACGCCGACACCGCCGTCGCGGGCGGTCTGGTTCTGGTCGTAGGGGACGATGCCGCGGATACCGATGGTCAGCGCCGACTGGCGCGCTTCGAAGGTCGCGACGCGCAGCGACGGAATGGTGCCGTCGGCGAGGTTGAACAGGCTGAGGACGTGGCGGTCCTGCAGGCCCTGCGTGGTGAGCACGCTGATCGAGATCGGCGTCTTCTGCAAATTGGTCTCGCGCCGCGTCGCGGTGACGACGATGTCCTGCAACTGGCCGCCGCCGGTGTCCGGATCGGGATCGGCGACGACGCTGGGCGCCGCGGCGGGATCGCCCGCGGTGGTCGACTGCGTCTGCGCGAAGGCGGGTACGGCGCCGCCGAGCGCCAGCAATGCGGCCCCGGTCAGCAGATAGGTGCGGGCGTGGGTAACCTTGGACATGCGACGTCCCCCTGATCTCGTTTGTTGGATGATCCGGGCCGTTAGGGCTGTCCTGCGTAGTCTCCGTGACCGTTCGGTGACGCCGTTAGAATGGTAGTTTCATCTTGCGTTCATTTAGCGAGATCACCGGGCGCTGCCGTGTCGTGCGGGAAGGGCTGCAACGGCAACACCCTGCCGGCGACGACGAAATAGACGTCGTGCATCACCGCCGCGACCTGCTGGTGGAGCCGTCCCGCGGCGTCGCGGAAGGCGCGGCCGAGCGGGTGGTCGGGGACGATGCCGAGCCCGACCTCGTTGCTGACCACGAACACCGGCTGCCGGGTCGCGGCGAGCGCCGCGCAGAGCGCCTCGCCCTGCGCGGCGAGGTCATGCCCGCCGAGCATGACGTTGCTCAGCCACAAGGTGAGGCAATCAACCAGGATCGCGCCCTCGTGGATGGCGGCGATCGCCTGCGGCAGCGCGACCGGGCAGTCGATCGTCCGCCAGCGACCGTCGCGATCGGCGCGGTGGCGCGCGATCCGCTCTGCCATCTCGTCGTCATGCGCCTCGGCGGTGGCGAGATAGTGGAGCGGGCCGGCGGTCCGCTCCGCCGCGGCCTGCGCCAGCCGGCTCTTGCCCGAGCGCGCACCGCCGAGGAACAGCGTCTTGGCTGCGATCATCTTGCCTTCATCTCCGCATCGGCCTAGGGGCGCCGACACGACAGGTTCCCAGAGATGGGATGAAAAGGGAACCCGGAAGCGAGCGTGACGCTCGTCATCCGGGGCTGTCCCCGCAACTGTGACCGGCGAGTCCTGCTCCCCGCGTGCCACTGGATCGGAGCGATCCGGGAAGGCCGGGCAGGGTGACGACCCGGAAGCCAGGAGACCTGCCTGTCGCGGTTGTCCTTCGTGCGGACGGGGTGTTCCGGGCGATCGAGGGTTTCCTCGCGTGACGACGGTGTTGGGGGCGCGCGACGGACCGGTTCCGGCGATGAGCGGCGCGTGCCTCCGTTGTTGCGAACGGGGGGAAACCATCGTGAAGACCTATGCCTGCCTGATCCTGTTGCCGTGCCTCGCGGCAACCCCGCCTGCCCTTGCCCAATCGGCGCAGGCGACCGGCGACCTCGCGCGTGCCGCCGCCGCGGGCGACGACATCATCGTCACCGCCAATCGCGCCGCCCGCCCCGCCGATACCGTCGGCCAGGCGGTGACGGTGCTCGACACCGCGACGATCACGCAGCGGCAGGCAGTCGTCGTCTCCGACCTGCTGCGCCAGACCCCCGGCGTCACCGTGGTGCGCAACGGCGGCGTCGGCACCGCCACCTCGGTCAACATCCGCGGCGCGGAGAGCGACCAGACCGTGGCGCTGATCGACGGCATCAAGCTCAACGACCCGTCGTCGCCGGGCGGCGGCTTCGATTTCGGCGGGCTGCTGATCGGCAATATCGCGCGGATCGAGGTGCTGCGCGGCGCGCAGTCGGTGCTGTGGGGCAGCCAGGCGATCGGCGGCGTCGTCAACCTCATCACCCGCCAGCCGACCGAGCAACTGTCGGTCAATGCGCGCGCCGAGGGCGGCTGGCACGGGACCGGCCAGGGCTTCGCCAACGTGTCGGGCAAGATGGGGCCGGTCGCGGCGAGCCTCGGCGGCGGCTATTACACCACCGACGGGATCTCGGCCTATGCGCCCGGCACGGAGCGCGACGGCTTCCGCAACTACGCCGCCAACGGCAGCCTCGGCATCGCGCTCGCGCCGAACGTCTCGGTCGACCTGCGCGGTTTCTACTCGAACGGCCATACCGACATCGACGGCTTCCCGCCGCCGACCTACAGCTTCGGCGATACGCGCGAATATGGCACCAGCGAGCGCTGGACCGGCTATGGCGGGCTCAATGCCGCCTTGTTCGACGGCCGCTTCCGCAACCGCCTCGGCTATGCGCATACCGACAGCAACCGCCACAATTACGATCCCGACGGCGATCCGCGCGAGACCTTCGCCGGCAAGGGGCGCAATGACCGGATCGAATATCAGGGTGCGGTCGACCTGACCCAGGCGGTGTTCGCGACCTTCGGCGCGGAGCGCGAGGTGTCGCGCTTCACCACCTCGAGCTATGGCGGCACGCCGACGGTGGGCCGGGCGCGCATCTTCAGCGTCTATGGCCAGCTGGCGGTGACGCCGATCGCCGGACTGACCGCGACCGGCGGCATCCGCCACGACGATCACAATATCTTCGGCGGCGCGACGACGGTATCGGGCAGCGGTGTCTGGTCGCCCAACGACGGCAAGACCGCCTTCCGCGCCAGCTATTCGGAAGGCTTCAAGGCACCGACCCTGTACCAGCTGCAGAGCGAATACGGGAATGCCGCGCTCCGGCCGGAACGGTCGCGCGGCTGGGACGCGGGCGTGACGCAGAAGGCGCTCGACGGCGCGATCGAGGCGAGCGCGACCTATTTCCGGCGCACCTCCTTCGACCTGATCAACTTCGTCTCCTGTGCCGAACCGCTGACCGGCATCTGCGTCGACCGGCCGTTCGGGACCTATGACAATGTCGCGCGCAGCCGGGCGCAGGGCGTCGAGTTCGCGCTGACGCTGCGCCCGGTCGAGGCGCTGACCTTCAGCGCCGCCTATACCTATCTCGACGCGACCAACCGCTCGACGGGCACCGCCAATTTCGGCCGGGCGCTCGCCCGCCGGCCCGACAACAGCGTCACGGTCAACGCCGACTATCGCTGGCCGTTCGGCCTGACCACCGGCGCGACGATCACCGCGGTCGGCGACAGTTTCGACAATGCCACCAACACCCGGCGGCTCTACGGCTATGTCCTCACCGACGTGCGCGCCGCCTTCCCGGTGTTCGCGCATCTCGAAGTCTATGGCCGGATCGAGAACCTGTTCGACGAGCGCTACCAGACCATCTACCAATATGGTCAGCCGGGCCGCGCCGCGTTCGGTGGCATCCGCCTGACCTATTGAACCGATGCGCGACGTCGCCGCTTTTGCCGAATTCACCGCGCACGGCGGGCGGGTGGCGGCGGCGCGTGCGCGCTTCGGCGGCGACGACTGGATCGACCTGTCGACCGGCATCGCGCCGTGGAGCTGGCCGGTGACGGGGCCGCTCGGGCTCGAGCGGCTGCCCGAGCCGGCGGCGATCACCGCGCTGGAGGCAGCGGCGGCGGCGGCGTTCGGCGTCGCCGATCCGGCGCGGGTGGTCGCGGTGCCGGGCAGCGATCTGGCGATGCGGCTGCTCGCCCCGATCCTCGCCGCGGAGCGGCCGGCGGTGCGCACGCCGGGCTATGCCGGGCATCGCGCCGCCTGGCCCGATGCCGAGCCGGTCGCGGACGAACCGGGTGACCACGATTTGTTCGTGCTGGCCAGCCCCGCCAATCCCGATGGCCGCCTGCTCGATGCCGCGACGGCGGAGCGGCTCGCCGCGGCGATGATATTGGTCGTCGACGAGGCCTATGCCGATCCCGCGCCCGGCCTCGCGCCGCGTGCGTCGGACCGGCTGATCGTGTTGCGGTCGTTCGGCAAATTCTACGGTCTGCCCGGCTTGCGGCTCGGCTTCGTGATCGCCGGCGATCGCGTCGCGGCGGCGCTCCGCGCGATGCTCGGCGACTGGCCGGTATCGTCGGCGGGGATCGCGATCGGTACCGCCGCCTATCATGACCGCGCCTGGCAGCAGGCGCAGCAGCAGCGCATCGTCGCGGCGGGCGCGGCGCTCGATGCGCTGCTCGCCGCGGCGGGGCTGGCCTGCGTCGGCCGGGCGCCGCTGTTCCGGCTGATCGCCTGCGACGATGCGGCGGCGTTGTTCGCGACGCTCGCCGATCATGCTATCCTGACCCGTCCCTTCGCCGATCGCGCCGACCGGTTGCGCATCGGCCTGCCGCCGCCTGCCGCCGCGGCGCGCCTCGCCGCCGCCTTCGAGGAGTTTCGCCGATGACCGTCCCGCCGCCCGACGACCACGCCCGGCACAATGCGCGGATGGAGCGGGTCGCCGCCGCCCGCGCCAAGATGCAGGCGCGCCGCACGCTCGAACGCGGGCTGCTGATCGTCCACACCGGCAACGGCAAGGGCAAGTCGTCCTCCGCCTTCGGCATGGCGATCCGCAGCATCGGCTGGGGGATGAAGGTCGCCATCCTGCAATATGTGAAGGGCAAGTGGGAGACGGGCGAGCGCAACTTCTTCGAGGCGCATCCCGATCTCGCCACCTTCGAGGTGATGGGCGAGGGCTTCACCTGGGACACACAGGATCGCGCGCGCGACATCGCCGCGGCGGCGGCGGCGTGGGAGCGGTCGAAGGCGATGATCCTCGATCCGGACGTCGACTTCGTCATCCTCGACGAACTCAACATCGTGCTGCGCGACGGCACGCTCGGCATCGCGCCGGTGGTCGACTTTCTCAAAGACCGCCCGCTGACCAAGCATATCTGCATCACCGGGCGGCATGCCCGCCCCGAATTGCTGGCAATCGCCGATCTGGTCACCGACTTCACCGAGGTCCGCCACCCGTACAATGCCGGGTTCAAGGCGCAGAAGGGCGTCGAATATTGATCCGGGCGCTCGCCCTCGTCGCGGCGGTGGTGCCGCTCGCCTCGGCGACGCTGCCGCGCGCGCCGCGGATCGTCTCGATCAATCCGTGCGTCGATGCGGTGCTGATGCAGGTCGCCGATCCGCGCCAGATCGCCGGGATCAGCCATTATTCGCAGGACGCACGCGCGACCTCGATCCCGCTCGCGCAGGCGCGGCGCTTCATGGCGACGTCGGGGACGGCGGAGGAGGTGGTGGCGCTGGCTCCCGATCTGGTGCTCACCGGCGCGCATGTAGCGCCGGCGACGATCGCCGCGCTGACCCGGATGAGGATCCGCATCGTCCAATATCCGGTGCCCGACACGGTCGAGGAGAGCGAGGCGCAGGTGCGCGACATCGCCCGCGTCGTCGGCCATGCCGCGCGCGGCGAGGCGCTGGCGGGCCGGATCGCGGCGGCGGCGCGGCCGGCGGCGGTGACGCCGGTGCCGGCGCTGATCTGGCAATCGGGCGGGCTGGTGCCGGGCACCGGGACCTTGCCCGCCGACCTGCTGCGCCGTGCCGGCTTTCGCGACATGAGCGCGGTCTATGGCCTCAAGAAATGGGACGTGCTGCCGCTCGAATATCTCGTCGCCCGGCCGCCGCGCGTGCTGCTGTCGACCGCCGCGGCGGATGTCGGCGACGACCGCATGACCTCGCATCCGGCGGTGCGGCGACTGGCGCGGCGGATCACCGTCGCCGCCTATCCGACGTGGCTGATGAATTGCGGCGGGCCGACGATCATCGCCGCGATGGCGCGGCTGCGCCAGGTGCGGCAGGGAGTGGGGGCATGACGCGGCTCAACATCGGTCTGATCGTCGCGCTGCTGTGCGTCGCGGCGCTGTCGGTCGCGGCGGGCAAGGTGTGGGTGCCGTGGGACGCCTGGACCGCCGCCGATCCGCGATCGATCATCATCGTCCAGCTGCGCCTGCCGCGCACCGTGCTCGCGCTGCTCGTCGGCGCAGCGCTCGGCCTGGCGGGGGCGGTGATGCAGGGTTATCTGCGCAACCCGCTCGCCGATCCGGCTCTATTCGGCGTGTCGACCGGCGCGGCGTTCGGCGCGGTGCTCGCGCTGTTCCTCGGCTATGCCGCGCAATTGTGGCTGCTGCCCGGCTTCGCGCTGATCGGCGCCGGGCTGACGATGGCGCTGCTCGCGGTGATCGCGGGGCGCTCGGGCAGCCTGATCCTGTTCACGCTCGCCGGCATGATCCTGACCAGCATCTTCGGCTCGCTGACCAGCCTTGCGATCAGCCTCGCGCCGACGCCGTTCGTCTCGTCGCAGATCGTCACCTGGCTGCTCGGCGCGCTGACCGACCGCAGCTGGGACGACGTCAGGATCGCCGCGCCGCTGATCGCGCTCGGCGCAGGCCTGCTGTTCACCACCGGGCGCGCGCTCGACGCGCTGACGCTCGGCGAACAGGCGGCGCGGTCGATGGGGGTCGATCCGGTGCGGTTGCAGCGCATCGTCATCGCCGGCGTCGCGCTGACCGTCGGCGCGTCGGTGGCGGCGGCGGGGCAGATCGGCTTCGTCGGGCTGATCGTCCCCCATATGGTGCGGCCGTTCGCCGGCCATCGCCCGTCGGCGACGCTGCTGCCCGCCGCGCTCGGCGGCGCGCTGCTGCTGACGCTTGCCGATGCGCTGGTGCGCATCCTGCCGACGGTGAGCGAGTTGCGGCTCGGCATCGCCATGTCGATGCTCGGCGGGCCGTTCTTCCTCTACCTGCTCATCGGCATGCGGCGGAGGCTGGCATGAGCGGATTGATCGCCGACGGAATTGGCCTGACGCTCGGCGCGACGCGCGTGCTCGACGCCGTCAGCCATGCGTTCCGGCGTGGGCGGGTGACGGTGCTGCTCGGCGCCAACGGGGCGGGCAAGAGCAGCCTGCTCGCCTGCCTCGCCGCGCTGCGCGTGCCCGACCAGGGCGCGGCGCGGCTCGACGGCGTCGCCGTACAGGCGCTCGACCGGCGGGTGCGGGCGCGCGCGATCGGCCTGCTGCCGCAGGCGGCGGACGTGCATTGGGACATCGACGTCGAGACGCTGGTCGGGCTCGGCCGGCTGCCGCATCGCGGCCGCTGGGGTGAGACCGAGGCGGATCGCGCCGCAGTGGCGCGGGCGCTCGCCGCGACCGACATGACCGGCTTCGCGCGGCGCGGCGTCGAGCGGCTGTCGGGCGGCGAACGCGGCCGCGCGCTGCTCGCCCGCGTGCTCGCCGGCGAACCCGACTGGCTGCTCGCCGACGAACCGCTCGCCAGCCTCGACCCCGCCCACCAGCTCGACGTGCTGGCGCGGCTGCGCAGCGTCGCCGATGCGGGCAGCGGTGTGATCCTGGTGCTGCACGATCTCCACCTTGCCGCGCGGATCGCCGACGATGCGGTGCTGCTTCGCCACGGCCGCGTCGTCGCGGCGGGCGCAGCGGAGGCGGTGCTGACCGCGCCGCTGCTCGAACAGGCGTTCGGCGTCGCGGTCGAGATCGGCATCACCCCCGCGGGGCAGCGCTTCATCCTGCCGATCGCCCGGTGACGCATGCGCCGGCGCTGCTCGCGATGCTGATCGTCGAGGCGGTGTGCGGCTATCCGGCGCGCTGGCCGCATCCGGTGATGGCGGCAGGCGCGCTGATCGACTTTGTCGAGCGACGTTGGAACCGCGGCGGGGCGGGGCGGCGGCGGATCGCCGGGGTCGCGCTGGTCGCGCTGCTGGTCGGCCTGTCGGCGCTGATCGGCACGGCGATCGAGCGGCTGGTGGATGGTGTCGGGGGCTGGGGCCTGCTCCTCGTCGTGGCGGTCGGGACGACGGGGCTGGCGCAGCGCAGCCTCTACGATCATGTCGCGGCGGTCCGCGCGCCGCTCGCCGCGGGCGATCTGGTCGCGGCGCGCCGGGCGGTGGCGATGATCGTCGGGCGCGATACGGACGGCCTCGACGAGGCGGGCGTCGCGGTCGCGGCGATCGAGAGCCTTGCGGAGAGCTTCTGCGATGCGGTGATCGCGCCGGCCTGCTGGTTCCTGCTGCTCGGCCTGCCCGGCCTGTTCGCCGCCAAGGCGATCAACACCGCCGATTCGATGATCGGCCACCGCACGCCGCGTCACGCCGCCTTCGGCTGGGCGGCGGCGCGCGCCGACGACGCCGTCAACTGGCTGCCGGCGCGGCTGGCGGGCGTGCTGATCGGCGTTGCCGGCGGCGGCGGCTGGCGGACGATGGCACGGGATGCGCGGCATCACGCCTCGCCCAACGGCGGCTGGCCCGAAGCGGCGATGGCGGGGGCGCTCGGCCGGCGGCTCGGCGGGCCGGTCAGCTATGACGGCGAGCCGGCGGCGCGCGCCTGGCTGGGGCAGGGGCGCGCGCCCGATGCCGCCGATCTGACGCGCGCGCTGCGCATCTACGGCATGGCCTGCCTGCTGTTCTGGATGCTGATCGGAGGGCTGGCATGGCGGCGGTGATGCTGCAGGGCACCGGCTCCGACGTCGGCAAGTCGGTGCTCGTCGCCGGCCTGTGCCGGGCGCTCGCCAATCGCGGCCTGACCGTTCGCCCGTTCAAGCCGCAGAACATGTCGAACAACGCCGCGGTCACCGCCGACGGCGGCGAGATCGGCCGCGCGCAGGCGTTGCAGGCGATCGCCGCGCGCGTCGCCCCCAGCGTCGACATGAACCCGGTGCTGCTCAAGCCGCAGAGCGACCGGACGTCGCAGCTCGTCGTCGCCGGCCGCTCGCAGGGGACGCTTGCCGCGGGCGACTATTGGCGGCGCAAGCCCGATCTGCTCGGTGACGTCTGCGCCGCCTACCGCCGGCTCGCCGCGCAAGCCGATATCGTCGTCGTCGAGGGCGCGGGATCGCCTGCCGAGATCAACCTGCGCCGCAACGACATCGCCAATATGGGCTTCGCCCGCGCCGCCGGGGTGCCGGTGGTGCTGGTCGGCGATATCGACCGCGGCGGAGTGATCGCTTCGCTGGTCGGCACGCAGGCGGTGATCGATCCCGACGATGCGGCGATGATCCACGGCTTCCTCGTCAACAAATTCCGCGGCGACCCGACGCTGTTCGACGACGGCCTCGCCGCGATCGCGGACCGCACCGGCTGGCCGAGCCTCGGCCTCGTGCCGTGGCTGGCGGAGGCGGCGCTGTTGCCGGCGGAGGATGCGGTGGCGCTCGGCCGCGGCGCAGCGGGCGGCGGCGTCACGGTGGCGGTGCCGATGCTGTCGCGCATCGCCAATTTCGACGATTGCGATGCGCTCGCGCACGAAGCGGGGATCGATCTGCGGATGATCCCGCCGGGCACGCCGCTGCCGGGCGATGCCGCCTTGGTCGTGCTGCCGGGCAGCAAAGCGACGATCGCCGACCTCGCCTTCCTGCGCGCGCAGGGGTGGGACGTCGATCTTGCCGCGCATGTCCGCCGCGGCGGGCGCGTGCTGGGGATTTGCGGCGGCTATCAGATGCTCGGCCGGACGATCGCCGACCCGCTCGGTATCGAGGGGCCGGCGGAGACGGTCGCCGGGCTCGGCCTGCTGCCGGTCGATACGGTGATCGATGCGGACAAGCGCGTCCGGCCGGTCGCGGGACGGTTCGCGGACGGCGGCGCGGCCTTCGCCGGCTATGAGATCCACGCCGGGGTGACCCGCGTCGCTGCCGGCACCGCGCCGCTGCTGCGCTTCGCCGACGGGGCGGACGACGGTGCGGTGGTCGCCGACGGGCGGATCGCCGGCTGCTACGTCCACGGCCTGTTCGACCGCGCCGAGGCGCGCGCGCACCTGCTCGCACCGCTCGGCGTCGCTTCGGACGGGCTCGACCGGCGCGAGGCGATCGACGCGGCGCTCGATCGAATTGCCGCTACATTGGAACGGTCGATGGCAATCGACGCCCTGATCATTTTGGCAAGGACCGCCCGATGACCGAAGACGATGTTCGCGCCCATCTCGACGCGCTCGCCAAGCCGCGTCGCAGCCTCGGCCGGCTGGAGGATATCGCCGTATCGCTCGCGCTGACTCAGCAACGGCTCGATCCGCGCACCCGGCCGCGGCGGATCGTGCTGTTCGCCGGCGATCACGGCTGCGTCGCCGACGGCGTCTCCGCCTGGCCCTCGGCGGTGACGGGCATGATGGTGGCGACGATCCTCGCCGGCCGCGCGACGAGCAGCGCGCTCGCCGCGGCGCACGGGTGCGACCTGCGGCTGGTCGACGTCGGCGTGGCGAGCGCCAGGCCGGTCGCGCCGCCGCCCTTCTTCCGCGATGCGCGCGTCGCTGACGGGACGGTCAGTCTCGCGCATGACGCGGCGATGACGGCGGCGCAGTTCGACGCGGCGTGGCGCGTCGGCGTCGAGGAGGCGCAGGCCGCGGTGGCGGACGGCGCGGCGCTGCTGATCGCGGGCGAGATGGGGATCGGCAACACCACCCCCGCCGCGGCGCTGACCACCTTGCTGACCGGCCTGTCGCCGGTCGAGGCGGTCGGTGCCGGCGCCGGCGCCGATGCCGCGATCGTCGTGACCAAGGCCTGTGTCGTCACCGCGGCGGTGGCGCGGGCGACACCGTTGCTCGGCCACGACGACCGCGCCGCGATCGCATCGGTGGCAGGCTATGAGATTGCGGCGATGGCGGGATTCTTCGCGGAGGGCGCGGCGCGCGGCGCGACGCTGCTGCTCGACGGCTATGTCGCCACCGCGGCGGCGCTGGTCGCCGCGCATCTCGCGCCGGGCAGCGAGCGGGCGATGATCGCCGGTCACCTCTCGGTCGAGCCGGGCCATGGCGCAGCGCTCGCGCAGCTTGGCCTGACGCCGATGCTCGACTGGGGGATGCGGCTCGGCGAAGGGAGCGGCGCACTGGTCGCGCTGCCGCTGGTCGACGCCGCAGCGGCGCTGCTCGCCGATGTCGCGCGGCTCGATGCGATCGGCGCCGAGCGCGCCGATTGAGCCGCGCGCCGGCCTGGGCGCCGCCGCTGCTCGCGGTGCAGTTCCTCACCCGTCTGCCGGTGCCGGGGCTGGCGCGGCTGAGCGCGGTGGCGGCGGCGGACGGCTTCGCGCGGGCGATGGCGTGGCTGCCGTTGATCGGCGCGGCGATCGGACTGGTCACCGCCACGGTGTTCACGGTGAGCGCGATGCTGTGGCCGCCGGTGATCGCGGCGCTGCTCGCGCTCGTCGTCGAAGCACTGCTGACCGGCGCGCTGCACGAGGATGCGGTCGCCGATTTCTGCGACGCGTTCGGCGGCCATGCCCGCGGTGAAGAGGCGCTCCGCATCCTGCGCGACAGCCGGATCGGCAGCTATGGGGCGCTCGGGCTCGGCCTGACCGTCGCGCTGCGCTGTGCCGCGATCGTCGCCCTGCCGCCGGCGCTGGCGGTGGCGGCGATCGTCGCGGCGGCGACACTGGGGCGGCTGTGGGCGGTGCTGCTCGCCGCGATCCTGCCGCCGGTCGGCGCGGGAACGGCGGCGCGGACCGGCGGGGTGCCGCCGCGGCGGGCGCTGCTCGCGCTGCTGGCGAGCGTGCCCGGCGCCGCGCCGCTCGCCTGGTCGATGCCGACGGCGGTGGCGATCCAGGCCGCGGTCGCGCTGGTGCTGCTGCCCGCGCTCGCCCGATTCCTACGGCGGCGGATCGGCGGCAGCACCGGCGACGGCCTCGGCTTCGCGGTCGCGATCGGCCAACTCGCGCTGCTGCTCGGCGTCGCGGCGCGATGAGCGGCGAGGTGCTGCTCGTCCGCCATCCGCCGGTGGCGCAGCATTGGGCGGGGCGCTGCTACGGCCGCTCCGACATGGGATGGAGCCGCGCCGGCGCCGCGCTCGCCCGGCGGCTGGCGGCGGAGCTGGCGGTCGAGACGTTCGATGCCATCGTCCATTCGGGCGCGATCCGCACCCGGCGACTCGCCGGCTGGGTGGCGCGGCGCGGCGGCGGAGCGACGATCGCCGATCCGCGCTGGGTAGAACGCGATTTCGGCAGCTGGGAAGGTCGGTCGTGGGATGCGATCTGGCGGGAGACGGGCGATCTGATGGACCGGATGATGACCGATCCGCACGGCTTCCGCCCCGGCGGCGGCGAGACCGGTGGCGAGCTGTCGCGGCGCGCGCTCGCGGCGTGGGACGCGCTGCCGCAGGGCGGGCGGGTGCTGGTGGTGACGCACGGCGGTCCGATCGCGGCGATCGGCACCCATGTCGCCGGCCGTCCGCTCGAACGGATGATCGAGGCGGTGCCGGCGTGCGGCGCGATCCTGCGCCTGCCGCGCGACGCTTGCAGCGGCGGCGGCAGGCGCTAGCATAGGTCATCCCTTCTGTCGGAGATCCTCATGCGCGCATCCGTCCTGCTGTTGTCCACGCTCGCCCTGCTGCCGATCGGCGTCCAGGCGCAGCAGCAGCCGGCGGGGGACATCCCCGCGCATTTCAAGCTGGTCGACACCGCCAACGATTATATCAAGCGCGAAGTGATGATCCCGATGCGCGACGGGACCAAGCTCTACACGGTAATCGTCATCCCCAAGGGCGCAACCAACGCGCCGATCGTGCTGACCCGCACGCCGTACAATGCCAAGGCGCGCGCCAACCGCAGCGACAGCACGTCGATGCTGGCGACGCTGCCGCTCGCCGACGAGATCTTCGTGAAGGGCGGCTATATCCGCGTCTATCAGGACATCCGAGGCAAATACGGGTCGGAGGGCGATTATGTCGTGACGCGGCCGGTGATCGGGCCGCTCAACCCGACCAAGGTCGATCACGTCACCGACGCCTATGACACGATCGACTGGCTGGTGAACAAGGCGAACCTGCCGCAGTCGAACGGCCGCGTCGGCATGATCGGATCATCCTACGAGGGCTTTACCGTGGTGATGGCGCTGCTCGCGCCGCATCCCGCGCTCAAGGTCGCCGCGCCGGAAAGCCCGATGATCGACGGCTGGATGGGCGACGACTGGTTCCATTACGGCGCTTTCCGCCTCGCCAATATCGCCTGGCTCGGCGGGCAGACCGGTTACAAGGGCGGCGGCACGGTGCCGCCGACCGGCGGTTGGGACGATTACGACAATTTCCGCGAGGTCGGCTCGGCGGGCGACTGGGCGAAGAAGTCGGGCTACGACCAATTGCCCTATTGGACGCGGATGTCGCAGCATCCGGCCTATGATTCCTTCTGGCAGGGTCAGGCGCTCGACAAGCTGCTTGCCGCCAACCCCTCCAACGTCCCGACGATCTGGGAACAGGGTCTGTGGGATCAGGAGGATATGTACGGCGCGATCACCGCCTGGGAAGCGCTGAAGGCGAAGGGCAAGGCGGGCAACAATTATCTGGTGATGGGGCCGTGGCGGCACAGCCAGGTCAATCGCGAGGGCCGCAGCCTCGGGCCGTTCCAGTGGGACGGCGACACCGCCGCGCAATTCCGCGAGCAGATGGTGCTGCCGTTGTTCGACCAGTATCTGAAGGACGGCCCGCCCGCCAATCTGCCGCAGGCGGCGATCTACAATACCGGCGAGAACCACTGGGATCGGCTGGCGCAATGGCCGCTCGCCTGCGAGACGGGCTGCGCCGCGCCGCTCAAGCCGATCTATTTGCAGGCGGACGGCGGCCTCGGCTTCGCCAAGGGCGCGGCGGGCGGCGACAGCTACGTCTCCGATCCCGCCAAGCCGGTGCCGCACCTGCCGCGCCCGGTCAATTTCAAGGACGGCCGCTGGGGCGACTGGCTGGTCAGCGACCAGCGCGGCTCGGACGGGCGGACCGACGTGATGACCTATTCGACGCCGGTGCTGACCGAGGCGATGCGCGTCTCCGGCGCGCCGATCGCCGATCTCTATGCCGCGACGACCGGCACCGACGGCGATTTCGTCGTCAAGGTGATCGACGTCTATCCGGCGGAGAATGCCACCGATCCGAAGATGGGCGGATACCAGCTGCCGATCAGCCTCGACATCTTCCGCGGCCGCTACCGCGACAGCTTCGCGCATCCGAGCGCGATTCCGGCCAACAGGGTGCAGCATTATCGCTTCCGGCTGCCGACGGTGAACCACGTCTTCCAGCCGGGGCATCGCGTGATGGTGCAGGTCCAGTCGAGCCTCTTCCCGCTCTACGACCGCAATCCGCAGACCTATGTGCCGAACATCTTCTTCGCCAAGCCGGCCGACTATCGCAAGGCGACGGTGACGCTGCGCCGCGGCGGCGCGACGCCGAGCGCGGTGCTGCTGCCGGTGGTGCCGGTGGCGCAGCAATAGGCGCCGCGAGCAAAGCGCCTCCGCGCCTCCGCGTCGATCATCGTCTCGCGTGTCGGGAGACCGCATCGGTGTTTCGCGCAGAGGCGCAGAGGCGCAGAGGACGCAGAGGGGATAGGCTTATGGCGGCGCGCTGCGGCTATAGCGGCGGGTCGGGTTCGAGAACGCCGCAGCCTCGATCCGTCATGCCCGGTTCGTTCCGGCATCGACGGTGTCTCATGAGCCTGAGCGGTCGAGCCTGCGGAACGGTGGACCCCGGAACCAGTCCGGAGTGACGGCAGCTTCGAGGCGACGTCCCGAAGTTCAAAGATCTCGCGCGGTTACTGCCACCCCCTCTGCCTTCTCCGCGCCTCTGCGCGAACCCAGCTCAGCCGTCGACCCGCGGCAGAACGATCTCGAACACCGCCGCCCGCGCCTCGGCCAGCGCGATCGTCCCGCCGCTCGCCTCGATCAGCGAGCGGGCGATGGCGAGGCCGAGGCCGGTGCCGCCGCTGCTGCGACGGGTGGTGAAGAAGGGCTCGAACAGGCGGGCGACGTCGCCGGGCGCGATGCCGGGGCCATCGTCTGCGATCCGCAGCGTCACCGTCGTCGCGGTCGACGCGCCGGTCACCGTGGCGGCGGACGCGCCCGCCTGCCGACTGTTCTCGAACAGCGTCGCGAGCGCATGTTCGAGCGTGGCCGCGGGCACCGCGACGGCGGGCGGCGGCGCGGACCAGGCGATCGCGATGCTGAAACCGGTGCTGCGATAGGCGTCGGCGGTACGCGCGACCACCGGGAGCGGGTCGGTCGCCGCCGCGACGGGCGCCGCCATATCGGCGCGCGCCAGTTCGAGCAGCCGCGTCACCAGCAGCGCGAGCCGCCCGGCATCGGCATCGGCATTGGCGAGGAAGCGGCTGCGGTCCGCCGCCGCCATGTCGGCATGATCCTGCATCAGCTCGATCGCGCCGCGGATGCCGGCGAGCGGCGTCTTGAACTCGTGGCTCATCGCATAGGCGAAGTCGCGCAGATAGCGCGACCGCCGCTCGATCGCCGCACTCATCGCCGCGAAATCGGCGTAGAGACCCTGGATCTCGATCGCCGCGGTCGGCGGTACGTCGGGGATCGCGCCGCGACCGCTTGCCACCGCGCGCGTCGCCTGGCCGAGCCGTTCGATCGGCCGCGTCACCCCGCGCGAGATCACCCCGCTCAGCACGATCAGCAGGGCGAAGATCGCCGCGACGCCGATCGCGATCTTGCCGCGATCCTCGTAAAGACCGCGGAACAGCGCCCGCGCCGAGCGCGACAGCAGCAGCACGCCGACCACCCGCCCGCCGACGACGATCGGTCGCGCATGATGGACGCGGATCGCCGCGGCGCGCGACAGCCATTCGAAGCGATAGACGGCGCGATAGGCGCCGTTGCGGCGCAGCACCGTCGCCGGTCGCCCCGCCAGCGCGGCGGCGACTTCCGGCAGCTGTGCGTAGCTGCCGCGCGCCGCGCTGCCGGCGACGATCTGGCCGCGATCGTCGAGCAGCACGATGCCGGCGAGCGTCGTCCTCTGCGTCGCACGCAGGATCGGCGCGAGGCGGGGCGCGACGATGCGGGCGTCGGCGGCGACCGTGCCCGCCGGGGCCGGGGACGGACGTTCGGGCAGGATCGGCGTCTGGCTGAGATCGACGCCCTCGCCGGGCGGCACGATCCGCCGCGGATAGAGCCGGCCGTCGCCGCCCGGCCATTGCGCCGCCGCGGCGGCCGCGAGCGCCGCGCCCTGCGCGACCAGCTCCGCCTCGGTCTGGCGGACGAGGGTGTTCTCGTACACGCGCAGGAAGACCGCGCCGAAGCCGGGCAGCGCCGCGACGAAGAACAAGGTCGCGAACAGGATGGTGCGCAGCCGCAACCGCGGCCAGCGGCGCTTCGCCCAATCCTTGCCGCGCGCGATCACGCGGTGCCGCAGGCGCCGAGCCGATAGCCGATGCCGGCGCGCGTCTCGATCAGGTCGTCGCCGCCCGCGGCGGCAAATTTGTGGCGCAGGTTGCGGATATGGCTGTCGATCGTCCGGTCGGTGACGGCGAAGCCCGGGCCGTGCAGCCGATCGATGATCGCATCGCGGCTGAACACCTTGGCGGGCATCGAGGCGAGCAGCCGCAGGATCGAGAATTCGGTGACGGTAAGCCCGACCTCCTGCCCCGCCCACAGCGCGCGCCAGCCGTCGAGATCGAGCCGCAGCCGGCCATGGGCGAGGCTGCGTCCGTCCTCCAGCGCGGGCGGGCGTGCGGCGGTGCGGCGCAGGATCGCCATCACCCGCGCCACCACCTCGCGGGGCGAAAAGGGTTTGACGACGTAGTCATCGCCGCCGAGCTCGATGCCGAGGATGCGGTCGATCTCCTCGTCACGGCTCGACAGGAAGAGGATCGGCACGTCGCTGCCGGCGCGCAGCCGGCGGCACACCTCCAGCCCGTCGAGCCGCGGCATGTTGATGTCGAGGATGACGAGGGCGGGGGCGTGGCTGCCGGCGAGCGCCAGCGCCGCCTCGCCGTCGCCGGCCTCGATCGTGTCGAGGCCGGCCTTCTGCAGGGCGAAGACGAGCAACTGGCGGATATGGGGATCGTCGTCGACGACGAGGACGGTGCGCGGCATCGGGCATAGGATCACGGCTGTTGCGCTCCCGTCAATCGGCGAGCGGGCGGCGCGGCGCCGGATCCCCGGTCCGCGAGCAGCGCTTTGGCCGCAGCCAGCCGGCGGGCGTTGCGCGGGCTCCAGCCATTCCAGCTCGATTGCTGCTCTTCCATCTGCGTTTGCATCCAGAAGCGGATGTGCTCGATCCGGTCGTGCAGCCGCGGCGAGCCGACGTGGCGTTCGAGCATCGCCAGCGGCACCAGCGCCCCCGGGCCGAGCCGTTCGAAATACGCGAGGTCGAGCGGCGGGCCGCTGCGCCCCTTCGCCAGCGCGACGCGCGCGTTCCAGTCGGCGGCGACCGCCGACAGGTCGACGACGCTGCACGCGGCGAGCACCAGCGTCAGCGCCAGCGCATTGGCATTGATCAGCCATGCCGCCGAGCGCTGCCCGAGCAGCCGCCACAGGATCAGCATCAGCCCGGTCGCGACCAGGGCCATCCAGATCAGCGCCGCGAGCCGCAGCGGGGTGAGGCCATAGGCATCGACATAATCGATCAGCCGCAGCGCGCTCGACGCGACGAGCAGCACGTTCTGGCCGATCCATGCCGTCACCAGCCAGCGGATCGGCGGATGGGCGGCGCTCGCGCTGCCCGGCGACAGCATCGTCAGCACGAAGACCGCGGCGAGCAAAGCGGTGACGATCAGCGCATAGGCGCCCTGATGCGCATAATCCGCCATCGTCACGCCGTCGGGCAGCGCCGCGCCGCTCCACAGGAAGACGAGGTCGAGCCCGTTCTGGATGGCGAAGACAGCGTTGAACGTCGCCAGCGACAGGATCAGCGTGCCCGGCCGGAGCAGCGGCGGCACGGTCTGCCCGCCCGGCGCCTGCCAGCGGGTCGCGCCCGCCGCCGGGCGGAGTGTCGCCCAGACCGGCAGCAGCACCGCCAGCGCGAAGGCGGTGCGCCAGATCACCGTCCGGATATCGGGCAGGATCATGCTGTCGAGCGCGCGGGCGATCAGCGGATTGGCCGTGGCGAACAGGATCAGGAACAGCAGGGCGCCGCCGAGCGGCACGATCAGCGCCGCCGCCACCGCCGTCACCGTCACGCGCGGGTGCAGCCGGTGCGCGCGGATATGCGCAAGCCGTCGGCGATCGCGCCATGGCCCGACGACCGCGGCGAGCGCCAGCCTGCCGAGCCGCACCGCCCAGCTCGCGGCATCGTCGAACCGCCGCCGCGGCAGCGTCGCCGCCAGTCCGGTCGCGGTCAGGAACAGGCAGAAGGCGAGCAGATTGGGCTGATCGGCATAAGCGGCGATCGCCAGCATGGCGGCAACCAGCGCGATCCGCGGCTGGCGATGGCGGATCACCGCGGGGCGCAGCGCGGCGAGCGCGATCAGCCAGCCGAGCATCGCCAGCGGCAGCAGCACCTCCGCGCGATCGACGATCAGTTCGAGGACCAGCACCAGCAGCGCGGCGACCCCCGCCTTGGCTGCCACCGATATCGTTCGTCGTCGCATCGTCATGCCGGGCCTCCTTATGGTCGGGAGGCGGGTGTGACGGATCGCGATGCTGCGCGGCGTGCCGCCGGCGTCTGCGTTGTGCGGGGATCGTGTGCAGATCCGGTGCAGCCGGCCTCAGCCCTGCTGGCCCGCCCGCTTCGCCGAGCCGTCGCGCAGCGCCCAGCGCAGCACCGAGCCGATCCCGGCCATGCCGGCGCGCACCGCGGGTCGGGCGAGCGGCCGGCGGTCGAGCCCGTGCATCCGCGCCGCCCAGTCGGGCAGCAGGTCGATGCCGCCCTGCATCAGCAACGCCTGCGCCGGCGCCATCGCGGGCCGCGCGGGCGGCTGGCGCAGCAGCGCGCGCGCCACCTCGCGCGTGCGATGATCGACGCGCAGCTGCGGGCGGACCGCGGTGAGATAGGCATCGAGCGCGGCGCGGGTGCGCGGAACCGCGGTGGCACCCAGTTTCTCGGCGACGACGGCATATTCGCCGAGGTAGCGATCCTGCTCGGCGACGGGGAAGGCGGGGTCGCGATAGCGGCGGTGCGCGGCGAGGAAGCTCGCGACCTCGGCGACATGCACCCAGGTGAGCAGGTCGGGATCGTTGGCGCTGTAGCGCGTGCCGTCGGGCAGGATGCCGGCGACGCGATCATGGATGCGGCGGACGCGCGCGATCAGCGACTCGGCGGTCGCGGTCGCGCCATAGGTGGTGCCGGAGATGAATTGCGCGGTGCGACGCAGCCGGCCGAGCATGTCGGCGCGGAAGTTGGAATGGTCCCAGACGCCGGCGAGCGCACCGGGATGGAGCATCTGGAGCAGCAACGCGGCGACGCCGCCCGCCATCATCGCGGTGAAGTCGCCATGCACCACCCACGCCGCCGAACCGGGGCCGAACAGTCCGTCGTCGCCGGGCGGGCGGGTCAGGTCGACCGCACCGTCGCCGAACCCGACCAGCCGATGCACCTCACTCTGGATCGCGTCGCGAAGATCGGTCATGCTGTGACATCTAGTGCGGCCGGGCGGCCAATCCAGGAGGACGAGTGATGCGGCTGGCTTTATCGATGTTCGCGGCAGCGGCGCTGACCACCGCGGTGGTGGCGCAGGACAAGGCGGCGCCGGCGGGCCCGGCGATCACCCGCGCGCTCGCCGATCCGGCGCGCGCCGATCAGGCGGGCGACGATGCGCGGCGGCAGGCGGCGGCGGTGCTCGCCTTCTCCGGGGTCAAGCCGGGCGACACGGTGATCGATTACCTGCCGGGTGCGGGCTATTGGACGCGGATCTTCACCGGCGTGGTCGGGCCGAAGGGCAAGGTCTATGCCTTCTGGCCCGCCGCCGGCGCCAAATACGCGACCAAGAGCCTGCCGGCGTTGCAGGCGCGCAACCTCGGCAACGTCGTCGCCCAGGTGCAGGCGACCGATCTGCCGACCGCGCCGCAGCCGGTCGATCTGTTCTGGACCGTGCAGAATTATCACGACATCGCCAATAACGGCGCGGGCGAGCCGGCGCTGCGCGCCTTCGATGCGGCGGTGTTCAAGCTGCTCAAGCACGGCGGCACCTATGTGGTGATCGACCACGCCGATGCGCCCGGCACCGGCCTGTCGGGTACCGAGACGCGGCACCGGATCGATCCGGCGGCGGTGCGCCGGCAGATCGAATCGGCGGGCTTCCGCTTCGCCGGCGCGAGCCGGGTGCTCGCCAACCCGGCCGACGATCACAGCAAGCCGGTGTTCGATCCCGCGATCCGCGGCAAGACCGATCAGTTCGTGCTCAAGTTTCGCAAACCCTGAGCCCTCGCCGATCCTTTTGCGGCACGGCGCGTTGTCCGGGCTGATCTAGCCCAAGGAGCGCCCGTGCCGTCGATCGCCAAGACCCTTGCCGCCGGCGTCGCCGGCGGTCTCGTCGCCAGCCTGGCGATGAACCTGTTCCAGTCGGTGAGCGCCTCCGCCTTCGGCCAGACCGGCAGCAACGACGACCCCGCCACGGTCAAGGCCGCCGACACCGCCAAACAGGCGGTGACCGGCGGGGACGTGACGCAGAAGCATCGCGAAACCGCCGGCAGCCTCGTCCATTATGCGACCGGCGTGGCGCTCGGCGTGGGCTATGCGCTGGCGGTGCGGCAATGGCCCGAATCCAAGGCGGGATATGGCACCGCGTTCGGGGTGGGCGTCGCGACGTTGCTCGACGATCTCGCCGTACCCGCCTTCGGCTGGGGTCCCGGGCCGACCGAGACGCCGCCGGCGACGCATGCCTATGGCCTCGCCAGCCACGTCGTTTTCGGCCTCGCGCTCGAAGCGACCCGCCGCGCGACGCTGGCGGCGGTCGACTAGATCGCGGCGCGCACCGTCGCGCAGACGCCGCGCTCGCGCGGTTCGTAGAGAATCGTGGTATGCAGGCTCTGCGCCATCGCCTGGAGCAGGCGTGTGCCGAGCCCGGTGCCCTTGGGCGCGGCCCCCTCGGCCATGCCGCAGCCGTCATCCTCGACCGACAGGCGGAAGCCCTCCGCCTCGCGCAGCATGGTGACGCGGATTTCGCCGCCGTCGCCGGTGGGATAGGCGTATTTGCACGCGTTGGTGACAAGTTCGGTGACGATGACGCCGAGCGACACCGCCCTGTCGGTCGGCAGCCGGATCGGTTCGGCGTCGAGGTGCAGCGTATGGGGTGCGGTGTCGCACGAGAGCGTGTCGTTGAGCTCGCGGATCAGCGAACCGAGATAGTCGCGCATGTCGACGCTCTCGACGTCATTCGCCGAATAGAGGCAACGGTGGACCTGCGCGATTGCCGCGATCCGGCGCTGCGTATCGTCGAGCGCGGTGCGCGCGGCCGGATCGGCGAGCGCGCTCGCCTGCAACCGCACCATCGCCGAGACGAGCTGGAGCGAATTGGCGACGCGATGATTGACCTCGCCGAGCAGCGCCTCGAGCCGTGCGTTGCTGGCGCGCAGGTCTTCCTCGACCCGCGCCTTCTCACGCGCCAGCCGGCTGCGGTCGAGCACCTGGCCGAAGCTGTTGGCGAGCAGGTCGAAGAAATCGTCGCCGATCGACTTGACCACATAATCCGCCGCCCCCGCCTTGAGCGCGGCGATCGCGATCCGCCCCTCGTCCGACCCGGTGACGTAGACGACCGGCGGCATCGCCGGCAGCTCGGCGAGCTGCGCGAGCGTGTCGAGCCCGTCCATGTCCGGCATGTAGTGATCGACCGCGATCAGGTCGAACGGCGCGGCGGCGGCGAGCCTGACCCCCTCGGCGCCCCCCGCCGCGGTGGTGACACGATAGCCACGCCGCTCCAGCCCGCGCGCGGCGAGGCGGCGCAGACCATCGTCGTCGTCGATGTACAAAACGCTGGGGAGGGCGGGGTCGGTCAGATCAATGACCCTCGAAGGCGGGAACCTGGATCACCGACAGGAACAGGCCGAGCTGGCGGATCGCCTGCGCGAAGCTTTCGTAATTGACCGGCTTGGTGATGTAGACGTTGCAGCCGAGATCGTAGCAGCGCTGGATCTCGATCTTGTCGTCGGTGGTGGTGAGCACGACGACGGGGGTGCGCTTGAGCGGGCTGCCCTCCGCCTTGATCCGCTGGAGGATGTCGGTGCCGCTCATGTCGGGCAGGTTGAGGTCGAGCAGGATCAGCGCCGGGCCGTTCTTGGCGGGGCCGTCCTCCGCCTCGAACAGATGGTGCAGCGCCTGGGTGCCGTCGGTGAAATGGCGGATGTCGTTGAGGATGCCGGCACGACGGATGTTCTTCTCGATCAGCCGGGCGTGGCCCTCGTCATCCTCGATCATGACGATGCCGACGGATTGATGGGCATTCATGCAGCGCTGTCCTGACTGACGTATGTCTTTGGAAGGTTGAGGCGAAATGTCGATCCGCGGCCCGGTTCGCTATCGACGTCGATCGTCCCGCCGAGCCGATAGGCGAGCGCCCGGACATGCGCCAGCCCGATTCCCTCACCGGGCTGGTCCTGCCGGCCGGAGCGGCGGAACAGGTCGAAGATGCGCTGGTGATCGCGCGGATCGATGCCGCGGCCGTTGTCGGTCACCGACAGGATGACGCGGTCGCGCTTCGCCTCGCCGGAGACGGTGATGACGCCGGGGCGGCCGGGTTCGAGATATTTGGTCGCATTCTCGATCAGGTTCGACAGGATCTGTTCGATCGCGACGCGATCGGTGACCAGCGACGGCATCGGCCGCCGTACCGAAAAGCTGATGCCGCGGTCGTCGAGCAGGTGGCGGATCGATCCGGCGACGGTATCGGCGATGGCGGCGGGATCGATCGGCTCAGGCGTGATGACGCGGCGGCCTTCGCGCGACAGTTTGAGGATGGCGTTGATCAGCCGGTCCATCTTCTGCGTCGAAGTGCGGATGAAGCCGATCGCCTCGGGCAGATCCTCGCGCACCGCGAGCCGCGCCTCGTCGCTGACGATCTGCGGCGCTTCCGCCTCGGCCCGGTCGACCAGCTCGGCGAGCGGGGTGGTCGCGGCGGCGAGCTCGGCGGTGAAGCCCATCACGTTGACCAGCGGCGAGCGCAGATCGTGGCTGACGATATAGGCGAAACGCTGGATCTCTTCATTGGCACGGCTGAGGTCGGAGGTGCGTTCGTGCACCGTCTCCTCGAGTCGCTCATTGAAGTCGCGCAGCCGGTCGCGCGACCGCGACAGATCGCGGGTGTACCCGATGATGGTGAGCAGCGAGGCGAGCGCGACGAGCGCGAGCAGCACCGCGGCGACGCCGAGGATGATATAGAAGGCGCGCACGCTCGCCTGCTGCGCCGCATCGCGCTGGGCGAGCAGGCGGCGTTCGGTGACTGCCATCCGTTCGAACGTATCGCGGATGGTCGTCAGCCGGCGGACGCTCGCCTCGGTGCGGAACAAGGTGGTGGCGGTATCGGCATGACCGCTGTCGATCAGACCGATCGTCCGCGCGCGCTGCGCGAGCAACGCGCTGACCTCGCGTTGCAACAGCTTCAGGGCGGCGACCTGGTCGGGATTGTCGCGGGTGAGATCGGCGATGCGCGCGAGCGCCGCCGGGGTGGCGGCCGACCAGCGGTGATAGGCGTCGCGATAGTCGGGGTTGGCGGTGAGCAGATAGCCGCGTCGCGACGCCTCGCCCTGTTCGATGAGGCGACGCGCGTTGCTGATCGCCAACTCGACCTGATAGGTATGCGCGACGGCGGCGGTATGCGCCTCGTTCTGCCGCGACGCCCAGCCCGCACCGGCGCCCGCGGCGACGAGCGCGAGAAACCCGAGCGCCATGAAGACGACCAGCGCGCGGCCGAGCCGGCCTTCCGAAATGATGAATGGATTGCGGACTTTGCTCAGCACCGCCCAGCCTTACGCGAGCCGATGTCGTTACGCCAGCGATGCTGCCGGTAAAGCCGTCAACCCAGGCTAGAGCAGCAGATCCTGCGCGCTGGGCTTGCCGACCGCGCCCCCGCCGCTGCGCCGGTCCATCTCGGCATTGGCGGTGAAGCGGATATCGGGATCGCGATCGGTCAGGAAGGCCATCAGGCTCTCATGGTCGAGCTCGCTCCACGCCTTGCCGCGGTGCGGGCCGTAGCGGACGCGCGGGATCAGCCCCGGATCGCGCGACCATTCGAGCAATTGCGCGACGCTCGCCTCGTTGAGCTGGTCGCGCAGATGATGCGCGGTGACATAGGCGTCCGGGAAGGCGCGGTGGACGGGCAGGCCGCGGCTCTGGTCGAGCCCCGCCGGCCGCCGCCAGTAGCGCAGCACCTGATTGGAGAAGCTCGGCGAATCGGGCCACAGCCGCAGCGCGCATTTCCACGTGCAGATCCAGTCCTGGCCATGGGTCAGGTTGGGCGTGCAGAATTGCTGCTCGAAATCGGCACGATGCGCGGCGAGCGCGAGGCGGCGCGGATAGGGGTCGAGCACGCGGCGCGCGACATCGTGCCACCAGGGGGCGTCGGCGACATCCTCGTCGAGGATATGGTGGATCGCCTGGGTGATCGGCGGGATCGCGCGCCCCGGATTGACGAGGATCGCCCCGCCCTCGCCCTCCAGCTCCCACCGGCCGCCGGGCTGGAGCGCGACATCCTGCCAGCCGATCTCGCACACGCCATGTGCGGGCGGTGCGCTGCCGGTGGTTTCGAGGTCGATGACGCGGATGATCTGGGGGGTCGGACGCATTACCTGCTAAATGGGCGCTCGCCGCGACTTTTGCCAGCCTTGCGTCCGGCGGGTGCCGGAACGGCGAGTGGCTGACGTCGCTGTGATCGCGCGAAGCCGCGAAACCCCTCCGCGCCTCCGCGTGAACTCCCTTCTTCGCGTCCTCGCGTCTTCGCGTGAGATCATCATCGCTCGGCGGGCGGTCCTCAAAATGAGTTCACGCGGAGGCGCGGAGGGGGTGTCGCGATGGGGGCATTCGGGGTTGCTGGATAGCTTTCCGTCTCAAAGAGAACGGCCGGCCCAGCATCGGTGCTCCCCCGAAAGCGGGAGCCCAGTGTTCTTCGTGCCATAGACGGCTGTTCCGCGTCGCCACTGCATTCTCGCCTGCGCGAGACCTCTGCGAAAGTAGCAACCTTACCTGCTCACGTACCACCCCGGCGCACGCCGGGGTCCAGTTTGATGAAGCTTTGCAATCAGTTGCAACGGCCTCCCAACTGGGCCCCGGCCTTCGCCGGGGCGGTTTCGAAACTTTCGCAGAGGTCTCGCCTGCGCGGGAATACTGACTTAACCTGTGTGGTGGCTGTTCCAGAGTTTTACCTTGCGGAACTTGGGTGCTGATCTCCGCCCCACCGTTCGCGCCATAGTCTATTCAGCGGTAATCGCGCTCGTCGTCGATATCCATCTCGCGGACGCCGCGCAGGCGGCGGGCGCGGTCGACGAGTTTGCGGATGCCTTCGCGGCGTTCGCGCGCGGCGGGGATGTCGCGCAGCACGAATTGCGCATTGCCGGTCGTCCGGTCGCTCGAGGTAATGGTGATCGTGCCGATGTCGGTGATCTGGTTGACCAGCGAATAGTCGACCCGCACATCCTTGATCCGATAGAGTTCGATCTCGTCGATCGATTTCATTACCAGCCCGCGGCGCACGATCAGCCGCTGGTCGGTGATCTCATAGGCGGCGGCCAGATTCTGCAGCCAGCGCACCGCGATCACCACCAGGCCAACGCCGATCGCGCAGGACAGGATGGTCAGCCAGCCGGTGAAGCTGCCGAACAGCCAGCGATTGGTGCTCGAGCGGAAGCTGTCGACCGCGCGTTCGGCATCATAGGTCCCCACCATGGTGCCGAGCCTATCGGCTGCGCGGTGGCTGTCAATCACGCGCCAACCCTTCGGCGGCGAGCGCGGCGTCGATCTCCGCGAGCAGCGTGGCGAGCCCCGCCGCATCGTGCGCCTCGGCACGGGCGGTGAGCGCATCCTGCGTGTTGGAGGCGCGCAGCAACCACCAGCCATGCGGCGTGGTGACGCGGACGCCGTCGATCGCCACCACCTCGACCCCCGCGGCGACGAGCCGGTCGCGGATCGCGTCGACCGCGGCGAACTTGCGCGCCGGATCGACCGGAAAGCGCAGGTCGGGCGTGTTGACCAGCGGCGGCATCGCCGCGCGCAATGCGGTGAGCGAGCGGCCGCTGCGTGCCACCGCGCCGATCAGCTGCACCGCGGCGTGGAGCGCGTCGTCGAAACCGTACCAGTCGTGCGCGAAGAAGATATGGCCGCTAAGCTCGCCGGCGATCGGCGCGTCGTGCGCGATCATCGCCTCCTTCATCAGGCTGTGACCGGTCGGGCCCATTATTGGCACGCCGCCGAGCGCGGCGATGCGATCAAAGACGAATTGCGAGGTCTTGACGTCGGCGACGACCGCGGCGCCGGGGCAGGCGGCGAGCACCGGCTCGATCAGCAGGCTGAGCAACTGATCGCCCCAGAGGACGCGGCCGTCGCCGTCGACCGCGCCGATCCGGTCGCCGTCCCCGTCGAAGGCGATACCGAAGTCGAGCCGTTCGCGCCGGACCAACGCCTTCAGATCGGCGAGGTTATGCTCCTCGGTCGGATCGGGATGGTGGTGGGGGAAGCGGCCGTCGACCTCGGTGTAGAGCAGGTGATGCTCGCCGGGCAGCGCGGCGGTCAGCCGCGCCACCGCCGGGCCGGCGGCGCCGTTGCCGCAATCCCAGCCGATCCGATAGGCGCCGCCGCGATGCCCGGCGAGCAGCCGCGCGACATAGGAGTCGAGCACGTCGACCTCGGTCACCTGACCGGCGCCCTCGCTCCACGCGCCCCCGGCGGCGATGCGCGCGAGGTCCTGGACGTCGGCGCCGTAGAAGGAACGATGGCCGAGCACCATCTTGAAGCCATTGTCGTCGCGCGGATTGTGGCTGCCGGTGACGTGGATGCCGGCATCGACGGCGAGCGTCGCCTCGGCGAAATAGAGCATCGGCGTCGGTCCGATGCCGATCCGCACGACGTCGATGCCGCCCGCGGTCAGCCCGGTGACCAGCGCCGCTTCGAGGTCCGGCGAGGACAGGCGGCCGTCGCGGCCGACCGCGACGCGGCGGCCGCCCGCGGCGCGGACGCGCGTCGCGAAGCTGCGCCCGATCGCGCGCGCATCGTCGGTGCCGAGGTTGCGGCCGACCGTACCGCGCACGTCATATTCGCGCAGGATCGCCGGCGACAGACGATGCGCCATCAGCCCCGCCGCAGCGCGCCGAGCAGCAGGTCGCGCGCGGCGTTGAGCTCGATGCTCGCCTCCGACGAACCACCGCGATCGGGATGCGCCTCGGCGACGAGGCGGCGGTGCGCGGCGCGGATCTCGCCCTCGTCAGCGTCGGCGCGCAGGCCGAGCAGCCGGCGGGCGCGCTGCGTCTCGGTCAGCCGCGCCGGCTTCGGGGCGGGCTTGAGGTAGCGCCAGGCGAACCAGATCAACGCGATCGCGAGCAGCCACTTCACGCGGCGACCACCGGCGTGCTGTGCTCGGGTAGTTGCAGCGCGCTCATCATCTCGCGCAGCTCCTGGCGCGAGGCGACATGGCCGAGGCCCATCGCGCCGAACTCCTTGGAGTCGATCATCGTCAGCCCGGCCGGGAACAGCTCGCGATAGATGACGCGCTCGCCGAGGCCGGGGATGATGCGGAAGCCGACCCGCTTGGCGAGCTGGCCGAGCGCATCGGAGACGCGGCGCATGTTGCGCGCCTCGATATGCTGCAGGCGGTTGCGCAGCACCACCCAGTCGATCTGCGTGCCGTCGGCGCGCGCACGCTGCTTGCGGGCATCCCAGATCAGTTCCGAATAGAAGCTCGGCCGGGTGACGTTGAACGTCTCGGGATCGACCTGGCCGATCAGGTCGAAGTCGACGAAACTGTCGTTCATCGGCGTGACCAACGTGTTGGACAGCGCGGCGGCGGTGCGGGCGAAATAATCGTCGCGACCGGGCGTGTCGACGATCAGGAAGTCGGCGCCCTCGGACAGGCGGCCCCAGGTCTCCTCGAACACCGACTCGCTTTCGCCGTCGTGCGTCGCATGGACCGGCATCGGCAGCGCGCTGCCGGTGCGTTTGATCGTGGCGGCGCGATTGTCGAGATAGCGGCCGACGGTGCGCTGGCGATGGTCGAGGTCGAAACACGCGACCTTCGCGCCCTTGGCGGCGAGCGCGATGGCGACATGGACGGCAGTCGTCGACTTGCCGGTGCCGCCTTTCTCATTGGCGAAGACGATGACGTGTGGCCCTGCGGGCACGGTTCGTTCCTTATCGATGCTGGCGGGTTGCTCGGTCACGACGCTCTTCATAGAAGCCGCGCGCTCATTGTTCGAGGGATTAAACGGTGCTGACGATCCGAGACCTGGACGGGCTGCGCGCGGCGGTCGCCGCATGGCGCGCAGAGGGCGCGACGATCGCGCTGGTGCCGACGATGGGCGCGCTGCACGCCGGCCATATCGCCCTGGTCGAGGCGGCGCGGCGGCCGGGGACCAGGGTGATCGTCTCGATCTTCGTCAATCCCAAGCAGTTCGGGCCGGACGAGGACCTTGCCCGCTATCCGCGCCGCGAGTCGGCGGACGTGCGGCTGCTCGCCGAACACGGCTGCGACGGCGTCTGGCTGCCGCCGGTCGAGGCGATGTATCCGGCGGGCTTCGCCACCGGCGTGACGGTGAGCGGGGTCAGCGACTCATTCGACGGCGCGGCGCGGCCCGGGCATTTCGACGGCGTCGCCACCGTCGTCACCAAATTGTTCAACCAGACGCGCGCCGACATCGCCTATTTCGGCGAGAAGGATTTCCAGCAGCTCGCCGTGATCCGCCGCATCGTCGCAGATCTCGACATGAGCGTGGAGATCGTCGGCGTGCCGATCCAGCGCGACGACGATGGCCTCGCGCTGTCGTCGCGCAACATCTATCTCGACGATGCGCAGCGGGCCAAGGCCGTCGCCTTGCCGCGCGCGCTCGGCGTCGCGGCGCGGGCGATCGGGCGCGGCGACGATGTCGAGGCGGCGCTGGCGGAGGCGCGGGCGGCGCTCCACGCGGCCGGCTTCGCCGTCGACTATATCGCGCTTGCCGATGCCGAGACGCTCGCGGAATCGCCGGCGGCGGATCGCCCGCGCCGGCTGCTCGCGGCCGCGCGGATGGGCGCGACGCGGCTGATCGATAACGTCGCGATCGAGCCGATCGGCTGAAACGTGCGGTTCCTGCGCCGTTAACCATTTTTCAGGACGAATCGCGCAATTTGCCCTCATGATCGATGGGGGCAACCAATGGGCATTAGTTCGAAAAGCGCGCAGTTCCTGCTAGACAGCCGCATCGCCGACGCGATGCAGGGCCAGCCGGAGGCGTTGTACGACCTCGGCATCTGCTACCAGACCGGCACCGCCGGCGCGGGCGTCGACCTGATCGAAGCCCATAAATGGTTCAACCTCGCCGCGGTCGCCGGTTTCCGTGACGCGGCCGGCGCGCGCGCCGAAGTCGCCGAAGACATGACCGCGCGCGAGATCGCGCTGGCGCAGCGCCAGGCGCGCGACTGGCTGGGGATGACGCGCCGCGCGGCTTGAGGGTAGCGCGACGGTCTGCCGGTTCGATGAGACGTTGGCGCCTGTGAGGGCGCGCTTTGGCGGACGTCTTCCCGTATGTCCTTCCGATGCTCCACCCCGGCGAAGGCCGGGGTCCGGCAGGGTAAAGCTCACGGGAGACTTACCACAGTTTCCCAACTGGGCCCCGGCCTTCGCCGGGGCGGTCGACAGGATTTTCCCACAAACTCTGTTCGCGCGCTGATTCGGCGAGCCGACGGTGTGGCGCTTCAATTATCGCCGGCTCTAACCTTTACACATCCAGATTGGCGACGTTCAGCGCATTGTCCTGGATGAACTCGCGGCGCGGTTCGACGACTTCGCCCATCAGCTGGGTGAAGATCACGTCGGCGGCCGAGACGTCGTCCGAGGTGACGCGCAGCATCGTCCGGTTCGACGGATCGAGCGTCGTTTCCCACAATTGCTCGGCGTTCATCTCGCCGAGGCCCTTGTAGCGCTGGATCGCCAGCCCCTTGCGCCCGGCGGCGAGGATCGCGTCGAGCAATTGCGATGGCCGCGCGACGAGGCTTTCGCCGCGCGTCTTGGTCGCGGTGACGCTGCCGATCTGGCCGGCATTCTCCTCCGGCTCGTCGCCGTTGTCGGGCAGCGGCTCGGCTTCGGCGGTGGCAGCGGCGCCCTTGATCGGGATCAGCCGGCCCGCCGCGACGAAGCTGTCCGCCTGTTCGGCGGCGAGGCCGTGCAGCTTGCGCGCCTCGGCGCTGGCGAGGAAGCTCGCCTCGACGATATGATGGTCGGTGACGCCGCGCCACAGCCGCTCGAAGTGGATGCCGCCGTCCTCGGTCAGCCGCGCCGTCCAGCGCGCCTCCTCGTCCCCCGATTCGAGCCGGCGCGTCACCTCGGCGACGGTCGCGGCGCGCTGGTCGCGGCTGAACTCGGGGTCGAGCGCACCGGCGAGCGCCAGCACTTCGATGATCACCGGATCGTAGCGGCGCGGCACATAGCGCATCAGCGTGCGCATGCGGCGGGCATGATCGAGCAGGCTCTTGAGGTCCGCCCCCGAGCGCGTGCCGCCCGGCGCTTCGAACAGCATCGTCGAGACGCCCGCGTCGACCAGATATTCGTCGAGCGCGGCATCGTCCTTGAGATAGACCTCCGACCGGCCCTTGGTCGCCTTGTAGAGCGGCGGCTGCGCGATGAAGAGATGGCCGCGGGTGATCAGCTCGGGCATCTGCCGGTAGAAGAAGGTCAGCAGCAGCGTGCGGATATGCGCGCCGTCGACGTCGGCGTCGGTCATGATGACGATCTTGTGGTAGCGCAATTTGTCGGCGTTGAAGTCGTCGCGGCCGATGCCGGTGCCCATCGCCTGGATCAGCGTGCCGATCTCGCGGCTCGAGATCATCCGGTCGAAGCGTGCTCGCTCGGTGTTGAGGATCTTGCCGCGCAGGGGAAGGATCGCCTGGAAATGGCGGTCGCGCCCCTGTTTGGCCGAGCCGCCGGCCGAATCGCCCTCGACGAGGAACAGCTCCGACTTGGCGGGGTCCTTCTCCTGGCAGTCCGCCAGCTTGCCGGGCAGCGAGGCGATGTCCATCACGCCCTTGCGGCGGGTCAGTTCACGGGCACGCTTGGCGGCCTCGCGCGCCGCGGCGGCGTCGATGATCTTGCCGACGATCGCCTTGCCGTGCGCCGGATTCTCTTCCAGCCACTCGGCGAGCTTGTCCGCCATCAGCGATTCGAGCGGCTGGCGCACTTCGGAGCTGACCAGTTTGTCCTTGGTCTGGCTGCTGAACTTGGGGTCGGGCAGCTTGACCGAGACGATCGCGGTGAGGCCCTCGCGCATGTCGTCGCCGGTGAGCGTCACCTTCTCCTTCTTGAGCAGCCCCGACTTCTCCGCATAATTGTTGAGCGTGCGGGTCAGCGCGGCACGGAACGCGGCGAGATGGGTGCCGCCGTCGCGCTGCGGGATGTTGTTGGTGAAGGCGAGGACGTTCTCGTAATAGGAATCATTCCATTCGAGCGCGACGTCGATGCCGACCTCGTCGCGCTGGCCGTTGATCGCGATCGGCTCCGGGAAGAGCGGCGTCTTGGCGCGGTCGAGCCATTTGACGAAGGCGGCGATGCCGCCCTCGTAATAGAGTTCGACCGTCTTGGGCTCGTCGTGGCGCGCATCGGTGAGGAACAGGCGCACGCCAGAGTTGAGGAACGCCAGTTCGCGATAGCGGTGTTCGAGCTTCTCGAAGTCGAATTCGGTGATCTTGAACGTCGCCGGGCTGGGCAGGAAGGTGACGCGCGTGCCCTTCTGGCCGGGCGCGGCGGGGCCGACGACCTTGAGCGGGGCGACGGCGTCGCCGAAGGCGAAGCGCATGTAATGTTCCTGGCCGTCGCGCCAGATGGTGAGGTCGAGGAATTCGCTCAATGCGTTGACCACCGAGACGCCGACGCCGTGGAGGCCGCCCGACACCTTGTAGGCATTGTCGTCGCTGGTATTCTCGAACTTTCCGCCGGCGTGGAGCTGGGTCATGATGACCTCGGCCGCGGATACGCCTTCCTCGGGGTGGATGCCGGTCGGGATGCCGCGGCCGTTGTCGGTGACGCTGACCGAACCGTCGGCGTTGAGCTGGATGTCGATCCGGTCGCAATGGCCCGCCAGCGCTTCGTCGATCGCATTGTCGCTGACCTCGAACACCATATGGTGGAGGCCCGATCCGTCGTCGGTGTCACCGATATACATGCCGGGGCGCTTGCGGACCGCGTCGAGGCCCTTCAGCACCTTGATCGACGAGGCGCCGTATTCGTTCGCATTCTGGGGTTCTGCCATAGCGAGTATATAGGGATTGCGGGGGCGGAACGAAAGCGAAATGGGGCGGGGTGGGCGCCGGGCCTCCTCTCCTTTCGTCATCCCGGCGCAGGCCGGGAAACATGGTTGCGATGACGCCGGCGTCGGCGCGCCTCACGCCTGTTCCGTGACGATGGATCCCGGCCTGTGCCGGGATCACGACAGAGGGGCGGGAGGACGGGAAATCAGGCCTGTCGATGCAGGCCCGCGCACCGCCGCCCGTTACCCCAGCTCGACCCGCGTCGCTGCGTCGCCGATCGCGGCGAACAGCGCCGGCTCGGTGCCGGTCATCCACACCTGCCCGTGCGCCGCGAGCCGCTCGAACAGCGCGGCGCGGCGCAGCGGGTCGAGATGCGCGGCGACCTCGTCGAGCAGCAGGATCGGCGGCTGGCCGGTGCGTTGCGCGACCAGCTCGGCATGGGCGAGGACGATGCCGAGCAGCAGCGCCTTCTGCTCGCCGGTCGAGGCGAGCGCCGCCGGCTGCTGCTTGCCGAGATGCGTGACGAGCAGGTCGACGCGATGCGGTCCGGCGAGCGCGCGTCCCGCGGCGGCGTCGCGCGCGCGGCCGGCGCGCAGCAGGTCGCGCAGTTCCGCCGCATCGCGCTGCCAGCCGGTCAGCGCGAGCGCGGCGCGGGCGAACACCCCCTCCGGCTGCGCCGCCAGCCCGTCGCCGAGCAGCGCGACCGTCTCTTCACGCGCCTCTGCGATCGCGCCGCCATGATCGGCCATCTGCGCCTCGAGCGCGGTCAGCCAGTCGGGATCGGCGGGCAGTTCGGCGGCGAGCAGCCGGTTGCGCGCGCGCATCGCCGCTTCGTAGCGTGCCGCGTGATGCGCATGGCCGGGGCGCAGCGCGAGCGTCAGCCGGTCGAGGAAGCGGCGCCGCTCGCCGGCGGGCTCGACGAACAGCCGGTCCATCGCCGGGGTCAGCCACAGCACGGTCAGCCATTCGGCGAGCGTATTGGCGGTCGCGGTCGCGCCCTGGATGCGCAACTGGCGGCGATCGGGTGCGCCGGGCAGTGTGCCGGTGGCGATCTCGACATCGCCCGCCGCCGCGGCGAGCGTCGCGGCGATGCCGAAGCCACCCGCGCCGCCCTGCCGCTGCATGTCGGCGAGCGCCGCCCGGCGCAGCCCGCGGCCGGGGGCGAGCAGCGACACGGCTTCGAGCACGTTGGTCTTGCCTGCGCCATTTTCGCCGGTCAGCACGACGAAACCGGGACCGGGCGCGAGCGGCAGCGCCGCATGGTTGCGGTAATCGGTCAGGACCAGGCGCGAAAGCATTGCCGGTTCGCCTATAGCAAAGCGGGCAGGGGTGAAATCATCCTCGCATCGCAACGTGCTGCGCGCAGCGGAACCCGGCTTCGGGCCGCACCGTTGGAGGGCGACGAACCGCAGCAACCGGGACAGTGATGATGGATTACAAGAGACTCGGCTTCGGCCTCGCCGCCTTCGCGGCCGGCGCGGCGGCATGGACCGCGGCGACGGCGGCCTTCGGTCCCGCGCCGGGATCGCGCCCGCGTCGGCCTGCCGAACCGCCGAAGCCGACCGGCGGCGTCGGAGCGGTGCCGGGCGACAGAACGACCAGCCCGATCGCGCCGCGTCCGGCGACGATGGCCGCCGCGCCGGTCGGCATGGCGGAGACCGAGAAACATTTCGAGGAACGCGCCGGCAACCCCGCCGCCGAACACGTCCCCACCGACCTGATGGGCGACAGCCATCCGGGCAACGACAGCCGCGCGGTCGACGCCTTCCGTCCCGATCCCACCGCGGTGCCGAGCGACGCCGAGAAGGAAGCGCTGCGCCCCGCCACCGGCCCGGCGCCGACGCTGGTCGCCGATCGCGGCAGCGGCTTCAGCGAGGCAGCCGGCGCGGCCTGATCCCGGCGGGGCGCGGCGTGCGCCCCGTCAGTCGTTGCCGAGCAGCGACGATTTGCGCGGGATCGTCTCGCCCTTGGGCTGACCCTTGTCGAGCGTCTCGCTCGGGCGGCGCGCGTCGCCGGGCTGCTGATGCTCGGTCGACAGATTGGGGTCGCGCGTCTCGGTGGTCGATTTGAGATCGTCTTTCATCGCTTCTCTCCTTCGTATTCCGACCAACCGTCGGTCCGCCCGGCGCGTTCCCGGGATGCAACCAACTGTTGCACAGGGCATTTGATTTGCATCGACACGAACAGGGAGGATGCGATGCGGACGATGATGATGGCGGCGGCGGTGGCTGCAACGACGCTGGCCGGCTGTTCGAGCTACGGCACCGACACGCGCTACCGCGGCTATTCTGCCTATGACTACAACCGCGTCGATCCGTCGTACGGCGGCTATTATGCCGATCGCTATTATGTCGACGGGCCGCGCTATCGCGAACGCCGGCTGTCGTCGCGCGATCGCATCTATCGCGGCGAGAATGGCCAATATTATTGCCGGCGCAGCGACGGCACGACCGGCCTGATCGTCGGCGGCATCGCCGGCGGCGTGCTCGGCAACATCATCGCGCCGGGCAATTCCGGGCTGCTCGGCACGTTGCTGGGCGGCGCGGCGGGTGCGGCGGTCGGCCGCTCGGTCGATCGCAACAACGTGCGCTGCCGCTAGCGGCGGCTTGCGGCGGCGTGGCGAGGCGTTAAGCGTCAGGGCTATTGCCCGTATGCCGGAGTTCCGATGCGCCTGATCCTCGCCGCCGCCCTGCTTGCCTCGACCGCCGCACCCGCCGCCGCGCAGGCGCTGCATCAATATGGCGCGCTCGCCATCGCCCCCGCCGGCGATCGCGTCGCGGCGATCGAGAGCAACGGCAGCCGCAGCGTCGTGACGGTGCGGTCGGTCGCCGACGGGCATGTCGTCCGCACCATCGATCCGTGCAAGACGTGCAGCTATGCCGGGCTGACCTTCGCGCCCAACGGCGACATCGTCCTGCTCGGCCGCGAGACCGGATCGGTGCGGCTGATCTATGCCGATGCGACGACGACGCGGACGATCGCGACGATCGCCGGCATCGCCCAGACCCCGCGCGTCTCGCCCGACGGCAAACGGATCGCATTGCTCGTCACGCTCGGTGCCGCCAAGGAATCGGGCGCGACGCAGGCGGGCGTGCGGATGATCGGCGAGATCGGCGAGAAGAACGACGAGCAGCGGCTGGCGGTGTTCGACATCGCCCGCCCGGCGACGAATGTGACGCCGATCTCGCCCGCCGGCCGCTACGTCTACGAATATGACTGGACGCCCGACGGTCGCGGCTTCGTCGCGACCACCGCGCTCGGCAATGGCGACAACAATTGGTGGGTGGCGTCGCTCGACGCGATCGACGCGCAGACCGGCGCGGTGCGCTCGATCGCCAGGCCGGCGACGCAGCTCAACCAGCCGCGCGTCTCGCCCGATGGCCGTACCGTCGCCTTCATCGGCGGGCTGATGAGCGATTTCGGCTCGATCGGCGGCGACGTCTTCACCGTACCGATCACCGGCGGCACGCCGCGCAACATTACCGCGGGCGCCAAGTCGACGGTGACGACGATCGACTGGACCGCGGCGGGCCTGCGCACCGTGACGCTGTCGGGCGATCAGGTCCAGTTCGGCACGCTCACCCCCGGCGCGGCGGTGACGCCGGGCTTCGCCAAGCCGGCGAGCAGCAGCGCGGGCGACGGCCGCGCGGTGTTCAGCGCCGACGGCCGCGTCGTCGCCGCGGTGGTGCAGGACTACGAGCATGCGCCGGCGATCTATGCGGGGCCGGTCGCGGCGACGGGCGCCGCGGGCGTGCGCCAGATCACCCACGACAATGACGCCGCGCCGGCGATGACGCGCGCGCGCAGCGTCGCCTGGACCAACGAAGGCTTCAACGTGCAGGGCTGGCTGCTCGCGCCGCGCGAGGCGCCGGCGGGCGGCAAGGCGCCGATGATCACGATGGTGCACGGCGGCCCCTCGGCGGCGTCGATGCCCGGCTATGTCTCGGCGGGATCGATGAACGGCGCGCTGCTCAAGGCGGGCTATTATGTCTTCCTGCCCAATCCGCGCGGCAGCTACGGCCAGGGCGAGGCGTTCACCGCCGCGAACAAGCGCGACTTCGGCGGCGGCGACCTGCGCGACATCCTCGCCGGGATCGATGCGGTCGAGCGCGTCGCGCCGATCGACGACAACCGCCTCGGCCTCGGCGGCTGCAGCTACGGCGGCTTCATGGCGATGTGGACCAATACGCAGACCAACCGCTTCAAGGCGATCGTCGCCGGCGCCGGCCTGTCCAACTGGGTGAGCTATTACGGCACCAACGGCATCGACCAGTGGCTGCTGCCGTTCTTCGGCAAGACGATGTACGACGACATCAAGGCCTATGAGGACGTGTCGGCGGTCTATCACGCCAAGACGGCGAAGACGCCGACCTTCATCTACGTCGGCGAACGCGACATCGAGGTGCCGCCGACCCAGTCGATCGAATGGTGGCATGCGCTCAAGGATCGCGGCGTGCCGGTCAGCCTGGTGATCTACCCCGACGCCGGCCATTGCGTCACCGCGCCCGACCAGGCGAGCGACGTGCGGACGCGGGCGATCGCCTGGTTCGATCGCTATGTGAAGAACGTGCGGTAATAGGAAGAAGAACGATAAACGCTTGGATATTGAGCTGGAAGGACATCGGGAGCTTAATTGCAGACAGATTTATATATCCAAATCGGATAAAATTAACGTCGAAAAGGCTCCAAAAGTAAAGTGCAGCTTACTGCTATGCTTAGCATAGATTCGTATTTGGCGATTTCTCAATCCTTTCTAATGCAACGAAATTATGGCAGAAGCTTAAATGTCACTAAGTTGCGAATCACTAGCAACTATGTGATCTATCTAGAGCCGATGGTTTTCGGCGTTAGGTAAGGATATAAAAATGCTTTATAAGTATTTTATGGCTTTTAGTCTGGCAATAATCGCTGCCGTTAGCCCGGTGTCAGCAAGTATCGCTCCAGGAGTTTCCTCGGTCAGAGTTGTGCAAGTGCAATCAGAAACCGGAGGTTCCGAAACAATTGCTGCGGGTGCCACGTCAACAACTTACAGCCATGGGGGCTCTTACCTTCAAGTGACTGTCGACGAATTTGGCATTTCAACCTATCGTGAGGCAACATACATTAAAACCGTTCCAAGTTCGGCAATCACATCAACGAGGCCTATTTGCGGAAGCGCCCGAGCGCCCAGCATCTGCGGGGCGTATGATGACGTCATCGGATATGAGGTCGTTTATAAGTTTAACCCGCTTGAATTATCGGGTAATTCAATTTGGTCGTCGAATTACTTTAAATATTACGCTCGTGGCAACGGCGGTGAAGCGAGCACCAGCTTCTTGATTAGAGCTTAAAAGGCAAACCATTCTTACTGGCTTGGCATAGTCGAATGATATGTTAAAATTAAGCTTTCTGCTGATTGGAATCGCGTCATATTGACTATGTCATGCCGGTATTTTCTTTCGTCTCTCATGTTCTTAATTATTTCTAAATAGTTAACGGCTTTCATATCGCCACCAAAGCCTGTTCCGTCCATCGTGAGCGCCATTGACAAGCCTGATGTTGCTTCGGGATCTGGATCGCCTTGATTAAGAAGAATATCATTCAAAATGGTCTCAAGCTCATGATGTGTCAGATGTGAAAAATCATAGCGCCCACTCTCTAGGCCTTGCGAACGACTGATAGCCTCGGCTTCAATGCGAATTTTGTAAGCGCGGTCCAATTGGTTAGAAGACATTCTGCTGTGTAATTCACGTGCTCGAGGTGAGAGTTCGACGATGTCACGCTGATCGATAGACTGTTGTGTTTCTTTCACGATCGAATTAGCCGCTCTGCTGAGCCCGCCTGAGTCATGCGACGCGGCGGCGCGTTGATTATCAATGGGACTAATCATTATTCTATCCATCCTCTGTTCGATACATATTTATAGGAAAATCGACAGCAAAATAGCAATCAGCATCGAAAATTATATTATTTTCTTTTAAGATGTTAGAAGGTCTCTGGACATTGTATCGAACGGTCCTGATTTTGCTACAAATATGTCGCTTTAAGTTAGCCAAGTCGGCCATACTAACTAAGCGGCTTGCCCGAATCCTTCCACTTGTCGAGCACGGTGGAGGCGGGCGGCAGCAGGTCGGGCGTTGGCGTCGCGACCGGTTGCGGCGGCGGCGCGGCACCGGGCGCGACGGGCAGCGGCGCGGCGGCGGCGGCGGCGATCAGCGTCGGCGGCGGGACGAGCGGCGGCTCGCTGAGGCGCAGATGCGGGCCGGGGAGCGGCTCGCCGCCGCGATAGCGCTGTACGAAGGCGGCGCCGGTGCCCCAGAAGCCCTTCCAGCGGTGGAACAGGTGCGCGCCGACCACGTCGGTCATCACCATGCCGCGGTTCCATGCCGGCGTGACGGCATAAGTGTGGTAATGCGTCGCCAGCCCGACCGGCGTGAAGACATAGCCGGCGAGCGCCATCGCCGCATGCCGCGCCGCGCGCGCCCAGCCGCTGCGCGACGGCACCCGTGCCAAGGCTCCGTCGCAGGCGAAGCTGAACTGGCAGCCGGCATGCTCCGACCCCTGATAGACGACGCCGCATACCGTCGCGGGGAAAGCGGGGTGGCGCGCGCGGTTGAGGATTACCTGCGCGACCGCCGACTGGCCGGCGTCGGATTCCGAGGCGGCCTCGTAATAGATCGCGGCGGTAAGGCATTCGAGCGCGCGGCCGCGGTCCTGCGCGCTCGCCGCGGCCATTGTGAAGGGCGCCGCATTGCTGCCGCCCGCGCGCAAGGCGGCGGCGAGCGCGGCGGGCGGGATCGGCGCGGCGGGCAGCGCGGTCGTGCCGGTGACGCCGACCGCGGGTGCGGCGCGCTCGCCGTCGGGGATGGCGGGCATGGCGGCGTAGAGCAGCGCCGCGCCGGGGAAATGATCCTCCGCCTCATAGCCGGCGGGCGCGGGCAGCGGCGGCGCCGCGCCGCCATGCGCGATGATCGCCCGCCAGCCCGACAGCCCGGCGAGCAACACCGCGACACCCAGCGCCAGCACGGCGAGCGCGCGCCAGCGCCGGGTCATCAGGCGGATCGTCTGCATCGGCAGCGGCATAGGCCGCCAATAGCTTACATCCGGTTGCGCGTCGCCCGCCGCCGGACGGGGCGGCCTAGCGCAGCGTCGGGCTGTCGAGGTTGAGCTGCGCCTCGGTCAACGTCTCGGTGTCCGGACGCGCCGCCTTGAGCGGGGTGAGGAATTGCTTGGCGTCGCCGACCACCGCGACGCTCGCCGCCTTGGGGTCGAGCAGCGCGACCGCCGCGGACTGGACCGCGGCCGGCGTCACCGCCTCGACCTTGCTGGTGTAGCTCTGCAATTCGGTGAGTGGCACGCCGTCGAGCACATAGCCGCCGATCAGCCCGGCGATGCCGCCGGTGGTCTCGACCGTCCGCCCGAAATTGCCGACCAGCACCGCCTTGCGTGTCGACAGCTCGCTGTCCGGCACCGGCGCTGCGCCCATCCGCGCCATCTCGGCGGTGATCAGCGTCACCACCTCGGCGGCGGTGGGGTTCTTGGTCTGGGTCCGCGCCGCGAAGCTGCCGACCGCGCGCGCCGCATCGACGCCGCTCGACGCGCCGTAAGCGAGGCCGCGCTTGATCCGCACCTCCTGGTTGAGCCGCGACGAGAAGCCGCCGCCGAGCACGGTATTGGCCACCGCGAGCGGATAGTAACGCGGATCGGCGCGCGGGATCGCCGGGCGTTCGACGACGACGCCGGCCTGACCGGCGCCGGGCATGTCGACGACGATCGTCCGCGGCGCGGGCAGCGCGGCGAGCGCGACCGGCGCGGCCGCCGCCCCAGCAGGCGCGCGCCACTGGCCGAGCTGCGCGGTGGCGAGCGCCCTGGCCTGCGCCGGGGTGACGTCGCCGACCAGGATCAGCGTCGCCTGATCGGGGCGCCAGGTGCGGGCATAGGCGGCGGTGACGTCACCGCGGCTGATCGCCTTCAGCGAGGTCGGCGTACCGCCACCGGGCGCGCCGAACGGTGATGCGCCGAAGGCGGCACGGTCGGCGACCATCGCGGCGAGCTGCGACGGATTCTTGAACGCGACGGTGACCGCATCGACCTGCTGCGCGCGGGCGCGTTCGAGCTCCTCGGGTGCGAACACCGGATGCGTCGCGACATCGGCGAGGATCGTCATCGCCGGCGCGAGCTGATCCGATTTGACCGTCACCGAGACGCTGCCGCCCTCGTTGTCCGAGCCGGCGCCGATCGAGCCGCCGAGGCTTTCGACCTGTCGCGCGATCTCGGTCGCCGAGCGCGTGGTCGTGCCCTTGGTCATCAGCGTCGCGGCGAGGTTGCTGACGCCCGAACGGTCGACGGGGTCGAGCATCTGCCCGCCGGTGGCGACCAGATAGGCGGTGGCGATCGGCAGGTCGTGGCGTTCGACGGTGATGACGCGCAGCCCGTTGGCGAGCCGCGTCTCGACCGGCTGCGGCAGATTGGCCTTGACCGGCGCGGCGGGGGCGGGCGGCTGGATACGCTCCGCCGCGCTCGCCGGGGTGACGATCGCGATCTGCGCGGGCGGGGTGAGCGGCGCGGTCTGCACGGTCGCGGCGACGGCGATTTGGTCGCCGCTCTGCCCGGCCGGCTTGGCGGTGTCGGGCAGGTAGCGGATCGTCGCCGCCTGCTCGACGCCGAGATAGCGGCGCGCGACGCGCTGCACGTCGGCGGCGCTGACGCGGGCGATTTCGGCGAGCTGACGGTCGGCGGCGCGCGGATCGCCGTCGATGATCACCGACGAGGCGAGGATGCGCGCCTTGCCCTCGGCGGTCTCGCGGCTCTTGATCGCGGCGGTGAGGATCTCGTTCTTCGCCTCGGCGAGTTCGGCGGCGCTGACCGGCGCGTCGCGGAAGCGCGCGATCTCGCGCGCGAGGCCGGCCTCGCCCTGTTCCACCGTCTTGCCGCCGGCGAGGATCGCATAAGCGATGAGGTTGCCAGTGCCCTGCTTGCTGTCGAGGAAGGCGGAGGCGTCCTGCGCCAGCTGGTCGCGATAGACGAGACTTTCGTACATCCGGCTGCTCTCGCCGGTCGACAGGATCGTCTGGAGCACGGTCAGCGCCGGAATGTCGGCGTCGCGATCGGCGGGGACGTGCCAGCTCATCAGCACCGCGGGCAGCGGCGTATTGGGTTCGTAGACGGTGTAGCGGACCGCCTTGGTGCGCGGCGGCTCCTGCACGGTGACGCGCGGGATCGGCGTCGACGGCTTGGCGATCTTGCTGAAATACTGGTCGACCCAGGCGTTGAGCTGCGCCGGATCGAAATTGCCGGCGACGACGAGTATCGCATTGTCCGGCCGGTAATAGGTCGCATGGAAGGCGCGGACGTCGTCGATCGACGCGGCTTCCAGATTCTCGATGCTGCCGATCGTCGAGCGCGCATAGGGATGCGTCGTATAGGCGGCGGCGGACAGATAGGTGGAGAAGAGCTTGCCATAGGGGCGGGCGAGCGTCGACTGGCGCAGCTCCTCCTTCACCACGTCGCGCTCGGAGGCGAAGCTCTTCGGCTCGACGACCAGGCTCGCCATCCGGTCCGCTTCGGCGAACAGCAGCCGTTGCAGGTGGTTGGCCGGGATCACCTCGTAATAATTGGTGTAATCGTCGTTGGTCGAGGCGTTGTTGTAGCCGCCGACATCCTCGGTCAGCCGGTCCATCTGTTCGGAGACGAGATTGCGCGTCGCCTTGAACATGAGATGTTCGAACATGTGCGCGAAGCCCGAACGGCCGCGCGGATCGTCCTTCGAACCGACGTCGTACCAGACCTGCACCGCGACATTGGGCGTGCCGGTGTCGCGCAGCGCATAGACGCGCAGACCGTTGGCGAGCGTGCGTTCGGTGAAGGCGATCGGCTTGACGGCGGCGGTGGCGGCTTGCGGAACACTCTGGGCGGTGGCGGCGAGGGGCAGGAGCGCGGCCCCGAGCAACAGGGCGGCACGAACGAGACGCATGGATGAGGGCTCCGGCTGGTGATGATGCAGGTTGAGCCGGCAGCGCGAGCGGTGTCAATCGGCCTCGCGCAAGGCGCACATGACACCGAATTCATCTTAAGGCTAAGTAACTTAAGTTGCTACATAATCCTCCAAAATGGCGGCGTGCTGAAACGCCAGCGCCAGAAGTCGATGCGGCCAAACCGGCCTGATCGAGTTGAGCCCCTCGAACCCGAGGGCAAGGCATGGCGACGCAGGCACTTACCGGATCATCCGCGACAGGATCGAACGACCGGAAACGGGCGACGACGGCGCTCCAGGCGCTCAATTTCTTCATGGCCGACATGCAGGCGGGGATCGGGCCGTTCCTCGGCGTCTTCCTCCAGCAGCGCGGCTGGACGTCGGGGCCGATCGGCACGGTGATGTCGGCGGGCGGCGTCGCCGGCATGATCATGACGGTGCCGGCGGGTGCGTTCATCGATCATACCGAGAAGAAGCGGCTGGTGGTGATCGTCACCGGCATCTGCACGGTGATGGCGTCGTTCCTGATCCTGCTGTCGCAATCGGGATGGGTGGTGACGGTCAGCCAGGTGGCGACCGCGATCGCCGGCGCGGCGATCGGCCCGGCGGTGACGGGCATGACGCTCGGCGTCGTCCGCCAGCGCGGCTTCAACGCGCAGAACGGCCGCAACCAGGCCTGGAACCACGCCGGCAACATGATCGGCGCAGGGCTGTCGGGTTTCCTCGGCTGGAAGTTCGGCATGCCGGCGATCTTCTACCTCGCCGCCGCCTTCGGCGTGCTGGCGATCATCAGCGTGCTGATGATCCCGGAACGCGCGATCGACCATCAGGCGGCGCGCGGTCTCGAAAACGGCGAGGCCGACGACGACGGCAAGAGCGGCGGTCAGGCGGAGGGGTTCAAGACCTTGCTCGCCAACAAGCCGATGCTGATCCTCGCCGCCGCGCTCGCCTGTTTCCACCTCGGCAACGGCGCGATGCTGCCGCTCTACAGCCTCGCGGTGGTCGGCGCGGGCAAGGGCAATGCGGCGCTGTTCACCGCGACCACCGTGGTCGTCGCGCAGGCGGTGATGATCGTCGCGGCGCTGGTCGCGATGAAGATGTCGGCGGGGCGCGGCTATTGGCTGGTGCTGCTGATCTCCTTCGCGGCGCTGCCGCTGCGCGGGTTCCTCGCCGGCACGTTCATCGAACATTGGGGCGTATGGCCGGTGCAGGCGCTCGACGGCATCGGGGCCGGCTTGCAGAGCGTCGCGGTGCCGGGGCTGGTCGCCTGCCTGCTCGACGGGACGGGGCGGGTCAACGTCGGCCAGGGCGCGGTGATGACGATCCAGGGGCTCGGCGCGTCGCTCAGCCCGGCGATCGGCGGCTGGATCGCGCAGGCGCTCGGCTATCACGCCGCCTTCCTGATCCTCGGCAGCTTCGCGCTCGCCAGCCTCGGCCTGTGGATCGGCTTCGCCGGCCTGCTGCGCCCGGCGTGCGAAGGCAAACATCGGGAGACGACGGCATGAGCGGGACGATCAGCTGGGTGCATGTCGGCGATCTGCATGCCGACGATGCCGACGACTGGCTGGGGACCCGCCGGCTGGAGGCGATCGTCGCCGATCTTGCCGGCGTGCGCGAGGGAATCGATTTCGTCTTCCTGCCCGGCGACAATGCGAACCACGCCACCGCCGAACAATATGACCGGATCCGCGCCGCGCTCGCGCCGCTGACGCTGCCGGTCTTCACCATCCCCGGCGACCATGATTTCGAGGACGGCACGCTCGCCGCCTTCCGCGCCGGCACGCCCGCGGCGATGCGGCCGTTCGCGCGCGGGATCCAGGGCTATCGCTGCCTGTTCCTCGATATCGTCAGCGCCGGCAGCGGCGGGCCGGATTTCCGCATCGGCGCCGGCCAGCGCCGCCGCCTCGCCGAAGCGCTCGCCGACGCGGACGATGCCGGAGAGACGCCGCTGGTCTTCATGCACGCCTATCCCGGCGACCTCAGCGACGGCGGCGAGGCGGTCGCCAGCCTGTTCGCCGAGGCGGGCGTCGCCTTCGTCGACACCGGCCATACCCATTACAACGAGCTGCTCAACGACGGCCGCGTTGTCTATGGCGCGACCCGGTCGACCGCGCAGATCGAGGAGGCGGACGGCGCGGCGGGCTATACGATCGTCAGCGTCCATGACGGTGTGCCGAGCTGGACCTTCCGCCCGATCGGCGCAGGGGCGGCGGGCTGGCCGCATGTCCAGATCGTCTCGCCCGCCGACGTGCGGCTGCTCACCCGGCCGCACGATCCCCGCCACGTCCCCGCGCCGGGTGAGATCGAGGTGGTGGCGCGCGTGTTCGGCGAGGCTGCCGCCGCGCCGGTGGCGGAGGTCGCCGGCCGTTCGGTGACGATGCACCCCGTGCCCGGCCTCGCGGCGACGTGGCAGGCGGCGGTGACGATCGCCACGCCGGGGCTGCATCCGCTCAGCGTGCGCAGCGGGGCGGCGGTCGATACGATCGACATCCTCGTCCGCGACCGCAAGGATCGCCCCAAGCGCGGCCGCCCGGTGGTGCCGGGCCATGCCGTCCACACCATCGGCGCCTGGCCGTCGCGGCATATCCTCGGCGCGCAGCTCGGCCCCAATCGCAACGGCGGCGGCTGGTAGCGCAAAAGCACCAGCGGCTAGTGCAAATACCGGCGTGGTTCCGCGGCCGGACGCCGTGATTTGCGGTCGACTTCGCCACGGCCTTGGCGGACAAGGCACCTGTCGACACAATGGTGCGACGACAGGGGGTTAGCCATGGTTGCAGCAGACGGACGCGATCCCGCCGGATCACCAGCCGGTAAGCGCCGGCACCGGCCCGGTAGCCGGCGATAAGCCACACCGAAACGGTTCCAATTCCGGCACCCTTGCCGATTGCTGCCGACGAACGTCTTGAATAACGCGGGTTCTGCTTGGATCGCTATCTTCTCTCCGCCGATCGCATCGTACCGGTCGCCCCCGCCCCGGCGGTGCAGGCGGCGATCGATGCCTTTGCGGCACGGCTCGACGGCACCGACCCCTTCGTCGTCGGCTTTCGCGATGCGGTGCTGCCGATGGCGATCAGCGATCCCACTCTGCCGGACGCGCCGATCATCTACGTCAATCCGGCCTTCGAGCGGCTGACCGGCTATGCCGCCGCCGAAATCGTCGGCCGCAACTGCCGCATGCTGCAAGGGCCGCAGACCGATGCCGATGCGGTGCAGCGGCTGCGCGCGGCATTGGCGGCACGCGAGCGGGTCGAGGTCGACCTGCTCAACCATCGTCGCGACGGCAGCGCCTTCTGGAACCGGCTGACCGTGATGCCGGTCTTCGGCGGCGACGGCGCGCTGACCTATTTCGTCGCCTCGCAGGCCGACGTGACGCTCGAACGCCACCGGCTGATCGCGCTGGAAGAGGATCGCGCCAAGCTCGCCGGCGAGGTGGCGGCCCAGGGCCTCGCGCTCGCCGAGCGCGAATTGCAGTTGCAGCTCGCCCTGCGCGCCGGCGGGCTCGGCTATTGGAGCTTCGACATCGCGACGCAGACGCTCGACGTGTCGCCGGGGTGCAAGGCGATCTTCGGCTATGATGCCGACATGCCGTTCGACTATGCCGCCTTCGCCGCGGCGGTGCATCCCGACGATGCGGCGATGGTCGGCGAGGCGATCCGGGCGACGATCAACGATGCCGCCGAATGCGCGCTCGATTACCGCATCGTCACGCCGGCGGGCGAGATGCGCTGGGTGCAGACCCGTGCCGAGATCACCCAACGCCGCGACGGCGAGGCAGCGATGATGATCGGCTTCTCGACCGACATCACCGCGCGCAAATTCGCCGAGGAGCATCGCGTCACGCTCGCGCAGGAACTGACCCATCGCGTCAAGAACACGCTGGCGACGGTCAGCGCGGTGGTCGGCCAGTCGCTGCGCAACGCGACCTCGGTGACGGAGGCAGAGGCGGCGATCGCCGGGCGCATCGCCAGCCTCGGCGCGGCGCACGACCTGCTGATCCGCGACGAGGTGGAGGGCGCGACGCTGCGTGAGGTCGCCGAGCGCGCGCTGATGCCGTTCATGGACCGCGCGCACGAGGTGTTCACGATCGACGGCCCGGAGGTGCGGCTGTCACCGGCGGTGACGCTCGCGGTGTCGATGGCCTTGCACGAGCTCGCCACCAATGCGGCGAAATATGGTGCATTGTCCGCGGCGGGCGGGCGTGTCGACCTGGCCTGGCGGCATATCGATCCTGCCGACCCGCATCGGCTTCGGCTGTCGTGGCAGGAGAGCGGCGGGCCGCCGGTGACGCCGCCGACGCGCACCGGCTTCGGCACGCGGATGATCTCACGCGTGCTGTCGCAGCATGTGCGGGGTCAGGCGACGATCGATTATCCGCCCGAAGGCGTGCGTTTCGTCGTCGACGCGGTGATCTGACCCGGCGCGACGCGCTCGAAGACCGCGGCGAGCGCATCGATCGAATAGGGTTTGTGGAGCAGCTCGAACTCGCCGGCACCCTGCCGCGACAGGGTTTCGCTATAGCCGCTGGTCAGGATCACCGGCAGCGCCGGCCAGCGCGTCCGGACCAGCCGGGCGAGCTCGATGCCGTTCATCCCCGGCATCATCACGTCGGAGAAGACGACGTCGAACGGCTCGTCGGGCCGCTCCAGCCAGCCGATCGCCTCGCGCGCGTTGCGGGCGAGCGCGATGTCGTGGCCGAGGTCGCTCAGCGCGGCGGTGGCGAAGGCGCCGACCTCGGGATTGTCCTCGACCACCAGGATGCGCAGCGCCGTATCGGCCGGCGTGGCGGCGACCGCGGCCGCCGGCGGCGGCGCCGCGGCGCGCTCGCGTGGCAGGAACAGCGTGAAGGTCGTGCCCTCGCCGAGCCGGCTGTCCACCAGCACCTCGCCGCCCGATTGCTTGGCGAAGCCGAACACCTGCGACAGGCCGAGCCCGGTGCCGTGGCCGACTCCCTTCGAGGTGAAAAAGGGTTCGAAGATGCGGTCGAGATGATCGGGCGGGATGCCGGTGCCGGTATCGGTGATCGCGATCTTGAGGAAGTCGCCGCTGCGCGCGTCATGGTTGCGCACCGGCGGGATATGGTCGCAGGCGCCGACCGCGATCGTCAGCCGCCCCTCGCTGCCCATCGCGTCGCGGGCGTTGACCGCCATGTTGACGATCGCGGTCTCGAACTGGCTGACGTCGGCATGCGCGAGGCAGGGGTTTTCCGGCAGGTCGAGGTCGACCGCGATCAGCGCGCCAGCGAGCATCTCCATCATGTCGGTGAGGCTGCGGATCGTGTCGCCGACGTCGAACACCTCGGGGGTCAGCGACGAGCGGCGGGCGAAGGCGAGCAGCTGGCCGGTCAGCTTGCTCGCCCGGTCGGCGGTCTGCGCGATCGCATCGATATAGCGGTCGCGCCGCGCCTCGGTCAGCCCCGGCCGGCGCAGCAGGTCGGTCGAGCCGCGGATCACCGTCAGCAGATTGTTGAAGTCGTGCGCGATGCCGCCGGTGAGCTGGCCGAGCGTCTCCATCTTCTGCGCCTGACGCAGCGCCTCGTTGGCGCGGGTCAGCGCCTCGCTGCGTTCGGCGACGCGGCGTTCGAGCGTGTCGTTGACGTCCTGCACCGCCGCGAACAGCCGTGCATTGTCGATCGCGATCGCCGCCTGTGCCGCGATGCCGACGAGCAGCCGTTCGTGGCGGGCATGGAAGCGGCCGGGCTCGGGATCGCCGAACAGCAGCCCGCCGAGCACGTCGCCCGAGCGAGACACCACCGGCGCGGCGAGATAGCTGCGCACCGGCAGGTGCCCCGGCGGCAGGCCGTCGAACGGCGCGTTGCGGCCATAGCGCGGGTCGGCGAGGATATCGTCCGATCGCACCACGCCTTCGTTGCGGAAGGTCGGTGCGAAGACCGCGGTGGCGCGCGGGCGGCCGAGCGCCTCGAAATCCTCGCGGCGCGCGCCCGACAGCGTGTAGAGATGCAGGCGTTCGCCCGTTTCGTCCCACAGATTGTGGAAATAGGCGCCGAAGGCGGCACCGGTCAGCGTCACACCGGCGTCGGTGACCATCTGCACCAGCGGTTCGAGTTCGAGTTCGGCGGCGAGTGCGGCGCCGATCCGGTTGAGCGTTTCGAGGCTGTGCGTCTCCGCGCGCAGTTCCTCCTCCATCGCCACCGCCTGTGTCACCTCGATCACCATCGCCAGCAACCCGGCCGGCGCGCCGTCCGGCCCCGGCACCGGCGCATAGGTAAGATCGAAGAACAGCGCCGCCGGATAGCCGTCGCGAAACAGGGTGATCGGCTGGCGTGAGAAGGTCAGCGGCGCGCCGGCCAGTCCGGCGCGGAGCACCTCGCGGTTGAACGCCGCGGCTTCCGGCATCGCGTCGATCACCGGCTGCCCGAGGATCGCGGGATGATAGCGGCCGACGATGCCGGCATAGCCGTCGTTGTAGAGCAGGCGACCATCCTCGCCCCACAGCAAGGCCATCGGCAGCGGCGATCGCAGCATCACCTCGACGGTGGTGGCAAGGTGCGCCGGCCAGTCGGTGCGGCGCCCGAGCGGCGAGGCGGCCCAGTCATGCGCGGCGATCCGTCCCGCCATCTCGCCGCCGCCAATCGGAACCACCCTCTTCCCCCGTCCGTCATCGTTATTCGCGTGGCGGCTAAACCGGCGAGACATCGAGTTGATCCCCGGCAGGCGATCGGCACGCGACGGCGGCGCAGCGACCCGCTAGTCGGGCGCGATGAGCAGCCAGACCCAGCCTGCCGGGATCAGCCCGGGGCTCACCGCCATCTTCGCGATCGCCTGCGGGATGATGGTCGCCAATATCTATTATGCGCAAGCGCTGATTGGCGCGATCACCCCGGCGCTGGGCCTGCGCCCGTCGGTCGGCGGCATGATCGTGACGCTGACCCAGCTCGGTTACGGGGCGGGACTGTTCTTCATCGTCTCGCTCGCCGACCGGATCGAGAACAAGCGGCTGATCCTGGTGCTGACCCTCGGCGCCTGCGCCGGACTGGTCGGCTGCGTGCTGGCGCGCAGCGCGACCGGATTCCTGCTCTGCTCGTTCGTCACCGGCTTCTGCTCGGTGGGCACCCAAATCATGGTGCCGCTCGCCGCGCATCTCGCGCCCGAGGAGCGGCGCGGGCAGGTCGTCGGCAATATCATGGGCGGTCTCATCACCGGCATCATGCTCGCCCGGCCGCTCGCCAACGGCCTTGCCGCGCTGTCCGGCTGGCGGACGGTGTTCGGCGTGTCGGCGGTCGCCATGGCGCTGCTCGCGCTGCTGATCGCGCGAACCGTGCCGGCCTGGCGACCGCGGCCGACGCTCGGTTACGGCGCGCTGCTGCGATCGGGGCTGTCGCTGCTGGTCCGCACCCCGGCGATCCGGCGGCGCACCGCCTATCAGGCGATCATGTTCGTCGTGTTCAACCTGTTCTGGACGACGGTGCCGCTGCTGCTCGCGCAGCGCTTCGGCTTCGGGCAGGAGGGGATCGCCCTGTTCGCGCTCGCCGGCGCGGGGGGCGCGCTCGCCGCGCCGATCGCCGGGCGGCTCGGCGACCGGGGCTATATCCGCGCCGGCACCGCGGTGGCGCTGGGCACGGCGATCCTCGCCTTCCTGCTCGCCGGCTGGGCGGGGGCGGCGCATACCCTGATCCTGCTCGGCCTCGCTGCCGTCCTGCTCGATGCCGCGACGCAGCTCAACCAGGTGCTCGGCCAGCGCGTGCTGTTCTCGATCGCCCCGGAAGCGCGCGGGCGGATCAACTCGGTCTACATGACCATCGTGTTCGTGGGCGGCGCATCCGGATCGATGCTCGCGACGCTGACCTACAGCTACGGCGGCTGGACGATGACCGCGGCGGTCGGCGCCGTGCTGACCGCCGCGGCCTTCCTCCTGTTCTTGACCGAACCGCGCGGCTAGCGCTTCGCCGCCGCGATGTAGCGCGTCACCTGCTCGTCGAGCACGTCGAGCGGCAGCGCGCCCTGATCGAGCACCGCTTCGTGGAAGTCGCGGATGTCGAACTTCGGCCCTAGCTCGCGTTCGGCGCGGGCGCGCAAGGCGGCGATGCGCTGCTGGCCGACCATGTAGCTGGTCGCCTGTCCCGGCCAGTTGAAATAGCGATCGACCTCGCGCGCGATGTCGGTGTCGGACACCGAGCTGTTGGCGCGAAAATAGGCGATGGCGCGGTCCCGGTCCCAGCGCTGCGCGTGGATGCCGGTATCGAGCACCAGCCGGATCGCCCGCCACATCTGCAACGACAGCATGCCGAAGCGCGCATAGGGATCCTTGTACAGGTGCATCTCGTCCGCCAGCCGCTCGGCATAGAGGCCCCAGCCTTCGACATAGGCGCCATAGCCGCCGAACTTGCGGAACTTGGGGATACCGGTCAGCTCCTGCTGCCGCGCGATCTGGAAATGGTGGCCGGGCGCGCCTTCGTGCGCGGCGATGCCGGCGACCTGCACCTTCTGCGTCTGCGTCATGTCGACGAGGTTGACGTAATAGATGCCGGGACGCGATCCGTCCGCCGACGGCGGATTGTAGAAGGCGGTGGAGGCGGTGCGCTCGCGCCACGGCTCGACCGCGCGCACCTCGAGCGGCGCCTTGGGCAAGGTGCGGAAATAGCGCGGCGCGGCGGCCATCGCCCCGTCGATCACCGCGCGGGCATCGGCGAGATAGGCCTGCCGGCCCGCCGCGGTGTTGGGATATTTGAACTGCGGATCGGTGCGCACCTTGTCGGAGAATTGCTCCAGCGTGCCGGTGAAGCCGACCTCCCGCAGGATCGCCATCATCTCGGCCCGGATCGCGGCGACGCGGGCGAGGCCGAGCGCATGGATCTCGTCGGCGGTCATGCTGGTGGTGGTGGAGCTCTTCAACCGGTCGGCATAGTAAGCCGCGCCGTCGGGCAGGTGCCAGGCGCCGTAATTGCCCGTCGACAGCGGCTCGATCGCATCGAGCGTCGCGAACAGCTGGTCGTAGCCGCGGCGGAACGGGCCGACCAGCGCGGCCGAGGCATCGGCGATCAGCGCCTGTTTGGTCGCCGCCGGTACGGTGAGCGCCGAGACCTTCTTGCGGAAGTCGGCGAGCAGCGTCGAATCGGCGCCGCCGTCGAACGGCGCCCCGGTGATCACCGCGCGGGCATCGGCGCGGACGGGGGCGAAATTGACCTTGTTGGGGATGATCCCCGCCGCCGCCTGATCGCGCATCGTCGTGCTGACTTCGCGCATCACCCGCTCGGTATCGCGCAGCCGGGCGATATAGGCGCGCGCATCCTCGACCGTGTCGATCTTGTGCGTGTTGATCAGCAGCACCGGAATGTCGCCCGCCGGGCTGCCGTTGGTCGAGACCGGGAAGTTGAGCCTGCGGAAGCGGAGCGATTCGCGGCCGCGCGTCACCTCATAGTCGAACAGGCGATAGCTGACCTGCGCGCTCTCGCCGAGCTGGTCGGGGCGGAAGCGGGCATGCATCGCGGCGCGCTGGCGTTCGGCAAGCGCCTGGTCCGCCCGCGCGCCCGCCTCGGTATAATCGTCGAGCCGGTCCTGATGCGTCTTGAGGCCGAGCTGGCTGAGCGATTCGGGATGCCGATCGAGCTGTTCGTCGAACGCGGCATCGAGGAACTGGAGCAGCGCGGCATCCTGCGCGGCGGCGGTGGCGGCGGTGGCGGCGGTGGCGGCGACCGGCGGGGCGGCATCGGCCTGGACGACGGGGGCCGCGGATAACAACAGCAGGGCAAGGGCAAGACGCATGGATGGATCCCGGACGCGGGGCGGAGCGCCCGGCTGCGGCAATCTTACGTCACCGGCGGATCGCGGCAAGCACCTGCCAGCGCCGCGTCGCCCGGATCGGCGTCACCTGCCACGCGACGCCGGTGGCGGCGAGGAAGCGCTGGTTGATGCCGGCGGCGGTCTGCGCGAAATCGTAGAAGTCGATCCGGTGGTGCGCGAGCACCAATCGTCCGCCGCGGCGCATCACCCGGCCGACCGCGCGGGCGACTGCCGCCATCGCCGCCGGATCGAGATAATAGAGCAATTCGGCCACCACCACCGCATCATAGACCGGCCGCGGCAGAGGTGCCGGCAGCACCAGCGTCAGCGCGCGGGAACGCGGCCAGCGGCGGATCGCCGCGGCGGTGAGCGCGGTGCCCTCGCGCGTGCCTTCGGTGGCGTCGAGCCGGCGCGCGCGGGGGGCGATCGCGGCGCTGTTCGAGCCGTTGCCGCTGGCGAGTTCGAGCACCCGGCCGAGCGGCGCCGGCCCGAGGCCATGGAGGATCGCGGCGCGCTTGATCGCTTCGTCGCGGTTGGTGAAGGTCCGCCACGGATCGTCCTCGGCGGCGAATTTGGCGGCGAAGCCGTCCAGCCGGATCGCGCTCACCGCGCGCCCCCGAACCGCTCGATCGGTTGCGCGAAGGCGCGCAGCTCGTGCGCGGCGATCGCGAAACCGGCAGGGTCGTCGCGGATCGCGCCCAGCTGCGTGCGGTGCCGCGCGATCAGCAGGCGTTTGAACGCGCTGCCGCCGGGGACGGGCAGCGTCAGCCCCTGTACGTCGCCGCGGCGGCGTGGCGGCCAGACCCGATAGCTCAGCCGGCGGGCACGGCCGGGCAGGCGATCGAGCGCCGCGGCGACGGCGCGATGATCCGGGTGGGCATCGTCCGCCGCCGGTCCGACGATCAGGTCGGCGCGGGCCGACAGGCGGCGCAGGTGGCGCACCGCCTCGGCGACGTGGCGGGGCAGGTCGCCGTCGGGAAGCGCGAGGCAGCGCAGATCGCGCGCGCTGACGCCGAGCATCAGCAGCGCGCGCCGGCTCTCGCGGCGGCGTTCGGCGACCAGCCGCGCGCGCGGCCAGCGCCGGCTGCCGGGATGCGATGCGCCGCCGTCGGACACGATCACCACCGACACCGCCGCGCCGATCGTCTTCAGCCGGCGGATCAGCCCGGCGGCGCCGATGATCTCGTCATCGGGGTGCGGCGCGACGATCAGCGCGCGGCGGATGCCGGCGAGGCGCAGCCTCACAGCGCCGGTGCCAGCAGTCCCTCGCCGACCGCGCGGCCGACGCGCAGCCGCTGCGCATCGGGGACGGGCTGGCGCAGATAGACCGACAGGTCGGTGAGCGTCGCCGACAGCGGATGCGCGACGAAATGGCCGGCGAGGCCGACCGCCTCCTGCGCGACGGTGATCGCGCGCGTCGCGGCCTCGGTCACCGCCAGCCGCGCCGCGGCGATGCGCGCCAGCCGCGCCTCGCCGTCGTTCGCGAACCAGGCGTCCGCCGCAGCCCGCACCGCCGCCGCGGCCTGTTCGGCGAGCGTGAACACTTCGGCGAGCCGGGCGGTCTGGAACGGATCGTCGGCGCGGCCGGTGGCGACGAGGTGGTCGCGTGTACGGTCGCACACGGCCGCGACGCCGCCGGCATGGACCGCGACGAAGCGCAGCGCGCCGCCGCTGAAGTGCGGCTCGCGTGCATAGACATCGGCCGCGCCGATCCGCGCCGTCGCCGGGACGATGGCGTCGTGCCAGCGAACCTGATGCGTCTCGGATCGCTGCATGCCGGTGGTCCGCCACCAGTCGCGGTCGATCGCCGGCGGCGTCGCGGCGAGATCGAGCAGCAGCAGCCGGGTGCCGTCCTCCGCCTGCGCGGTGACCAGCGCGTGGCTGAGCACACCGGCGCCCGAGGCATAGCTCTTGCCGCCGCCCAGCCGGTCGCCGACGAGCCGCAGCGGCGCATCGGCGAGCGCCGCATTCCACACGCCGAGCGTCGCCCCGCCGCGCAGCGCCTCGCCGAGCGCGGCGACCTGCGCCGGCGTCGCGTAGCGGCGGACGATCTGCACCGCATCGACATGGCCTTCGAGCAGCCGGCCGAGCGGCAGATCACGCCGGCCGGTGGCGTAGAGCGCGCGGAGCAGGGCGAGATAGGCGTCGGTATCGGTCGGATCGCCGGGTGGGGTCTCGTCCCAGCCCTGCGCGCGGATCGCATCGCGCAGCAGATCGCGCATCATGCCGCTTCCTCCTGCGGCTGCGCCTCGAGCGCGGCCAGCGCCGCCTCGGCAAGGCCGAGGGGCAGCAGCGCCGGCTGGACCGAAGCGGCCGGGACGACGCGCATCGCAAAGGCCTCGCCATTGGGGCAATCGCGCGCGACGCCGAGGATATGGTCGGCATCGAGCCCGATCACCGCGCCGAGCCGGCCGCGGCTCGCCGGATCGTCGATCGTCGCGAACGCCCGCCGCGCGGCGGCCTGCGCGCGCGCCTGCCAGGCGATGCCGGCGGGATGCGCGACCTGCGGCAGATCGCCGTCGTCGAGCCGGCGCAACTGGCCGGCCAGCCCGCCGTCGACCCGGCCGATCCGCCGTGACGAGGTCTCGACCACCATCGCCGCATCGCGCCGGACGCGGAAGCCGGCGCGCGCCGCCTCGTCGAGCAGATCGGCATCCTCGCCGTGCGGCAGCGTGCGAAAGCCGCCGAGCGCGCGATAGCAGGCGGCGCGGACGGCGAGATTGGCGCCGCCTCCAAAATGGTGGCTGGCGCGATCCTCCCAGTCGACCGGATCGAGCCGCCGGCGATAGGCGTGGAGCCGGTCGAAATAGCGTTCGACGCGGCCTTGCAGGGGATCGGCGCTGCCGTTGCGGCGAACGATGCGGCCGGCGGCGACGTCGGCGAGGGCGAGCGCGGCAGACCCGGCGGCGATCCAGTCGGCGGCGGGGGTGCTGTCGGCATCGGTGGTGAAGAGCAGCGCGTCGGCATCACCGATCCGGTCGAGCGCCATAAGCATCGCCGCCCGCCGGGCCCGACCCGCATTGGCATCGGCCTGGCGCGGGCCGATCGCGATCCGGATCGGACGGTCGGCGGCAGCGGCGCGGAGCAGCGCCTCACTGCCGTCGCTGCACCCGTCGAGGTAGAAACAGCTGGTCACCGCGCCGGCAGGATCGCAGCGCCGCAACGCCGCAAGCAGCCCGGGCAGGGCCCGTTCCTCGTTGCGGACGGGCACGCAGACCAGGACCGGGCAGGGTGACAGCAGCGCAGACCTCCAAACCGCGGTGCCGGGACCGCGGCGCCGGCGTAGCGGTTTATCGTCTGTTCGTCGTAACTTATCGTATTGATCCATGTGTCAGGCGGCGGCGACGCCGGTGCCGTCGAACTCGGCGAAGGCGGCGCGGACCTCGTCGGCGAGCGTCGCGTCGGCGATGGCGACGGAGACGCGCACCGCCCCGGCGAGCGGTGCGTCGTCACGCGGTTCGGGCGTGGGAGCGGCCGCGGCCTCGTCGCTGCCCGCCTGTTCGACGCCGGTGGTGTTCGCCGCGCCGTCGGCGAGGACGCGGATCGCCTCGCGCGGCACTTCGAACTGCTGCACCAGGCGTTCCACCGTCATCTCCGCCTCACGGCGGGTGGCGAAGCGGGCGGTCAGGGTCGTGCTCATCATCGTCTCCCGGCGGCCGTCGTGGTCGCCATGCGGTCAACGCCCGGCGCAGGGTGTTCGGGCGCAGGCGAATCGTCATGGCGTTGCGGCGGCACGGCGACGCGCTACACAGCCGCCATGACCAGCCGAGCCCATCCGTCCGACGGCGCCGAGGCGCTCGTCATCGTCGATCCGCAGAACGACTTCTGCCCGGGCGGACGGCTCGCCGTCGCCGGGGGCGATGCGGTGATGGCGCCGATCGCCACGCTCGCCGAACGCTTCGCGCATGTCGTGGTGACGCAGGACTGGCATCCCGCCGGCCATGGCTCGTTCGCGAGCAGCCATGCCGGCCGCGCGCCGTACGAGGTGATCGCGATGCCCTATGGCGACCAGGTGCTGTGGCCCGACCATTGCCTGCAACGCAGCGACGGCGCCGATTTCCATCCGGCCGTGGCGGCGGCGGTCGCGCGCGCGCGGCTGATCGTCCGCAAGGGGATCGACCCGGCAGTCGATTCCTATTCCGCCTTCTTCGAGAATGACCGGAGGACGCGCACCGGGCTCGCCGGTGCGTTGCGCGATCTCGGCGTGACGCGCTGCGTCTTCGTCGGTCTGGCGTATGATTTCTGCGTCGGCTGGTCGGCGCTCGACGCGCGGCGCGAGGGGTTCGCCGCGACGATCCTGCGGCCGCTGACCCGCGCGATCGCGATGCCGGCCGGTTCGGGGACGAGCGTCGACGCGATCGACCGCGCGCTCGCCGCCGCGGGCGTCACCGTGCGCGACTGAGCCGGCGCTCAGACGTCCGAATCGAGGCGGAGTCTCCATGCGGTCGGCGCCGCCGGCGGTTCGGGCGGCAGCGTCTCGGCGATCGCGCGTTCGGCCTCGCGCGCCATGCGCACCAGCAGCGACCGGTCGAAACCGGCGGCGAGCGGCGCATTGTCGGCGACGCAGATCGCACCGAGCGCCATGCCGCCGTCGTCGTGGATCGGCACGCCGGCGTAGAATCGGATATAGGGATCGCCGGTCACCGACTCATAGCCGGCGAAGCGCACATCGGTCCGCGCGTCGGGCACGACCAGCGCCCGCCCGCCCTGCTGGATCGTTACCGCACAAAAGGCGGTGCTGCGAGCCGTCTCGGCGTAACCGAGGCCGCGTTCGGCAAGCAACAGCTGCGAGCGCCGGTCGATGATCGAGATGGCGGCAAAGGGGGTGCGATAATGATCGCGGACCTCGTCGACGATCCGCAGCAATTCGCTGCTGCCGCGCAAGCTCACCACCCGGCTGCGATCGACCGCGCCCTGCCGCTTCTTCTCGGCGGAGAAGGCTTGAAACCAATTGTCGACGTTCGGTTCCTGCACATCACTCTCCCTTCGTCACGCTTACGGGGTATCGAAGGAGGCGACGACTTATGCAAAGGGAATTGCATCGCAAGATGGGGCGGCCTGTCTCGCATCGGTGATTTGCGGGCAACGCGTCGAGCAATTGCCGGTCAAAGTGGTTCGGTTATCGGTTAATGACATATTTCGTCCGAAGCTGATGCCTGCTCTGGGATGGCGCTTAAGGTCTGCGCGACAACTTCGTGAGGGCGTGGACGGCGAGTAGCGGGTCGCGGCAAGTCATGCCCGGTAGCGCGAAGGTGCAGGAGCGGCAGGTCGAAGATCTTCGCCCGATGCCATTCGCGCCCGTGCCTCCTCGAAACGGGCAAAAGCCCGCGACCGTTCGGATCGCGAGCCTGCTGCTCTTTGGAAAATGGTGCCCAGAAGAGGACTGGGTCAGCCTACCACAACAACCGCAGAAACGCGTCGGTTTCGCCAATTCGGCGGACCATCGGTGTACTCGAAGCGTGTACCGTCCGCAACTAGGCAGGCCCCACGGTGCTGCCTCGGTGGACGAGCTTAAGCTTTTCCCGTAACTCATCCGCTGACGCACTGTCGCCTCGGAAGATCAGAGAGGGATTGCGTAACCCGGTCATCGCGGCGACCTCTGGGACTGAGAGGCCGGCCTCAAACAGCCGTAAGCACCCCTCGTGGCGGAGGTCCTGGAACCGCAAGTCGCGGATGCCTGCGCGGGCACATGCCTGGCCCCAGGCCCACCGTAGGGCGCAAGCGTCGACCGGAAACACCGGGCCCTCACGCCCCTCAAGGCTCTCCAGGACAGCGAGCGCCTTATCGGTAAGGGGCACATGCCGGCCGGGGCGGTTGGCGCTAGCAGGCACCGAGAGGAGGCCGGCCGAACGATCAATTTGCCCCCAGTCTAGCGATAGCAGCTCCCGGCGAGGCAGGGCAGTGAGAAGGGCAAAGTTCACCAACGCCTTGACGACAGGACTACCCTCAAGTTCTGCCAAGAGCCCGGTAAGCTCCCGATCGCCGACACGGCGGGTGCGCTCAGGTCCTGGGGGCGGGGGGGTGACCGCGGAGGCGCTGTTGACCGGGAGGGCAAATCCCCAGGAGAGGCGGGCCTCCTCTAGGGTCCTGCGGATCAGGGACAACTCATTGCGGACTGAGGAGGCACTGACTTCCGCGGCCCGGTCGTCGCGGTAACGGGCAACGGCTTCCGGCGTGACTTCTGCCAAAGGAAGGCTCGCGATCGGCGACTTTCGGATCGTGCCGAGCCTATACACCTCGCTCTGAGCACCAAGCTTTCGCGCGGACACTTCGCGACCATAGCGGTCAAGAGCCTCGGCAAAGATCATCTTCGTAGTCCCCTTGTTCTATCGTGGCGGAATGGCTGCAACGCGCCAGGGTGGCAACCTAGTAGATACTTCTAAGCGTACCGTTTCAAGAATTTATACATTCGGGAACGTTCTACGCATGAGGAATGTTGCAGTTTGTCACGCGAATAAATCAACAACACTGGATTGACGTTAAGTGTCGTTGCAGAGTAGCAAGTCATCGCCTTAGGGCGTCGAGCCAAATCCGGTTCGGCAAGGGGCGGGGACTGGAAGATGATGCGTAACAGCGATGTGATCGACTTGGTCGACGGCGAAGCCCGAAGCATGGGGGAAGGTGTTTTCGTTCTGCTCCAGAACAGCGAGGATGGGCCACAGAGCATCATCTTGCAGCGTTCGGACCTCGAAGCCCTGCTTGCTGCCTCCTAAAGTGTCTGGGTGAACTTCCAGAGTCCGGCTGAGCGGCGAAGGACCCGCTGCAAGGCCGAAGGGTGTACGGCATAGCTGCAATATGCCGTGTGTGATGTGCTGAGGATGGACCCCTTATCACAGCCTATGGGCGGTCTGGACGCTGCAAGTCCAGGTCGCCTTCTTTGTTTCAGCCCGGTAGACGACATGTTGATGAAATAAACAGCCCCTCGCATCCGAAAGGATCACGAAGGGCTTGAGTATTTAGGGGGCTAGCGCTGCATTAAGCGCCGAGACGCTATGTCATCTGATGGCGTTGGTGACTTGCGCCAAGAGGTCTTCTGCGGTGGCAATCGGCCGATTGACCGTCGTGTGCGGTTTGCACAGGACGAAGTCGAGGAGGAGCCGGGCGGCGGCGATCTTGTCCCTCGGCATTACAGGCGACCGCAACACCTTCATCGCCACCTCTAAGGCCTCTAGGGCCCAGGGGTGCTCAGGGAGCTGACCGCGCTCGGCGAGCTTCTCCATGACCTTTGCGATGATCGGCTCTTGAGTGGACTGGTGGTGTTCGAATTGCGCCGACGTCATCCCTCGGGGCACCCCATGGCGCTGTGGGCCCTGACGGCTCTTCCGCTTGGCGTTGAGTGCCTTAGAGTACGCTGAGCGCTCCTCCGCCGTCATGCCCGCCCATGGCCCCCGTGGCGCCCTTGGAGGAACGATGGGGGCCATTATCGGCGGCGCCACAAGGCTTTCGGCCACAAAGGCTTCAAGCTTCGGTACGTTCTTGGAGCCCTTGGGGCGACCGCGAGGGCGTCCGGTAGGCTTGGAGGGCATCAGTACCCTCCATCCTCATCAGGCCGATAGAAGTCGGGGTTAGACGAGAACTGTCGAGGCTCAGGGGCCTCGGAGTTCATCGCGCCTACTTTCGTCGGGAGAAGGCCTGCACGATGCAGCCGGTCCGCGAAGGTGCGGTCCCGCTCCGCTACGGCCGTAACCTCGTTGATGAGTGCCTGAAGGCGATGGGGGTCCCCCTCAGTCACGATCCGGGCCACATGGTCCTTCACGTCCTGACGGATGCCCTTCGACACTCCTGCCGCCATGAGGTTGGCAGCCTTGGTCGCGAGCGCGGTTGGCGTCATGGATGGGATTTCCATCGTTCCGAGTGCCTGGTCCATATCTTTGTCCGACTGCTGCCGCTCGGCTGTCTTGGAATTGCCCTGTACGTCCTTCCAGAGGATGTTGCCTTGACGTTCAGCCTCAAGGCGCTCTTGAAGGCCGGCGATGGCGTTGGGGCGGTCAGGCATCATCGCCTGGATTGCAGCTTGCTTAGACTCATCTCCCAACATGCGACGGATGTCCGCTGCCGTGTCGCCGGTAGGGTGGTTCGTCCCATACTCGCTGGCGCGGTTGGCCATGGTCGTTCGGGCTCCGATTGACCAAGCGTCCCTTGCGTTGGCCTGCGGTGCGCTCCGGGCCTGAGCGGCAATCTCGGGGCCGGTAAGGCTCCGGATGTCTTGGCCGTTCTCGAAGGCGTCCCGCATCCCCATCGCGTCAGCGTAGGTTGCCTGCGCGGCCCGGTAGGCCCCATTCTGAGCCGCAAGCTGATCGCGTAGGTCGCCGGCTCGGGCGTTGATGTGGACTGAGTCGGTGGTGTTGGTTGGGCGGCCACCGGGAAACCGTGAAGGCTCCATGCTCCGTTCGGCATTGTCCCGCATGGCGCGGATGACCTGATCGAACCCCTCGGTCGAGAGGAACTGATGCTGGTCCGGCAGGAATTGCCCGTCTCGGCCCATGACGAAGCCCATGGCCTCAGGGTCGCGCTGAGCGTTCCTGATGTTGCGTACCGCGTTGGGGACAGCGTCTTGGAAGGCGGGCGTCCGGATGATGCCGCGCATCTCGGGCGTCAGGACCATCGGCTGCGCATAAGCCTCGGCGTACATCGGGCCGGCTTCTTGCCGTGCGCGTTCGCTGTACTGTTGGACCTGGCGCACCGGATCGACCGATACAGGGCCGAGTTGGTCGACAATGTGACCACGCACACGTGCTGCCTCTTCGCTCTTGCGGCGATCCAACGAGGCTTTGACCATCCGCTGCCCTGGGCCCTCGCCGCGCGAAGCCCAACTCGTGGTGGTCCGCATGGCATCGCTGACGTCGCCAAGGTAGGCAGGGACGCCGAGTGCCTGTCGCCGCTGCACCTCCGCCATAAGCGTGTCAGGGGTGGCGGCGGCGCCCTGTTGGCCAAAGCCCGTCGCGATATGCCCCTGGTTCATACGGGTATTCATGAAGCGGGCGCTCTGTGTCTGACGGTCCGCTTCCCGAGTGATGCGCGCTTTACGCATGACGGAGCGGGGCACGTTGGCGAGGCCGCGAACTGCACCATCCGCGCCTGGGATCGCTTGGCGGGCAAATCGTCCCGCACGGACCAAGCCCGCCGTGGCCGGGGTCATCGCGCCCCCAAGGGCACCCCCAGCCAGCGCACCCGTCGCGGCATTGTTGGCACGTTCGCCCAGGCTGTCACCTTCGCCCGCACCAGCGACACCGCCGTACAGGGCCCCCACAGCGGCCCCGTGGAGAAGCTTAGCGGCCATCCCGGCCCCGGAAGCCACACGGCCCGCCGGAAGCGCCAGCGAGGCTCCTAGGCCAGTCAGGGTGCTTCCCCATGCGAGTGCTGGATGCTCTTTGTCGTACTGCGCCTGATGCTGTCGGAACTCACGGCGCCCACGGTTGAACGCCTCGCCGACAGGCTGGCCCTTAACGGCCGCTCTGGCTGCGTCGGGGATCGCTGCAATCTCATCGCCGAAGTTGGGGATCAGGTTGTCGATCGTGTCGCCTAGAAAGTCGCCAGCGGTCTGCCAGCCCGTGCGGGGCTTTGGGGTCGACTGGCGCTGGGAGGTCGCCTGCCGTTGCCAGTAGCCCCTTGCTGCACGTGCGGCGGCCTTGGGGTCATCGGTCTGTATCTCGACTTCCTGCCCGTTCGGGAGGCGAATGGTCGTGCTCATCGAACCGGGTTCCCATTGATGTCGAGGACGACACGGCCACCTTGGGGCCTGGAGGTGCGCGGCGGAGCCTTAGGGAGGGGAGGCTTGCCCGCCGGCCTATACGGGTTCTCGGCACGGAGCGCGGCAGCCTGTTCACGGCTATAGCCCGCAAGGCCCGCGTTGTTGCCGATCATGTCCGCCATGAGGGAGTCTAGGGTCCGGAAGCGTTCCTTGTTGGTGCCGTCGAAGGACCAGCGGTTCGGGAGCGCGTCCGTAATAAGCTTGAGTTCCGCGTCCGAGTCCGAGCCCGATCCTGCAACCCGGAAGGCCTGGCGGGCCAACATCGGGACCCCGGCCACCGCACCATCAAATTCTTGATTGGCGGCTCTGAAGGGATTGAACTCTTTGAGTCCCGAGGCACCGCTATCCGACATGTTCCGATCGTACAGCTCATGAACGCGATTAAGCTGCTTCTTCATCGAGCGGAGCGCCGCAACCTTGGCGTAAGCTGCCTGCGCTGCTTGACCCTTCGGCACCGTAGCGGGCGCGTCGAGCGTAACGGGGGCGGGGCGGCTTGGGGCGGCGTTAGGGCTGGTGGGGGCTGGAGCGGCTGTCGACTTCGTTGCCCCGGAGGCACGATAACGAGCCAGCTCCGCCGCGTGTTGCGGCTGAAGCTTGCCCTGCGCTTCGCCCATTTCGAGGAGCGAAATGCGCTCCTTCAAGGGGTCTGCCATGGTATTCCTTATTTAAGTAGGTAGCTCAGGTCTGAATTGGCCGAGCTGATCTTGGATTTGCGGGCGGACGCCGGTGGGGTCCGAAGCTTTGCGACGCTGGCGGCAGTGCGTTGGGCGCCTTGCTGGGTTCGTGCGTCGCCTTGCTGGACGCGCCGTTCACCTTGGCCCTCCGCGACCCTGCGGTGCCGCATCACATCTTCAAGGTTGGCATCATTCCGGCGCTGGGAAAGCCCCTGGTTGACGGTGAGGCCCATGGTGCCCGCGAGGGTGCCGTAGGTGTCGTCCCACTCTTCCGGCATTCCCGTGGTATCCACTTGGTAGTGCTCGGGGTTCGCCAGAAGGTCCCTATAGGCCGCTGCTCGCTGCTCGAGCGGCACCTGAGTGGAAATGGCGTACATGGCGCGGGCCCGGCGATCGGCTATGGTATCAAAGCTCGGCGCGTTCTTGGCCGCGGCGGCGCGTTCGGTGGCCGCTCGAAACTCGGGGACCTCGCGGATCGTGCGGGCCCCTGTGCGTCGATCGGTAGCAATCTCGAACTGGTCGCCTGGGCCGCCGTAGGTCAAGTCGGGGCGCTGCTCCTCGCGAAGCTGTTTGCTGCGGCCTGCGATGGTTTGAGCCGCCGCCCCCAGTCCGTCGCCGAAGTTCTGGCTAGCGAAGAAGCCGGCGCCGATGCCCGCCAAAGTCTCTGAGATGTGGTCCCTATCCCAAATCGATGGCCCCTTGCGCGGCGGCGGCTTGGGGAGGTTGGCGATCATCGCCGTCTGACTGAGCGCGGGGGTGGGACTATCCGGCGTGGGCGCTGAGATTGTTGGGGCCATTCGAGCGGGGGAGGGCGTCGAGGGCGGAAGGTTCGGTGGTGCGCCGAGGGGACCCAAGGGGGAGCCCATGGGCGTGGAGTAGTCGAACATTATTTGAGGCCTGTGTAAATGCTGGCGGGCTGGAAGCTCTTGTAAATGCTCGCGCCTGATGCGGCGGCGCCCATGATCTGGTTTAGGATCGAGCCGGCCTGAGTGGACTTGCTGGTCCCCTCGCTAGTGCCTGACTGGCCCCATTGGTTAGAGGCTACGACGTTCGCGAACCGGCCCAAGAGGTCCGACTTGCGTGTGTCCTCGCCCTGCCACTTCGTAAAGTCGGCCGTGAGCTGGCCCTGACGGTCCGCCTGTTCGGCGCTGTTCGCGCCATTGATGGTGTTGAAGGCGTTGTAGGCCGCATCGTTCGACTTCCCGAGCGCATCGACGCCAAAGGACGCGAGGTTCCCGTAGGAGCTGGCGGCCTGACCAAGTGCGGACAGGTTGGTCGCGCGGTCGCTCTGAGCCATCGAGAGGCCCTTGTCGTACGCATCGCCTCGGATCGAGGCCGAGATGTCGCCGATACGGTCCGCCGCGCCGCGCTGGGCGATACCGGATGCGACACCGGCCCGTGAGGAGTTGATGTTGCCCGTCGCCGAGGCCGCGCGATCGATGCCGGGGAGAATGTCCTCCGACAGGTTGCGCGTGATGTCTCGCGAGTTGGCGTCAATCATCCCCTGGATGGCGGGGTTGTTTGCGTATGCCGTCGCAGCGGCGATGTTCGCCTGTGTCGGGTCCTGTGCGGCCATCGCGGCAAACTGGTCGGTCGCTGCTGCGGCCTTCGAGCCGTAGCCGGCCATCTGGGTCCCGAGGGAGCTGAGGGTCGACGCGGTGTCGAGGCCGGTGCCCGAGGCGTAGCTCTTGAGCTTGGACAGGGCGTCCTTCGCCTCTTGGCTCATGCCGGCGTAGGTCGCCCCTTGGTAGTACGGGGTGTCCTTCGATCCGTTGTAAATGTCCTGTGCCGAGTTGAAGGCGTTGGTCAGATAGGGAGACTGAAAGGCACTGGGGCCCGTATCGGTCTTCTCTGTAGTCTTAGTTGTGCTGGAGCCACTGAAGAGCCCCATGCGCTTTAGTCCTTGGTAATGATAATCGGGCACGGCCGCGGGGAGAACTCATTGCCGCGGCTTATGTCTTGGTTTTTTCGCCTTTGTCGGCAGAGTTACTATCTCGCGCTCCGCATCCATCATCGCCTCCCAATCCGCGTCTATCTCCGCTTGGGTGGGCTTGACCGGTGGCGCTGGAACGTCGTCGTCATCGAGTTCTGGTACATCGGCTTGGGGTGGGTTGCGCCTCGCTGTGGGATTGGCCGCCTTTAAGGCATCCCAGTCCCAGCGATCGTTCCAGATGCTGTCCTTCGGCATTGTCGGAAGGCCACCATCGGCGACGAGCAACATTGCCGGACGATCAAAGCCGAGAAGCTGGACCTGTTTGCGGACCCAGGCGTCCATGATTCTATCAGTCGGCCTCGGGAAGCCTTTGGCGACAGTGATAGCACCAAGTGTCGAGACCAGCGTCAGGCGCTTAGGTCCTTTGTCGGTCGGAAAGGTGTGAAGGCGAAGGTGGCGGCGATCGAAGCAAGCCAGATGCTTCTTGTCAGTGAAGCGGTTCTGAGAATCGTAAAGGTCAAGGGCGGTAAACCAGACGTCGCCGTCCGCGATCACGGCTCGGATATTCTTCTTGCCGATTGGCAGGGTAACTTCGTTAATCAAAGGTCGGAGGCTCCAAGGATCGTCGCTGATCCCACGAGAAATGAACGGACTTGAGCGTCGAGCGCACGCTTGCGCAGCTTGGTCAAAGCGACGGCGCCGGAAGGTGAGACCATACGGGCCCTCTGGAAACCGTGGGACGTCTCGACGGAGTGTAGGGGGCGATCGGCTTCCGGAAGCGATGCAAGGCAACGTCCGGGCGATCGAGACATATCAAGACCGAGGAGGTTGAGGATGTCTCGCGCGACGAGCCATGCGTGGCCATCTTCTTCGATGACGTAGCGTACTGTGAAGCCGCGGAACGATAGCAAGCCAGCGCACGGCGGCTGCGGGAAGTGGGACATGGGATATGCTCATTGGCAGGAGCGCGACCCTTCGACACCGGTCGGCGGGAGGGTCTTGAGGCGCTAAGGAGGGGGGCGCACTTCCGCCCATCTTTGGACGAGGACTATCGCCATCTGTGGAATGTTGTGCACAAGTCAGCACTAATTGGTCCCCCTCTTGGTCGATCAAATCTTCAGACTCGTGGGCTAGGCCGTGGCGGCCGGGTATTTGGGGTTCCATCCGTCGAACGGTATGCTGAGCAGAATGCCCGACCTAAGCTGAGCCAGCGTCTTTCGTCCACTTGCAAAATTTTCGTTGCGCATCAGCCGTGCAACGCCTTACCTCTACATTATTTCGTGAGGAGACTCTGAGTGGCTGAAAATAGAGGCGGTGACAAAAAGCCGGATCCAACTTTTGATGTCGAGAGGATATTCCTACTAGAATCTCAATACAAGGATCCGCTATCGCTAATTCAGAGAGTGGAGCCAGCACTAGAGAAAGCGTTTGAGACGGCATTTGTTGTGCTTGATGCCAGTGTCTTACTCGCGCCTTATGAGTTTGATACACAACCCCTTGCAGAGGTTGCCTCACTCTACGAGAAAATAGCGTCCGATAATCGACTGGTCGTCCCAGCTCGATCACTTAGGGAATTTCACAAAAACAAGCTGCGAAAGTTGGCTGATATTGATAAATCGTTATCTGAGGCGGCGGATAGAAGTATAGACGAAATATTTGGTAAAGGAATTTCCTTTTTCGAGGGCGTTCCAAAATATGAGATGGCTAAGCAAAGTGCAAGGCAACTAAAGGATCAGCTTAACGCGGTTCGAGCCGACGTGCAAAACAATATGGATGATCGAGTAACAGAGGCGTACCGCCAATCTCTATCAGGAAGTATCGTTGAGCTGGAGTGGGATGACGCCAAAAAGGCACAGCAAGCCGCAATTTGGTTAACGCGCAAAAAGAATAAGATAGCGCCGGGGTTTCTTGACGACAAAGCCGATACCGGAATTGGAGATTACCTGATCTGGCAGACGGTCCTGCAAGAAGGAGCAAGTCGGAAGCAGCATTGTATTCTGGCAACGAATGAGAAAAAAGATGATTGGTGGGTCAAAAACGCTGCAAACACTTTTCGGGTGAGATCAGACTTAGCTGAGGAGTACTCCAACGCAAGTGGTGGTCAGTCTATATATCTTGTTTCTTTGTCTCAATTGCTAACGCTTCAGAGGGTCGACCCGGAGGTTGTTGCTAGGGTTGAACATGCAGAAGAGGCGCCCAGTCAAACAAATTCTCAGACATATAAGTTTGAATTAGCCAGCGCCGCTGCACGTAAGCTTATGATGTGGAATACCAATTCTACGTTAAATAGAATCCGCGAAGATAAATCAAGGTTAAATCACTCTCTTACTGTGTTTCAAAGGGCGGATTTAAGGGGAGTGCTGGATTCGCAAGGAAGAGATTCGATGGAAAGCGTTAGGGACCAGCTATCGTCCCTGTCTAAGCGTGAATACGAATTGATGCGTGAGCTAGAAGAGTTGGGTCGCGATTCAAATGAGGGCGACGAGTCATAAGTGTGACGCCGATGGATCTCCCAGCACGAAAAGACTCCCACTCGTTTCGAACGGCATGGAATTAGGGCCGATATAGAAACATAGGGGCTGTAGGGGGCCAAATTATATTCGGGTGCTGGAGGTGCTGGAGGGCCGTGGGGGCGTGGAGGTCCGAGCGGCAGCAGCGCGGCTCTAGCGAAGCGCCCGATTTCGATTTCGATACTTAGGAAATGCCGCTGGTACCATGGCCGTGGGCCGGAGGGGACCCGTGGAGATTGGCTGCATTTCCTGCCCGTCCCACCGGCTCCGGGCGGTCGCAGGCCGCGGCGGGCCGGCCCGTATGTGGTGCGTGGCATGGCAGACCTAGGGCCTGGATGGAGGTTCGGGGACATTGGCCTCGGGGCCGGGTCTGCTTGATCGGAGCTGGGGACATTTAGGCCCCCCCTCGGCTGCTAGGTCCTGTCGTCAATGACGATGATCGCTGCGCCTTGCTGGCGAGCCGCTGCAATGGAGCGTTCCTCCGCCTCCTCAACCGAGTCGTAGCTCGCGGTGCTGACTGTGGACTGCATGGTGCGCTCGATCGCGAGGGAGGCCGTGACGCCGCGGCCGTAGGTTGCTGACGCGAGGGTCAGACGCGCGATGGCAGAGCCTGCGGGGGCTTTGGGTATGCGGAAGGTGTCCATGGGGGCGGATCATACCACATTCCTCGATCTTTCTCGCCGCTTGACGGGCCATACAAACCGGCGTAACGACCGTCAGGTCAGCTTGTATGGTGCTCCGATGACTCAGCGTGCCGTTGCATATCTCCGAGTCTCTACGGCTCGCCAAGGCGCCTCAGGCCTGGGCATGGAAGCTCAGCGAGAGGCAGTTGAGGCGGTATGTCGCGAGCGGGGCTGGGACTTGGTCGCACCGCCGTTCGTCGAGGTCGAGAGCGGCAAGCGGGCCGATCGGCCGGAACTGGCAAAAGCCATTAATCGAGCCCAGCTCATGGGGGCCAAGCTGGTCATCGCCAAGCTGGACCGATTGTCCCGAGATGCTGAGTTCCTCCTCAAGCTTCAGCGGACCGGCGTGGACTTCGTCGCGGCGGACATGCCCCATGCCGATCGGTTCACCGTGACTATCATGGCGGCGCTCGCTGAGAAGGAGCGCGAGCTAATCTCTGTCCGGACCAAATCGGCTTTGGCCGCTGCGAAAGTCCGTGGGGTGCAGCTCGGCAATCCAAATGGTGCGGCGGCGCTTCATCGTGCGGGGAAAGGTAACGCCGCCTCGGCTCTATCGCAGGCCGCTAGCGCACAGAAGTTTGCCGAGCGCCTTCGTGATACCGTTGAGGAACTTAAGGGGCGGGGCGTTGTCTCACTCGGAGCCATCGCGGCCGAGTTGAACGCTCAGGGCTATGAGACCCCCCGTAAGGGTAAGTGGCATGCATCGTCTGTTCGGAACTTGGTGGCGCGTCTCGATGGCGCGGCGGCCGGGAAGGTCACGGGAAATTAATCGGGTGTGTTGCTACGATAAAACACAGGTTCTCGGCGGCTTTGAGGCCGTTGAAGGCCTATCGCGTAGTGAGACGGTCTGGGCTCGGCCGAGCCGTGAGCGCACAGCGCCGAGGGACTTTGGCGTCCAACCGCTCACCCCCGAGGTGTCCTCATGACCTGGCGCCCTTGGAGTGACTTGTCGCCCACTGAGCGCCGCCGCCGGGCCGATGACGCTGGCTACGCGGACCTGACGCGTCGCCCAGCTTCCCCCGAGGCCCTTGCGCTCTGTAGGGACCTGATGAACCGCTACGTCCTCCCGGCGAAGCTGGAGGGCCGCAAGACCCGAGTGGGCGCCGCGACCTTAAAGAAGCTCGATGGTGCGCTTGGGGCGATCGTAGGGGAGGTCGTTGAGCTTGCGTCGCGGGGCTATGCGATGAAGCTGTCGACGCGCAAAGAGTCGTTCACTGGCCTGTCTGTCAGCCGCACGTCCTTCGAGGACGTTATCGGCCCATTGGTGGCCGCCCAGCTCGTCGAGCACGTGCCGGGCTATCGGGATGCGGCGGGGGTCGCAAGGGCACCGCTATTCATGGCAACTCCGGAGCTTGTGGCTACCGTGAAGGGCTTTGGCCTTGCTGACAGGATAAGCACAGTCCATTTTCTCAAGCGGCATGCCTCTAAATCGAACGGAGAGGGGTCGCAGGATTCGTCCGTGGCCTCATGGCTATCATCATAGCCCTCAAGGGCATATCGGCTCTCTGGGAAGCTCCTCGGGCGTTATGAGGCCGAGAGACTTAATGGCTGCCTACATTCCGGCAAGTGAAGCCTTTAAAGGCGTGACGAGCAATCGCCGGATGACATTGGTCCAGCCCCTTAAGGGCCTTAAGTACCTTATAGTAGGTGTTATTGTTTAACTTATAGAAGGCTTATAGGGCCTTTAAGATACCTATAGGGGTTACGGGACAAAAAGTGCCTTGATGCGTGGGCCATGACATGGATGTCCACAGCCTGAGGGCGACGTTAAGTCCTTTAAGGGCGGACCGCATCAAATGCGCCGCCTCCTGCGACACCGTATCGCCACTCGTCGCTGCTGGGCTCGTCGAGCACTTTGAGCGCTACAAGGCGATTGGTACAATCAGGAGTCTCGGGCTGAAGCTCCGGTGCCGATCGTGACATCCGGCTCGTGGCACCGGTAAAGGCTGACGGATGATTTGTTCGCTGTGGGGTGAGCCACTGCCTAATAGCTGGTGCCGTACAATGGCCCGCAGAGGGCCCCTAGGGCAACTTTAGGCGCTTTCGGCTACTCGGGTAGGTCGGCGATCTTCACTGCCCTCTGGTGACTCTCTCCGGGGTATTGTGGGCACGCCATCTAAACGACGCCCTGCCGTCGCCAGCAAGAATCACGGCGCATGGTGGCTCGCAGGCGGAGGGTTCGCTCCTACCTCAAAGACTTATGGTGCCTTCCTAGGACATGAGCGCCTAATCATCACTTTCTTCATTGGCGATCAGTTGGCAGTGTCCAGCCAATGAGAGGGTGCGCAAATGGCTGAAGGCACAGAAGAGCTAGTCGATACCGCCGAGTTTATTTTCGGCTCTGACGATCCCGTTCCGCTGACCGAGCTAGCCGACAGCTTCCTTGCAATCGATCGGCTGTTTGCGCGAACGTCCAGGTCTGGCGCCCGGCTCGCGGTCACGGAGATACGGCAGGGGAGCATTGTGGCGCTCCTTGCACCTTACGTCCCTATGATGGGACAGGTTCTTAGCGCCGCCAACACCGCTGTTGAGGTGGGAGACTTCGTTAAGAGGGCACGGGAAGGGCTCAATGCGTTCGCTGGGATCAGGCCGGCAGACGAGGCGGCCCCCGCCATGGACCCGGACACCGCCGCTGACCTTCGCGAGCTTGTGAAGCCGCTAAGCGGACTGCCTGACGCTCGCCTTGACGTGGCGCACATAAAGTACCGGAGTAAGACGAAGGAACGGATTGTCGAGATTGAAGCGAGCTATAGCTCCTCTCAGCTCGATCGTATCGCGGTCAACGCCGCACGAGCACTAGACAATCACGCAGAGGCCTTGAAGGTCGACCAGATTATGCAGGATGAGCCGGAGCTTTTGCGCGGTGTCATTATGATGATGCACCAGGCAAATTCGGGGCCGGCGAAAGAGCGCGGGAGGACGGGAGACCGGGCGATTGTGCGGGTCGCGTCGGCCGATCCCCTGCCAGTATACTTTGCTAAGACGACGAACGATATGAAGAGGGGCATGGTCGGGAGCACGGTCAACCCCCTGAAGTCCTCCTTCATGGTAGACGTTCTGGTCACGAAAGAAGGCGGGGCTCCGAAGGCCTACACAGTCCTTGAGGTGCATGGGCCTGCCAATAAGACGAAGCCTGTAGCCGGCGGCCGCACATCGCTCCTGCCTGGGCTTTAGCTGGGCGAGGAGGGCGGCCACGTCAGCCTAAAGCACTTCAAGGGCTCACGGGCCATGGGTGCCTGGCCGCACTACGCCTTTGGCCTGGAGGGCAACACGCAAGCCGAAGACCCCGCGATGCGGAACTACTCGACCTTCCGTTGCGTGAAGGACCGCTACACCGGCCGGGCGAACGGCAACACCATGTGCCTCCACTTCGAGCGCCAGACCGGCCAGCTCGTCGAGTGCGACTTCCCCGTCACTGACGAGGGCGGCGCGAACTGACGTGACCCCTGTCTTTCATCCAGCTGCGACCAGAGACCGACGGGTGTTGTCGCGCATGAGCGCAGGTGAAGC
>NZ_JBBBDM010000010.1:0-127296 GCF_037120395.1 Sphingomonas kyungheensis
TTGCTTCACCTGCGCTCATGCGCGACAACACCCGTCGGTCTCTGGTCGCAGCTGGATGAAAGACAGGGGTCACGTCAAGAGCGTTGAGCCTGCCGATCTCCGGTGCCTCGGTGTCCTGAAGCAGCTTGCCAGCCACCCGCGTCCCTTCCTTCTTCTCAAGCTCATAGAGCTGCTGACGTGGCCGATGCTCGTCCATCGCCGCCTCGTTGCGCTTGGCGGCGCGCTTCTCGAGCATGTGCAGCGCCATGAAGGCTTCACGCACTGCCGGCGACTTCAAGGTTCCGGGGGGGCCAGTAATGGCCCCCCACAGGTTTGCAGCTTCCGTCCAGTCGGTATGAACCTGAGGCCGAATGCCAACCCGCCGGCCAATCAGGCTGGCAGCGGCGATTATCGCAGGCACCGCAACGAAGTCGATCGGCACGTTCATGCGCTCGGCGATATCCACCACCCACCGACGCAAGTCGGTGGGCAGCATGTCGCTCATGAAGCCGTCTACCGGCAGCAGCGCTGCTGGCAGAGGCGACGGATCAGGCCAGACGGCGTCCGGATCAATCCGAACAGGGGGCTGCAGCTGGGTGAGCTGCTGCGTTCCGGTTTCCGCAATCATCACGCGGCATCCTTCAGTTCGATGGGAAACCGGATGCCCGCCTTCAGGTTGCCATCCTCGTCGTACAGATCGTCTTCCGACCAGTGCCGCCACGGCAGGGGGTTAGTGGGGCCGACACGATCTTCATCATCCCAGTAGGTCAGGAACTCGTTCCAATCCTTGAACGCCTCAGGCGGCGGCGCGAGGTAAACCTCGAGACCACGCTTGACCAATGCTTCGGCCATTTCACCGGCCACCTTCCGGCCAGTCTCGTCATTGTCATGCGCGATGGTCACCTTCCGGCAGCTGTCGGGCAAAACGATGTTGGCCATGTTAGACGCCCCCATGGCGACCCAGACAATCGCGTCCGGGTGGTAGCGGGCATAGCTCAGGCCATCCTCCAGCCCCTCACAGATGACGATATGCTCAGGAGCTTCAACGCTGGCGTTCTCGCCGGCGAGGCGGATCGCTGCTCCCTTGCCACGGCCACGTGTGCGCTTGCAGTCCTTGTCGATCTTGCTGCCCTCTTCGGTCAGAAAGATGCGCTGCACACCGACCACGTCGCCATGCACATCACGGGCTGCCGCGATCAGCATCGGGTGCTTTTTCGCTGAGTTATCAAAGCTGCCGCGAGCAAAGCGGATGTTTTCCTGCATCCCGACATATTCGACCGGCAAAGCGCGGCTTTCGAAATAGCTGACCACAGGCGAGCCCTCGATGACCTCGCTTGCGGCCCACATGTCCTTTGCCGCCTTGATCCGCTCGGCTTCGTCATCCCACGGAATGCTCGGCTGCCTGGTGATGACGCGATCGCCGCCATCAAGACGGGCAACTGCATCCCAAGCGCTGAGGCCTTCCATACGCTGCACATAGGAAATTACGTCACCGGCAGCGCCGCATCCGAAGCAATGGAACAGGCCCTTGTTGTCATCCACCGAGAGGCTGGGCGTGCTGTCGTCATGGAAAGGACAGTGGCCCTTGAAGACGCCGTTCCTGCCGCGCAGCCGAACCGTTTCGCCGATCACAGATGAGATACTGTACCGGGCCTTGATGATCTCAGCCCAATCGTTGAACGCGTCATTATAGATATTATAGGCCATCACAGCGCCTCCCCACACAAAACAAGATCATTCAAGCTAGCGGTAGTCACCAGCGTGCGGCGGCCTAGCTTAATAGCTCGAACCTCCCCATTCTTGATCATCTGATACATTTTCGTTCGCTTAAGCCCGATATATCGGCAAGCGTCATCGACAGACATGCAAGCGCAGCCCATTGTTCTACCTTCTATACTGTAGGTTTCTATATAACCGCTTGCAGAACATTGCGATCTGCTGCGGTGAGAACCTTCTGCTGCGATTAATAATTTTTGGGAAGAGCCTAAAATCCCGATTATTTCCCGACAAAAATCGGGATTTTATCGGGAAAAAATCGGGATTTTTACGGCTTTACGCTTGTGTGACCTGTCCGCTAATCTCGCGAGGGGCATTCTGGCGCGCATTTGACGGTTGCAGATTAGAATAGATGCCGCTCAGAACCATCGACGTGGAATCACGACGTTGACAGGCTACTGTCCGTAGTGACCGTAACCCGCTAGAGGCTAAACGATGAGATACGCTGCCCAGCTATCCATCAGCGCGCGACGTTTTTCGAGATAATTGGTCCTGCGGTATGCCGCCTCGACCTTGTTCTGGACGGCATGCGCCAAAGCGGCTTCGACAACGTCACCGGCTACATCGGTCTGCTCGGCTGCCCAGTCCCGGAACGTCGACCGGAAGCCGTGAACGGTGATGTCGTTTGAAAAGCCGTCACGCAGCACCTTGGTGAGCGTCATGTCCGAAAGCGGCTTGTTGGCCTTACCGGGGAAGAGCGGCTGATCAGGCGCATCGCCAAACGCCTCTCTCATCTGTTCCAATATGGTGATGGCGGCTGGCTGCAGTGGCACGATGTGCGTCTTGCCTGCCTTCATTCGATCGCCGGGGACGGTCCACAGCTTCTGGTCAAGGTCAATCTCAGACCAGGTGGCACCGCGTACCTCGCCTGATCGTGCCGCGGTAAGAATCAGGAACCGCAAGGCGCGACGGCCAACGCTATCGCTCTTCGCCAGCAATGCCATCAGAGCTGGCGCCTCCTCATAGGCAAGGGCTGCGTGATGGTTGTCCTTCTTGGGCTGGCGGGGAAGCCCTTTGGTAACCGAGCGCATCGGTGCCTCCGCCTTGCGGTATCCCTTGGCGTAAGCCCAGTCGAGGACAGCACCGATGCGCTGGCGGACGCGGCGGGCGGTCTCCGGCTTGCTGAGCCATATGTCAGCCAGCAGATCACGAATGGCAGGGCCTTCGATCTCGTCGACAGGTAGATCGCCGATCGCTGGGTACGCATATGCCTCAAGAGAGGAAATCCACTGAGCCTTGTGCTTGACGTTCTTCCAGCCGCCCTTGTGTTCGGTGTGCGCCTGAGCGGCAGCTGCCCTGAAGGTAGGGACACCGGCTTCAACCTGTTTCACGGCACGCTTGGCGGCAACCGGGTCGATGCCACTGCGATATTGCTTTCGTAGGCCATCAGCCTTCTCACGGGCCTCGGCGAGCGACACGTCTGCCAGCGAACCAAGGCCAAAGTCCCGGCGTTTGCCATCCACCTGGATGCGCAGGACCCAGGTCTTGGTGCCGCTCTCCTTGACGTACAGCACCAGACCGTTGCCGTCGCTGTGCCGCCCCGGCTCCTTGAGCGCCTTCACCTTCAACGCTGTCAGCTTGCCCGTTGCCATCGTCTCGTTCCCACTTGCGTTCCCACTTTATGTCGCGGGTGTGGGGGAACGTCAACGGATGATGGCGAACGCAGACAGCTGCTAAAGCGCGGAAATTAGCCATTTTGCAGCCCTGCACGACCGCTGGCGTACGTCAGTTATACGGACTCCGTCTCCGCCACCCCATTCCTGCCGGAATGGCGTCCCCCGCAGCATCTGCCTGTCGCCGCATAGCTTCGGATGTTCTGGCAACTGGCCGGGCGAGCGCGGCTATGCGCCTTGCCCGACGGTTCCGACGCGCGTTCGATCGCAATGGATGGCGTCGATCATCGGCCGTCATCCGCGATTGCGCGCACACGGCAGGCGCGCGCGACGACCGCTATCGTCATGACCCCCGCCGCATCCCGCCGAGGTACAGGACCATGGAACCGGCGAGCGCGGAAACAACGGAGCCGGCGAGGACGCCGAGCTTGACCGCATGCTCGAGCGTCGCGTCGCTGAACGCGAGTCCGCCGATGAACAGGCTCATGGTGAAGCCGATGCCGCAGAGCAAGGCGGTGCCGTAGATCTGCAGCCAGGACGCGCCCTGCGGCTTGCCCGCCCAGCCGAGGCGTGCCGCGCCATAGACCGCGCCGAGCACCCCGATCTGCTTGCCGATCACCAGCCCGGCCGCGATCCCCAGCGGCAGGGGCGCGAGCAGCGTCGACAGGCCGAAGCCCGCGAGGGGGACGCCGGCGTTGGCGAAACCGAACAGCGGCACGATCGCGTAGGCGACCCACGGCTGCAGCCCGTGTTCGAGCCGGTGCAGCGGCGATCCCGCCGCGTCCGGCGCGCCCGGCGAGCGGCGGATCGGGATCAGGCTGGCGGTGAGCACGCCGGCGATGGTCGCATGGATGCCCGACATCCATACCGCGATCCACAGCAGCAGCGCGAGGCAGAGATAGGGCAGCAGCCGCACCACCCCGAGCCGGTTGAGCACGAACATCACGCCCGCGATCAGACTGGCGGCGAGCAGGGCGATGCCGCTGATGTCGTTGGTATAAGCGAGCGCGATGACGGCGACCGCGCCCATGTCGTCGACGATCGCGACGGTGGTTAGGAACAGTTTGAGCGACGCCGGCACGCGCTTGCCGAGCAGCGCCATCACGCCGATCGCGAAGGCGATGTCGGTCGCCGAGGGAATGGCCCAGCCGCGCGCCAGTCCCGGCGTCGTCCCGGCGATCGCCAGATAGACCGCCGCGGGCACCGCCATGCCGCTCAGCGCGGCGAGGGTCGGCAGGATGCGATCGGACCAGCTCGCCAGATGCCCGTCGACCAGCTCGCGCTTGATCTCGAGGCCGACGAGCAGGAAGAACAGAGACATCAGCGCATCGTCGATCCAGTGCAGCACCGACAACGGGCCGACATGGGCGGCGAGGATGCCGAAATAGGCCTCGCCGAGGCCGCTGTTGGCGATGATCATCGCGGCGAGGGCCGCCGCCATCAGCACCAGCCCGCCCGACGCGCCGCTGCGCAGAAAGGCCCGCAGCGCGGATCGGGGCTTTTCGACCAGGCTGGTGGCGATGGCGACGACGGGGGACGGGGGCGCGGGTTGATCGGTCATGCGGCGGCTCCGGGCATGAGGGGTCGCCGTTGGCGGCCCGACCAACGAGAGACCCTGTCGATGCGCGCGCGCCGACACCCGCGGCGGTCTTGGCATCATGACGGTGGCGACACAAGCCGATGTCGCCCATCGCCCGGTCCGCCGATACGCGGGTATCCATCGCGGCCCCGCGGCAGGCGCCGTCGCCGCCAGACGTCCGACGCAGGGCAGACTTTGCGGTGCGACCTGTGTAGGCCGGCGCGGTGACCGCCTGCGACCTCATCCCGGCCTGCCCGTTCCGCGCGCGTCGGGCGTCCTCGGCTCCCGCATCGTCCTGACATGTCGTGGCGCTCGCTCCTGGTCGCTGCCGCGACGCTCGCCGTGCTCGCGATTTCGGTCGTCGCGCTGCGCCACCTGCTCGCCGATACCCAGTGGAGCGCGGTGATGACCGCGGTTCGCGCGCTGCCGACCGCGGCGCTCGCGGGCGCGGCGATGCTGACGGTGCTGAGCTATGGCATCCTCACCGGGTTCGACGTGGTGGCGTTGCGGCTCGTCGGGCGGCCGGTCCCCTATGCCAGCGTCGCGCTGGCGGCGTTCACCAGCTATATCTTCAGCCACAATCTCGGCTTTGCCGCCCTGACCGGCGGCGCGGCGCGATACCGTATCTACCGCCGCCATGGCGTGCCGCTTGCCGATGTCGGCCAGATCATGATCGTCGCCGGCGTGACCTTCTGGCTGGGCGCCGTCCTGCTGCTCGGCCTGAGCCTCGTCCTGCTGCCGAGCCTGCCGCCCGTCGCGCACCGCGCCATCTCGCCGGGTTTCCAGACCGCCGCCGGCCTGTGCCTGCTCGCGCTGTTGGCCGCCTATATGGTGGCGCTCGGGCGTTTGGGCGGGCGGGCCATACGGCTGTGGCGCTGGCCGCTGCGGCTGCCGACGTGGCGGATGGCGATCGTCCAGTTCGCGCTCGGGACCGGCGATCTGCTCGTCGCCGCGAGTGTCGTGTTCGTGCTGCTGCCCCAGCCGGCGATCATGCTCTATCCCGCCGTGCTGGTCGGCTATCTGTTCGCGATCGTCACCAGCCTGCTCGTCCACGCCCCCGGCGGGCTGGGCGTGTTCGAGGTGGTGATGATCGCCGCTCTGCCGCAGGTCGACCGGCCAGGGCTGGTGGCGGCGCTGCTCGCCTTCCGGCTGATCTATTATCTGATCCCGCTCGCCATCGGCGGGCTGTTGTTCGTCGGCCATGAACTCGTCGGCTTGCGCCGACCGTGCGTCGATGACGGTGTCCGGAGCTTCGATGACCATCCATAATAGCGCACCATGGCTGGAGGCGGCGTTCCTCGGCGTCCTGCAGGGGCTGACCGAGTTTCTTCCCGTATCCTCCAGCGCGCATCTGCGGATCGCGGGTGCGCTGCTGCCGTCCGGCACCGATCCCGGCGCGGCCTTCACCGCGATCACGCAGATCGGCACCGAGGCCGCGGTGCTGCTCTACTTCCGCCGGGATATCTGGCGCATCGCGCTGGCCTGGTTGACCGCGGTGACGAAACGCCCGGCGACGCTGTCGCCGGACGCGCGGCTCGGCTGGCTCATCATCCTCGGCACGCTGCCGATCGCGATCCTCGGTCTGGCGTTCAAGCATCAGATCGAGGGCGGGCTGCGCAATCTCTATATCACGGCCACCATGCTGATCGGGTTCGGGCTGGTGCTCGGTCTCGCCGACCGGATCGGCGCGCGCCGGCTGCCGCTGGAGACGCTCGGCTGGCGGCACGGCGTACTGCTGGGCTTTGCGCAGGCGCTCGCGCTGATTCCGGGCGTGTCGCGATCGGGCGGCACGATCAGCGCGGCGCTGCTGCTCGGCTATACGCGGGAGGCGGCGGCGCGCTATTCGTTCCTGCTGGCGATCCCGGCGGTACTCGCGTCCGGCGTGTTCGAGCTGCTCGACAGCTATGACAAGCCGAACCCGATCGGCGGCGGGCCGACGCTGCTGGCGACGGTGCTGGCGTTCGGTGTCGGCTATGCGGTGATCGTCGGGTTCCTCCGCCTGCTGCGGAGCCGCAGCTTCCTGCCCTTCGTCCTATACCGGATCGCGGCCGGGACGGCGGTGCTGCTGCTGTTGGCGAATGGGATGATCGCCGCGCGATAGCAGGACGCAAAAAAATGGAGGCGGCTGGCCGGCCGCCTCCAGAGGGGACTGTGGAACCATCGCGAGAGCGATGGGAAATTGGGAAAGGCGTGGCCGGCCTAGCGTGTGCCTCTGACCTGTTCGATGACGTCGTCGGCGCTGTAGATCGTCGGCTGCTGGGTCAGGCCGGGAAAGGCGGCGTTGTCCCCCGATCCCGGCTGGATGACGACGACCGACTGCGCCGTCTGACTGGGGCGCCAGCGTTCCAGCACCTGATAGGGCACGTCGCCGCCGCCGAAGCCGCCCGTCGTCGGGCCGGTCGGAACCGCGCCGTCGCTGACCCCGGGCGAGGATCCCGCCTGGCCGGCCGCGCCGCTCGCGGCGCTCGTCGATCCGGTCGCGAAATCCGGTCCGGTCTTGTCGCGCAGGCTGGAGCCGGTGCCGTTGGCGAGATCGCTCGTCTGTGCCGAGATGACGGCAAACCAGGTCATGCCCGCCTCCTTGGTCAGTTCGGCGGCGCGCAGCATCGCGAATTTCGCCACCTGATCGGGCTTCGCGCCCCTGGCGCCGGTGTAGACGATCGTGATCCGTCCATCGGTGCCGGTCGTCGAGCGATAGCCGACGTCCTTGGCCGTCTTCGCCGCCTTATACCCCTTTTGCGCGGTCGCCGGCATGGCCACGACCATCGCGACGCTTGCAATCCAAATGCCGAGCTTCATGACCACCTCCATTGGGCAGGATCGATCCTCGTCTGCGCCAGCGCCGGAGCGCGGCGCCGGTCAGAATTGCAGCAGCGCACCGAACACCACGCGTCGATCGTTGAGGAAGCTGAACCGGTCGAACATCTGGCCGCTCTTGTCGATCTGCACCTGCGACTTGCTCTTCGTGTCGAGGATATTGGCGATCGAGGTGCGCAAGGTCAGCGCGCCGACCTTGAAGCGGACCGAGGCGTCGAGGAACCCGGCCGCCGAGTTGAACACCGGGTTGCCGGTCACGTAATCGCGATACGAGGTGAGATATTTCGATCGCCAATTGTACGCGAGACGCAGTTCGAGCGCGCTGTCCTGGTAGATGCCGACCGCGTTGAGGATATGGTCGGACTGGCCGAGCAGATTGTCGACCCCGAAGCGGAAGACGGTGGTCTGATCGTCCGGCACGCCGTCGCCGTTACTGTCGACGCCGTTGGCCGGTGGCGTCGCCGACGAGTCGATATAGGTGTAATTGCCCTGGAAGCCGAGATGGCTGAGCACGCCGGGCAGCTTGTCGAAGAACTGTTGGTAGCTGACCTCGACGCCCTTGATCTTGGCCTTCGCCTGATTGACCTGGCCGCTGTAGATGATGTTGACGGTCTGGCCGTCGAGCTGCGTGGTGCCGAGCGGCAGGTCGCCGTTGGTGATGATGTTGGACAGGCTCTTGTAGAAACCGGCGATCGAGACATAGCCGCCGCGGAAATAGCGTTCGATCGACAGGTCGAAATTGTCCGCCAGCGTCGGGCGCAGTCGGGGATTGCCGCGATTGACGCGGATTTCGCCGACCGTGATGCTCTGCGCGCCCCGATCGATGCCGTAGAGCGGATCGTTGCGGTCGGTGATCGTCGGATAATTGATCCGGTTGGTGGTCACGACATATTCCTGCGACGCGCGCAGGTCCTGCACGTTCGGCCGGCTCAGCCCCTTGCTGTAGGCGAAGCGGACGAGCTGCTGGCGATCGATGTTCCAGCGCACGTTGAACGAGGGCAGCCAGTTGACGTTGGTCTGCTTGTAAGTGATCGGGACGGCGGCCTGCTCCGAATAAGCGGTCGCGCCGGGCAGGAAGTCACGGGGATCGTCCCGGCTCTCCGCATCGTCGGTTCGCGTTCGCACGCCGTTGGCATCGATTGCGGACGTCTGGGTATCCGCGACGAACGGACGGAACGCCTGGAAGCCCGCCGAATTCAGTTCGGTGCGCACGTAGCGGACGCCGGCATTCGCGGCGATCGACATGCCATTGTCGAACTCGTGCTTGGCGTCGAGCCGCATATAGGCGTTGAACGTGCGTTCGGTGATGTCCGAGATATCCTCGGGGCGGAAGGTCGGCGAGCCGAAGCGCGATCCGTCGTCGGTGCCGCGCGGCAGCCAGCCGAAATTGCCGGCGCAGGTCGGCAGTGCGCAGCCGGCGGGCGGCGCGAGCTGCGGTTCGCTGTTCAGATATTTGCGGAAGTTCGAATAGCTGCTGAGCAGGTTGCGGTTGGCGAAGACGAAGGACTGGTTGCTGCCCTGGACCACGCCGCCGCGATAGAAGTTGCTGAAGCTGACGACCTCCGCGGCCTGGTTGGGGTCCTGGAAGGTGCCGACGATGCCATAGCCGCCGCGACCGTCCCACGGCGGCGCGATCGATCCCCAGTTGAGCGCCATTTCGGCATTGGTCTGGCTCCGCTTGGCATAACGCGCGCCGAGCTTGACGCTGTCGAACCAGCCGCCGAAGCCCTCACCGCCCGACAGATCGTAGGCGGTATCGGCGCGCAGCGCATAAAGGTCGCCCTTGCCGACCTGGAACTGATCGGCGGCGAACTGGAAGGTCGACCCGTTGAAGTCGGCGCTCGACGTCGGCCGGGCGAGGGGATTGGTGGCGCTGTCGCCGGTGTAGCGGGTGTTGTTCGGATTGAACTGATGCTCCGGATCGACCGAGAAGTTGATCCGCGGATTGTCGAGATTGGGCGCGATCTGCCAATCGAGATAGGTGTTGAAGCCGGCCCAGATCTGGCGGGTGCTGGCGCTGGCCTTGGTATATTGCCCGTCGAGGGTGACCAGCAGGCGATCGGTCGCCTGCCATTTGGCGTTGAGGCTGATATCCTGGGTCTTGCTGCGATCCATCCGCCCGATGCCGAGCGAGCCGACCGGCGAGCCGACCGCGCCCGTCCAGGAATCGATGCGGTTGGTGACGAAGCCCGATTCCATCAGGCCGCCCTGGATCGGGATCAGCGTCTCGCAGTCACCCGGATTGGACGGAAAGGCGCCGGCGCCGCTGCACATCGCCACCCCGGCCGACGAGAAGCCCTTGTCGACCTTGAGGTTGGTGATCCCGGCGGTCGTGCCGGTATCGTGTTCGGGAAACCATTCGAACGTATGTTCGATGCTGTCGGTGGTCTCCTCGACGCGGATATATTTGGCGGTCAGCTGCAGCCGGTCGTTCTTCCACTGGATCGCGCCGTAATAGCTGCGCCGGTCACGGTCGACGTCGTTCGTCCGCATCTGGAAACCGGGCGTCGTGCCGATGATGTTCGACGGATCGACGCCGGTGAACTCGCCGAGCTTGGCGGCGCCGGTCAGATTGGTCTGCGGCACGTTGCCCGACGCATCGAGAACGCGGGGGAAGGGGGCGTTCTGCTGCCAGCCGTTGATCCGCGAATCGAGGTTCGAGCGCGAATAGGAGGCGATGACGCCGAATTCGCCGATCCCCGTCCGCCACCGCCGCCCGGCGGTGATGCTGCCCGACGGCGACGATTTCTTGCGCAGATCGGTGTAGGTATTGTCGAGCGAGATGGCGAGGAACGGCTTCTGCCGGTCGAAGGGTTCGAGCGTGCGCAGGTTGATCGTGCCGCTGATGCCGCCTTCGATCAGGTCCGCGGTCTGGTTCTTGTAGACGTCGACGGCGCCGATCAATTCGGGCGGGATGCTGGAGAAATCGAGCACCCGGCCGCCGTTGGCGCTGAACGCGTCGCGGCCGTTGAATTCGGAGCGGACGAAGCCGAGGCCCCGGATCAAATTGCCCTGGCCCTCGGGCGACGGGAAGTCGGGCGAGGCGCCACCGGTCGCGAAGCGCGAGATGGTCACGCCGGGAACGCGGCCGAGCGCCTCGGCGACCGACAGATCGGGCAGGGTAGCGATATCGGAAGCGGTGATCGAATCGACCACCGTATCCGCGTTGCGCTTGATTTCCTTGGCGCTCTCCAGCGCCTTGCGGATGCCGGTGACGACGATGTCATTGGGCCGGCCGGGATCGGCGGCGCCATCGTCGGGCACGGTGGCGGGATCGGTGTCGGGGGCGCCGGTCTTCGGCGGTGATGCCTGCTCGTCGATCGGCGGCGTCGCCGTCTGCGCGGCCGCGGGCGACACGATCGCCGCGAACACCGACAATGCCGATGTAGTAAGCAGCAGCGACTTCAAAGGCCCGGACACGACCGAGCGTACGCTATTCTTCATGATGGCACCCCCTCCACGTTCGGCGCACCGAACCCGTTCTCCCTTCGACGCCGGCCTTGTGGAACGATCCGGGGCTCTCCAACCCCGGTCGACAACCAGTCATCAAATGTAAGAGTATTGCTATGTCAGGTATTTGTAAGGCGCAAGACGAAAAATTATAGACGCTATTCTGTCGTATTCCGGCCTAACATTGAGGTGGCGGCGCTTTCCCCTTTGCAAATTCAGTGGGCAGGTTTATCTCATTGAAAGGAAAGAAAAGGGGGCGGAAAATGCACAGATTGAATTCGTTTTGATGGGCGAAATCATGCGCCATGTGTCGCCGCGAGCCGGTCAACATCGATATGCCGAAACTAAAGCTCGGCGGTTGCGAGACTTAAGCGCGGATTTCACGGGCTTGTCAGACATAACGGCGAGGCTTCGCTTGCCGGTGCCTGCTACATTAGAACCGGATCGGGTCTATAAACGAAGCCGGATGGCGCTACGTCTTCCCCGCAACGACTTGCAGTCGTTGGATAAAAAACTTTACTAATATCGCAGATTCAACGGAATGAGGGTTCAAATTACTGTGTTGGTCGATACTGGCATTGTCGCGATCGCAGCAAATCGGCGACACGATACTTCGGCGATTTGTCCGGTCGGCGTGGCTGACAGGCCGGCACGAGCCCCGGCGCAGGCTCCCGGTCGATGACGGCGCCGTCCATCGGATCGATCGTCATCGTCGGTGGCGGCTCCGCCGGCTGGATGACCGCGGCGGCGCTGTCCAGCCTGATCGACGAGCGCGGTGCGATGACCATCACCCTGGTCGAATCGGAAGCGATCGGTTCGGTCGGCGTCGGCGAGGCGACGATTCCCGACATCCTCGCCTTCAACCAGATGCTCGGCATCGACGAAGCCGAATTCATGCGCGCGACCGAGGCGACCTTCAAACTCGGCATCGAGTTCATCGACTGGGCCCGGCCGGGCGATCGTTATATCCACCCCTTCGGCCAGCATGGCGTGGATATGGAGGGGGTCGACTTCCATCATTACTGGCTGCGGCTGCGCGCGGACGGCGTCGAGACGCCGATCGAGACGTACAGCCTTTCCGCATTGGCGGCGCGGGCCGGGCGCTTCACCGCGCCGCATCCCGATCCGCGATCGATCCTGTCGCATCTTCGCTACGCCTATCATTTCGACGCCGCGCTCTACGCCCGCTATCTCCGGCGCTATGCCGAGGCGCGCGGCGTGACCCGTGTCGAAGGGATCGTCACGCAGGTCGATCGCACCGCGTCCGGGGAGGGGATCGCCGCCGTCGTCATGGCTTCGGGGGAGCGGATCACGGGCGATATCTTCTTCGACTGCACCGGCTTTCGTGCCCTGCTGATCGGCGAGACGCTCGACGTCCCTTATACCGACTGGAGCGCCTGGCTGCCGTGCGACAGCGCGCTGGCGATGCCGAGCGCGCCGGTCGGCCCACCACTGCCCTATACCCGGTCCACCGCACAGCCGGCCGGCTGGCAATGGCGCATCCCGACGCAGCGCCGCACCGGCAACGGCCATATCTACAGCCGTCACTTCATGGACGACGATACGGCCGAGGCCGTATTGCGCGCGAGGGTGGACGGCGCGCCACTCGCCGAACCGCGGCAGATCCGCTTCACCGCGGGGCACCGCCGACGTTTCTGGTCGGGCAATTGCGTCGCGATCGGCCTGTCCGCGGGCTTCCTCGAGCCGCTCGAATCGACCTCGCTCTATTTCATTCAGGAGGGGATCAGCCGCTTCATCTCGCTCTTCCCGACCAAGGATATGCCCGACATCCTGCGGACGGAATACAATCGGCACATGGATGTCGAGTTCGAGCAGGTGCGCGACTTCATCGTGCTGCATTATGCAGCGACGGAGCGCGACGACACGCCGTTCTGGCGATATTGCCGGACCATGGATCTGCCCGACACGCTCCGCCACAAGATCGAGCTGTTCCGCGAAACCGGACGGGTCTTCCGCTACAATGACGAATTGTTCGCGCGGCCAAGCTGGGTGGCGGTGATGCTCGGGCAGCGGATCATGCCCCGACGCTATGATCCGGTCATCGCGACCCTGCCGGTCGGCGACGTCGCGCACAGCCTGCGTTCGATGGCACATGCCATGGCCGATGCCGTGCAGCGCCTGCCGACGCATGCCGACTATCTCGCGCATTATTGCGCGGCGGGGCGCTGAGCGATGGACCCGCTGGCGATCCGCCGCATCGTCGTGGTCGGCGGCGGCACCGCCGGCTGGATGGCGGCCGCGGCGCTGTCCCATATGCTGACCGGGGTGGAGATCGATCTGGTCGAATCGGAGGCGATCGGCACCGTCGGGGTCGGCGAGGCGACGATCCCGCATATCCTCTACTTCAACCGCCTGCTGGGCATCGACGAGGCGGAGTTCATCCGCCAGACCGGCGCGACGTTCAAACTCGGCATCGAGTTCGTCGACTGGGGCCGGATCGGGGACCGGTATTTCCACCCCTTCGGCACTTATGGTCAGGAGATGGAGGGGCTCCACTTCCATCATTTCTGGTATCGCCAGACGCGGCTCGGCCATGCGCTGCCGCTCGACCGGTTCAGCATCGGCGCGCAGGCGGCGGCGGCGGGCCGGTTCCAGCGACCGGATCAGGCGCGGCCGGGATCGCCGCTCGGCACGCTCAACTACGCCTATCAGTTCGATGCCGGCCGCTATGCCCGCTTTCTGCGCGAGCGTGCGGAGGCGCGCGGCGTGCGTCGCAGCGAGGGGCGGATCACCACGGTGCGGCGCGCGGCGGAGACCGGTCATGTCGAGGCGGTCGTCCTGGAGGACGGGCGCGCGCTCGGCGGCGATCTGTTCATCGACTGTTCGGGGTTCCGGGGCCTGCTCATCGACCAGACGCTGGCGGCGGGGTTCGAGGACTGGAGCCACTGGCTGCCGTGCGACCGCGCCGTCGCCCGTGCCTGCGCGCGGGTCGACGCGCCGATGCCCTATACGCGCGCGACCGCGGTGGCGGCGGGCTGGCGATGGCGCATCCCGCTCCAGGCCCGCACCGGCAACGGCTTCGTCTATTGCTCGCACTATTGCGATGACGAGGCGGCGCTGCGCTCGCTCGACGCCGCCCTCGACGGCGAGCCGCTGTCGAACCCCAACGTCCTGCGCTTCAAGGCGGGTCTGCGGCGCAAGGCCTGGGATCGCAACGTCGTCGCGCTCGGCCTTGCCGCCGGCTTCCTCGAGCCGCTCGAATCGACGTCGATCCACCTCATCCAATCGGGGATCGCGCGCCTGCTCACCAACTTTCCGGATCGCTGCTTCAACCAGCACGACATCGATTATTACAACCGGCGCACGCGGATCGAATATGAGCAGGTGCGCGATTTCATCATCCTGCATTACGCCGCCACGACGCGTGACGATTCGTCCCTGTGGCGCCATTGCCGCACCATGGCGCTGCCCGCGTCACTCGCGGAGCGGATCGCGATCTTCCGCGAGAACGGCCGCCTCTACCGGCACGACAATGAGCTGTTCAGCGAGACGAGCTGGCTCGCGGTGTTGCACGGCCAGGGCATCGCGCCCAAGCGCCAACACCCGCTGGCGCACCAGTTGCCCGAGCAGGAGCTCGACCGGCGGATGGCGCATATCGCCCGGGCGATGGACCTGACCGTCGAGCGCATGCCGTCGCATCAGGATATCCTCGATACGATCGCCGGCGGGTGAGCGGCGCGCCGGCGATCGTCAGCCGCCGCCCAGCATGGCGACCAGATAGTGTTTGATCCGCTGGCTGCGGGAGGCGGAGGCCGCCCCCAGCACGCCGCGCGCCGCCTCGGGCAGATGATCGGCGACCCGCCCGGCGGACTCATCGAAGACATAGTGATCGAACCAGCCCCGCCAGACCGCGCGTTCGGCGGCGGGCAGATCGCGCACCGCGAGCATCGCGTGAATCATTGCGGTGAAGGGGCTGCTCGCCGTCGGGTCCTCCGCCCAGTAATTGACGAGCACGTTCAGCGGCCCGAACGCGCGGACGTTGTGCCACCACAAGGTCGGCATGAAGATCGCGTCGCCGGGCGCCAGCTCCGCGACCAGCGCATGCCGCATCGCCGTCGCGAAGCGCGGATACCGGTCGAGGTCGGGGGCATCGGGATCGACCATGCTGGTCGGCTGCCCCGCCATCGTCTGTTCGAGCGGCCCGACGTAGAGATTGGCGAGCTGGTCGGGCGGGAAGAGGAGAAAGCGGCGGCGCCCGCCGACGACGCAGGCGAGATTCGCCGATCCGTCGAAATGGGTCGAGATCCGCGTCTCGTTACCGATCCAGATCCGCGCCTTGGCGCCCGGCAGCGTCAGCGCGAGCGGATTGGCGTCGCTCCAGCCGGGCAGCAGCTGTCCGGTCGGCGCCGACCCGGCGTAGAGCGCCGGCGCTGCGGGATCGCCGGCAAAGCGCACCAGCTCCGACAGCAACACCTTCAACGGCACCATCCGCCGATGGAAATTGAAGTCCTGCACCGTCGCGTCGTAGAAATAGCGGCCGGCGATCTCCGGTCGCCCGACCATCACCTGCACCGGCGCGCCCTGGTCGAATTGCCCGATGTAGCGCGCCAGACTCTCCCGGCCGGCATTGGCGGCGGCGATCGCCGGCCAGTCCGCGACCTGTCCGCGCAGGACGACGGGCTGCCCCTGGCGGACGATCGTGTCGGCAAAGGTCGCCGCATCCACCCGCCCGCATTCGGGCAGCGGCCTGGCCCAGTCCAGCGGCATCATCGCACGCCCTCCGCCATGATCTTGCGCCTCCCCCTGTCCGACCCGCGCCCGCCGATTGCCATGCGACCGTCGGTTGCGCGTTGATTCTCCGGATCGGACGGGAGCTTAGCGTCAATCCACTGACGCGCACAACGGATGGGCCGACGTGTTTGCGTGAACATGGCGGGGCCGAAACGGCTTGCGGCCCGGCGCCTTTGCTGCATGATCGGGCAAAAGCGGGGGAGCGAGCATGGATACAGCCGAATGGGCCCGGATCGCAGCCGATCCGCGATATGTCGCGCTGGTGCGGCGGCGCCGGCGGTTCACCTGGGGGCTCACCGGAGTGATGCTCGCCGCCTATCTCGGCTTCATCCTGCTGATCGCCTTCGACAAGGCGCTGCTCGCGCGACCGATCGGGCAAGGCGTGACCTCGGTCGGCATCGTTGTCGGCTTCGGCGTCATCCTGCTCGCCATCGTGCTGACCGGTCTCTACGTGCGCCGCGCCGCGCGCGAGTTCGATCCGTTGAGCGAGGCGCTGCGCAGCGAGTCGCGCGCGTGACACGCCGGGCAGCGCTCGCCCTCGCCGCGGGCGTGGTGCTTATGCCGGCTCCGGCGCTGGCGGATGCGCTGGCGGGCGAGACGGTCCGGCAGCCGACCAACTGGACCGCGATCGCGATGTTCGCCGCCTTTGCGGTGCTGACGCTGGCGATCACCCGCTGGGCGGCGCGACGGACGCGTACCGCGAGCGATTTCTACACCGCGGGCGGCGGCATCACCGGCTTCCAGAACGGCCTCGCCATCGCCGGCGACTATATGTCGGCGGCGTCGTTCCTCGGCATCTCGGCGCAGATCTTCACCGACGGCTATGACGGGCTGATCTATTCGATCGGCTTTCTGGTCGGCTGGCCGATCATCCTGTTCCTGATGGCCGAGCGGCTGCGCAACCTCGGCCGCTACACCTTCGCCGACGTCGCCAGCTTCCGCTTCGCGCAACCGCCGGTCAGGGGCTTTGCCGCGATCAGCACGCTCACCGTCGTGCTCTTCTACCTGATCGCGCAGATGGTCGGTGCCGGGCAGCTGATCAAATTGCTGTTCGGGCTGCGCTACGAATATGCCGTCGTCATCGTCGGCGTGCTGATGACGCTGTACGTGCTGTTCGGCGGGATGACCGCGACCACCTGGGTACAGATCGTCAAGGCGGTGCTGCTGCTCGGCAGCGCGACCTTCATGGCGCTCGCGGTGCTCGCGCAATTCGGCTTCTCGCCCGAGGCGCTGTTCGCGCGCGCCGTGGCGGTGAAGACCGACCTCGCCGCCGCGGCCGGCCTCGATCCGGGCGCGGCGGCGGTGCGCGGGCGATCGATCATGGGGCCGGGCAATTTCATCAAGGACCCGGTGTCGGCGGTGTCGTTCGGGCTGGCGCTGATGTTCGGCACCGCCGGCCTGCCGCATATCCTGATGCGCTTCTTCACCGTTCCGGACGCGCGCCAGGCGCGCAAGTCGGTGCTGTGGGCGACGGGGTGGATCGGCTATTTCTACCTGCTGACCTTCATCATCGGCTTCGGCGCGATCGTGCTGGTCGCGACCGAGCCGCGCTACCTCGATCCCGCCGGCGGGCTGGTCGGCGGCGGCAATATGGCGGCGATCCACCTCGCGCATGCGGTCGGGGGCAATGTGTTCCTCGGCTTCGTCTCCGCCGTCGCCTTCGCGACGATCCTCGCGGTGGTCGCCGGGCTGACGCTGTCGGGCGCCTCGGCGGTCAGCCACGATCTCTATGCGACCGTCTTCCGCAAGGGCGCGGCGGATTCGGCGGCGGAGCTGCGCGTGTCGCGGCGTACCGTGCTGGTGCTCGCGATCCTTGCGATCCTGCTGGGCATCATCTTCGAGAAGCAGAACGTCGCCTTCATGGTCAGCCTCGCCTTTGCGGTGGCGGCGTCGGGCAATTTCCCGGTGCTGCTCCTGTCGCTGCTGTGGAAGGGCTGCACCACCCGCGGCGTGGTGGTCGGCGGCACGCTCGGGCTGGTGCTGGCGGTGGGGCTGACGGTGCTGTCGCCGGCGGTGTGGGTGACGATCCTCGGCCACCCGGCCGCGATCTTCCCCTATTCGTCGCCGGCGATCATTTCGATGCCGGCGGCGTTCCTCGCCATCTGGCTGGTGTCGCTGTTCGATCGCAGCGCGCGCGCCGCGGTCGACCGCGACGGCTATCTCGCGCAGCGGGTGCGTGCCGAGACGGGGATCGGCGCCGTCGGCGGGGCGTCGCACTGACTCAAAGCGGTCGGCGGGCGGCGGCACCGCCCGCCGCTCACCCGCCGCGGTTGCCGACGAGATGCAGCAGCCGGCCCGAGTCGCCGTCCTCAAGCAGCCACAGGCCGCCGTCGGGTCCGGCCATCACCGCGCGGATGCGGGCGCCCATGTCCCACCGCTCGGCCTCGCGTGCGCTGGTGCCGTCGAAGGCGAGGCGGATCAGCGCGGTCGAGGCGAGGCCGCCGACGAAGGCCGATCCGCGCCACTCCGGGAACATGTTGCCGGCGTAGAAGGCGAAGCCTGCCGGCGCGATCACCGGGTTCCAGTAGAGGACCGGCTGTTGCAGATCGGGGCGGCTGTCCGGCTTGGCGATCGGCGTACCATCGTAATTGTCGCCGTAGGAAACGAGCGGCCAGCCGTAATTCCTGCCCGGCTCGATCAGGTTGAGCTCGTCGCCGCCCTGTGGCCCCATCTCGGTTTCCCAGAGACGCCCCTGCGCGTCGAAGGCGAGGCCGTACGGATTGCGATGGCCGCTGGTCCAGGTCTCGGCAGGCGTCAGGTTGGGCGTGGTCAGCGTCACCTTGCGCACCGGCGCCTTGGCCGCCGCGCCGGTATTGGCGGGCGGATCGATCACCGCGATCGTCGCCGCGCCGGTCTGGCCGGCATGCGGGTTGCCGGGCGCGGGCTTGCCGTCGAGCGTCAGCCGCAGGATCTTGCCGAGCGCCTGGTCTGGATCCTGCGCGGGGGTGAAGCGCTGCCGCTCGCCCGAGGTCAGGAATAGAGACTGGCCGTCGGGCGAGAAGGCGATATAGCCGCCGAACTGGCCGCCGTTGCCGCGCGGCAGCTGACGCCACAGCACCTCCAGCCCCTGCAACGCCGGCTTGCCGTCCGCCGTGCCGAGCGTCGCGCGGGCGAGGGTAAGGCCGTCGCCGCCCTCGCCCGGTTCGGCATAGGTCAAATAGATCTGGCGGTTCTGCGCGAAGCCCGGCGCGGTGGCGACGAACAGCAGGCCGCCCTGCCCCGAGTCGTGCACGGTCGGCACGCCGCCGACCGCGGTCTTGCCGCCGTTCGGCGTCACCAGCCACAGGCGCCCGGGCTTTTCCGTCACCAGCATCGTCGCGTCGGGCAGAAAGGCGAGCGCCCAGGGCGAATCAAAGGTGGCGACCGGCACCGTCCGGAACGGCTTGGTCGCGGCGGGTTTGCTGTTGCCGTAATTGACCGGCGCTGCCGCGGCCTGCGCCTGTTCCGTCGGCTGCGGGGCGCCGGAGCCGGCCGACCCGCCGGACCCGCCGCATCCGGTGAGCAGGCCCAGCCCCGTGGCGGCGATCAAGGTGGTGCGCAACATGGACGATCCTTCGGCGAGTGGGCGAGCTGCCCGGTTATCATCATCTTTCCGACACTTAGCCTCTCTCGGCAACCCGCATCGCACCCGGCGCCCACGCCGCCGCTTATACGTCTGATGACGTATCACGCCGCCGCGCACTTACCGACATAAGGCTGTCGGATCGTAGCGATGCGAGGTGCAGATGGACGGTGTTCGGGTAGGCAAGCGGGTGATCGGCGCGCAGGCGCCCGTCACCGTCGGATGGGAGAATATCCCGAAGGTCGAGGGCGGTCCCGCGAAGCGGCTGTTCTTCACCTGGTTCCAGCCGGTGATGCTGTTCGCGCTGCTCGCCTTCTGGTTCTACGCGCCCAACAGCATCGCCAAGGCGTCCACCGCCGTCGCGATCGGCGTCGGCTTCAAGGTGCTGCTGCTCGGGCTCGAATGGCTCGCGCCCCGTCACGACAGCTGGCGGCTGACCTGGAAGGAGCTGACCAGCGACCTGTTCTACGTCGGTCTCGGCTACACGTTGCTGCGCGTCGTCGACAGTTACATCGGCGATGGTGCGATCATCAAGGCGGTGCAGCATTCGTTCGACTGGGACAAACTGTCCTGGTTTACCAGCCTGCCGTTGCTGTTGCAGGCCTTCCTGATCTCGTTCGTCTTCGACTTCGGCCAATATTGGATGCATCGCGGCATGCACAATTGGCATCCGCTGTGGATCGCGCACGCGCCGCACCATTACATCACCCAGCTCAACATCAACAAGGGCGCGGTCGGCAATCCGGTCGAGCTGTTCCTGATCGGCCTCGGCGTCGGCGGCTTCTTCGACTTCGTGCCGCGCGCCGTGCTGCTTGCCGGCGCGTTCGGCCTCGCGGTCGGCACCTACCAGCATATCAACGTCCGCTTCAATTCGCCGCGCTGGTGGCGCTTCCTGTTCAACACCACCGAGCATCACAGCGTCCACCATTCGCAGGACTTCGAGGCGAGCCGCAGCAATTACACCAGCACCTGGGTGATCATCGACCGGATGTTCGGCACCTGCGTCGACGGCGAGGCGGAACTGCTCGGCATGGAGGGCGGCCGGCCGATGTCGATCGGCGAGACGATGAGCTTCACCTTCGTGGAAGCCTGGAAGAGCATCAAGGCGCGGTTCTCGCCCAATGCCTATCCGCACGTGGTGCCGGCCGAATGACGACCGCCGCGATGATGACCGCCGACACCCTGCCGACCGGCGCAGCGCAGCCGGATGCGTCCGGAGCGCCGACGCTGCGTAAGCGGCTGACCGACTGGATCTGGCATATCCATGGCAGCGTGCCGCTCGACCCCGGTCAATCGCCGGACGAGGCGTTCGACCGGCTCGATCCGCTGTTCCGCACCACCGGCACCGCGCGCGAGCGGAACGGCGACACGCTGACCTTCAGCAAGCGCGACGCGGCGGCGCAGGACCGGATGGCGGTGTTCAGCGGCGGCATGCTGTGGATCGAGGCGCAGGCGGAGGGGCTGGTCCTGCGCTATCGGCTGCTGAGCAAGGCGTTGCTCTATTGCTTCCTCGCGCCTTTGCTGTTCCTCGCCTTCGCGCAGGCGACCGTCGCGCTCGGCAAGCTCGAATCCCCCAAGATCGAGGCCAAGAAGCCGAAGGCGAAGAAGACGCCGGCGCCGCTCAATCCTATCGACAAGGCGCTCGGCGCGCCGGCACCCGAGCAACCCAAGAAGAAGGGCGGCGATGACGACAAGGACAAGAAGCCGTCGCCGACCGAAGGCTATGTCTTCGCCGGGATCTTCGCCACGCTCTATGCGATCGGGCGGGTGTTCGAGGCGCGGCGGGTCGGGGCGCTGTTCCGGCGCAGCCTGCGCCAAGGCTGAGCAGCCGGACGGCGCGGCCCCGGTCGCGCGGATGGCAAGGGCGTTGCACGGGCAGGGCGCCCGGCTAAAGGTGTGCCGCACGGGGTTGCGGAGCTGGCCATGTGATCGACGACGTGATGCTGCCTGACAAGACGTTTGCCAGCCGCGTCGACTGGAACCTGCTGCGCACCTTCGTCGAGATCGTCCGCGCGGGCGGCATCGGCGCGGCGGCGCGCAAGCTCAACAGGCAGCAGCCGAGCATCAGCGCCGCGCTCAAGCGGCTCGAGGAACAGGTCGGCGTGCAGTTGCTCAACCGCTCGGCGGGGGGCGTCGAGATGACCGCCGCGGGAAGCGCGCTGCTCGCCTTGTGCGAGGAGATGCTCGAGGCCGCGCGGATGGTGCCGCACCAGGTCGCGCAGGCGACCAAGCGGATCGAGGGCGTCGTCCGCATCCAGCTGATCTCCGCGGTGTCGTCGCTCGAATTCGACGAGGCGATCGCCAGCTTCCATCGTCGCAACCCGAACATCCATATCGAGATCCGCGTCTCGCCGTGGCGCGCGGTGCTCGACGCGCTCGAACATGGCGAGGCGGAGATCGGCGTCGGCTATGACAGCAACGTGCGCGGCGGGCTGATCTACGAACCGCTGCTCGTCGAGCGTCAGCAGCTCTATTGCGCGCGCACGCATCCGCTGTTCGGGCACCGCGTCGAGCGGCTCGGCGAGCTCAAGGACGAAGGCTTCGTCCTGACCGGCGAGGACGAGCTGGAGACGATCACCCGGCTGCGCCGGCGTTACCGGCTCGGCACCCGCGCCACCGGCCGGGCGGAGGATATCAACGAGGCGATCCGGCTGATCTCGCTCGGCGTCGGCATCGGCTTCCTGCCGGTGCTCGCCGCCGAAAGCGCGGTCGCCAGGGGGCGGCTGTGGCCGCTGCTCCATCCCGATGCGGAGCCGTCCTACGATATCTTCCTGCTCGCCCGCGCCGAACCCTCGCGCGACACCGCGACGCAGCTGTTCCTCGACGAGGTGATGCGCCGCAACCGGGCGCAGCGCAGGGCATAGACACGGTCTATGTCTTCCATCGGAATTTTGCCCCTTCATCGATGATCTCCGGCGCGGCAACCTTGGCGACGAGGGTAAGGCGCTGATGCGCGCATGATTTCGCCGGCTTCTTCAATGGCTTGGCGAGGGCGGGGCGCATCGGCACGGCAAAGGGACCGCTGAATGGTAGATCGACCGTGGCTCGGCGGCATGGCAGCGATAGCGGCATTGATGGCGCTGGGCGGGTGCGGCAGCAAGCCGGCCGGTTCGGCGGCGGGCGCCGGCGCCGTCAAGAAGGACTTTGCGATCGGCTGGTCGATCTACACCGGCTGGATGCCCTGGCCCTATGCGCAGCAGGCCGGCATCGTGAAGAAATGGGCCGATAAATACGGCATCACCATCCGCATGGTGCAGGTCAACGACTATGTCGAATCGGTCAATCAATATGCCGCCGGCAAGCTCGACGGCGTCACCGCGACGACGATGGACGCGCTTACCATTCCCGCCGCGGGCGGCAAGGACACGACCGTCCTGCTGATCGGCGATTATTCCGACGGCAATGACGGCGTCGTGCTCAAGAACGGCCGGACGATGGCCGACATTAAGGGACGCTCGGTCAAGCTGGTCGAACTGTCGGTCTCGCATTTCCTGCTCGCCCGCGGTCTCGAGCTCAACGGGATGAAGCTCGCCGACGTCAAGACGGTCAACACCGGCGACGCCGATATCGTCGGCGCCTTCGCTTCGCCCGGCGTCACCGCGGTCGCCACCTGGAACCCGCAGCTGGCGACGATCCGCGCGACGCCGGGCGCGACCGAGGTGTTCGACAGTTCCAAGATCCCCAACGAGATCCTCGACACGCTCAACGTCAGCACCGAGACGCTCAAGGCCAATCCCAACCTCGGCAAGGCGCTCGCCGGCATCTGGTACGAGACGATGGCGCTGATGACCCGCACCGACGCGACCGGCAAGGCGGCGCGCGCCGCGATGGCGAAGGCCGCCGGCACCACCGAGGCCAGTTTCGACGAACAGCTCAAGACGACGCATCTCTACGCCAACGCGAAGGATGCCGCGGCCTATGCCGAGAATCCCGACCTCATCACCGTCACCGACCGGGTGCGTCAGTTCAGCTTCGCGCACGGTCTGTTCGGGCCGAGCGCCAGATCGGTCGACGCGATCGGGATCAGCTTCGCCGGCGGCAAGTCGCTCGGCGATCCCAAGAACGTCAAGCTGCGCTTCGATCCCACTTACATGAAGCTGGCGGCGAGCGGGACGCTGTAGCCGCACCCTGAGCGAGAGACGGAGGCCGCCGGGGTGCCGCCCCGGCGAACGGAGCGCCGTGCCGGTGGCATGGCCGAACAGAAGGACGGGAATGGCACCGCGTACGACCATCACGACCCGGCCCGCGGCTCGGCCCGCCGCATGAGGCGGCTGGTCGACATCCGGCCGCAGCGCGCATCGCGGCTGTTGCTCGGCGCGCTGCCGATCGTCGCGCTGCTGCTCGTCTATCTGCTCGCCTCGGAGGCGCGCCACGCCGCCAATCCGGCCGACAAGGTGCTGCCGACCTTTGCGGCGATGGCGCAGGCGGCGCACGACTTCACCACCCAGCGCGACCCCGCGACCGATCGCATCCTGCTCGTCGCCGATACGCTGGCGAGCCTGTACCGCCTCGGCATCGGCCTCGCCATCGCCACCGCGACCGCGCTGATCCTCGGCCTGCTGCTCGGCACCGTGCCGCTCGCCCGGGCGCTGCTCGGGCCGATGGTGGCGATCATCGCGGTCATTCCGCCGGTCGCGGTGCTGCCGATCCTGTTCATCGTGCTCGGGCTCGACGAGGCGTCGAAGATCGCGCTGATCGCGATCGGCATCGCGCCGTTCATGACGCGCGACCTGACCGGCTTCGTCACCGGGCTGCCCGCCGAGCAGTTCGCCAAGGCGCAGACGCTCGGCGCGAACAGCTGGCAGCTCGCGATCCGCGTCGCGCTGCCGCAGCTGATGCCGCGGCTGATCGAGGCGCTGCGGCTGTCGATGGGGCCGGCCTGGGTGTTCCTGATCGCCGCGGAGGCGGTCGCCTCCGACGTTGGGCTCGGCTATCGCATCTTCCTCGTCCGCCGCTATTTCGCGATGGACATCATCCTGCCCTATGTCGCCTGGATCTCGCTGCTCGCGATCCTCGCCGATGCGCTGCTGATGGCGATCAGCCGCCGCGGCTTCCCCTGGGCGCACGGAGCAGGCCGATGACGCCGCTGCTCGAATTGCGCAACATCTGGGTCGAATATGGCGACAAGATCGTGCTCGAACGTGTCTCGCTCCAGCTCGACGCGGGCAGTTTCGTCGCGGTGGTCGGCCCGTCGGGGGCGGGCAAGAGCACCTTCCTGCGCCTCGTCCTCGGGCAGGAGGCGCCGACGCGCGGGCAGGTGCTGCTCGACGGCCGGGCGATGCCGGCGGCCTGCGGTCCCGATCGCGGCGTCGTCTTCCAGCGTTATTCGGTCTTCCCGCACCTCACCGCGCTCGGCAACGTGCTGTTCGGGATCGAATGCGCCGGTGCGCCGCTGACCGCGCGGCTGTTCGGCGCACGGCGGCGGGCGGCGCGCGACCGCGCGGTCGAGATGCTCGCCGCGGTCGGGCTTGACCATAGTCTCGACGTCTATCCGGCGCAGATGTCGGGCGGGATGCAGCAGCGGCTGGCGATCGCGCAGGCGCTGGTCAAGCATCCGCGCATCCTGTTGCTCGACGAGCCGTTCGGCGCGCTCGATCCCGGCATCCGCCTCGACATGCATGCGCTCATCACCCGGCTGTGGCAGGATCACGGCCTGACCATCGTCATGGTGACGCACGACATCGGCGAGGCGTTCAAGCTCGGCACGCGTGTGCTCGCCTTCGACAAGCGGCGCCACGATCCGCACGCGCCGCACCGCTTCGGCGCGACCGTCACCTACGACCTGCCGCTCGATCGCAAGACACCGCCGCCGCCCGCGCTGCTCGCGGCGCTCACCACGGACCCGTCCGGGAGACCCATTGCATGACGACGACCACCGCCGACCCCTCCGGCGCGCGCGATCATGCCCGCGCGATGGCGGGCACCCGGGTGGAGGCGATGCCGACATTGCCCGCCGCCGCCGCCGATGCGCCCGGAGACGTGATCTGGGAGGAGACGATCGCGCCGGGTGGCTATGCCGCACGGCGGATCGCGCGCGGCACCCGGCTGCGGCTGATCGACCTCGGCGGCGATGCCTGCGCGGCGATGCTGCTGTTCAACGCCGAGATGCCGACCGAGCGGCTCAACGTCGCCGATACGGTCAAGGTGCAGTGGAACGGCTATCTCGGCGCCGGGCGGCTTTTGCTGTCGGACATGGGCCGGGTGATGATGTCGATCCTCGACGACGAAGCCGGTACGCACGACGCCTTCTGCGGCGCGTCCAATGCCGCGTCGAACGCGCGCCGCTATGGCGAGGGCAGCAATTACGGGCCGTATCCCAATGCCCGCGACCGGTTCATGCTCGCCGTCGCCAAGCACGGGCTTGGCCGCAGGGACGTCCACCCCTGCGTCACCTGGTTCAAGGGCGTGCGCATCGCCGACGATGGCGCCACCGAGCCGCAGATCGGGCCGTTCGCACCCGGCCGGACGCTGGTGCTGCGCGCCGAGATGGAGTTGATCGTCGCGCTCGCCAATTGCCCGCACGTGCTCGATCCGCGCAACGCCTATACCGTCACCCCGCTGCGCGCGACCGCGTGGCGCGGCGCGCCGGCGGCGGCGGACGATCCGCTGCGCACCGCGACGCCGGAAGGCCTGCGCGCCTTCCTCAACACCGAAGACCTCTACGCGCGCTGAAGGATGACGATGACCCTTGCCCCTCTTCCCGGCGCCATCCGCCACGACGAGACCGTTCCGGCGCGGGCGCCGTGGATGCACCGCATCGCCGCCGGCGAGACGCTGCGCATCATCGACCTTGAAGGCAATCAGGCGGTCGATTTCCTGATGTACGCCGCCGCTGACGACGCCGAACGCTATAGCGCACAGGACACGATCGCGACGCAGCGCAACCTGTTCCTGCGCACCGGCGCGGTGCTGCTGTCCAACGAGGGGCGGGCGATGATGACGATCGTCGCCAGCGACGTCGCCTATCACGATACGATCGGCGGCGCCTGTTCGTGCGAATCGAACACGTTGCGATACGGCCACCACACCAAGGCGCAGCATAGCTGCGTCGACAATTTCCTCGACGCCAACGTCCGCGCCGGGCGCGGCAAGCGCGACATGGTGTCGAACATCAACTTCTTCATGAACGTGCCGGTCGAGGCGGACGGAACGCTGGGGATCGTCGACGGCATCTCCGCGCCCGGCCTCAGCGTCGATCTGCGTGCCGAGATGGACGTGATCGTCGTCGTCTCGAACTGCCCGCAGATCAACAATCCCTGTAACGGCTTCAACCCCACGCCGGTGCGCATGCAGGTGATCGGCTGATGTTCACCAAGGTCCTGATCGCCAACCGCGGCGCGATCGCCTGCCGTATCATCCGCACGCTCAAGGCGATGGGCGTCGGCTCGGTCGCGGTGTTCAGCGACGCGGACGCGGGCTCGGCGCATGTCGCGCAGGCCGACGAGGCGGTCCGCATCGGCCCCGCGCCCGCCGCCGAAAGCTATCTCGACGTCGCCGCGATCCTCGCCGCGGCAGAGGCGACGGGCGCGCAGGCGATCCATCCCGGCTATGGCTTCCTCTCGGAGAACACCGCCTTCGCCGAGGCCTGCGCCGCGCGCGGGATCGTCTTCATCGGCCCGACTCCCGAGAATATCCGTGCCTTCGGGCTCAAGCACACCGCGCGCGACCTCGCCGCCGCGCACGGCGTCCCGCTCGCCCCCGGCACCGACCTGCTCAGCGACGAGGCCGCCGCGCTCGCCGCGGCGGAGCGGATCGGCTATCCGGTGATCCTCAAGGCCACCGCGGGTGGCGGCGGGATCGGCATGAAGGTCTGCACCGACGCCGCCGACGTGCGCGACGGCTTCGCCACCGTGGCGCGGCTCGGCGCGGGCAATTTCGGCGACGGCGGCGTCTTCCTCGAACGCTATGTCGCGCGCGCGCGCCATATCGAGGTGCAGGTGTTCGGCGACGGCGCAGGCCATGTCGTCGCGCTCGGCGAACGCGACTGTTCGCTCCAGCGCCGCAACCAGAAGGTGGTCGAGGAAACCCCCGCGCCGCTGCTGCCCGAGGCGACGCGCCGCGCGCTGATCGACGCGGCGGTGCGGCTCACCGCCGCCGCCGACTATCGCTCGGCCGGCACGGTGGAGTTCCTCTACGACGCGGAGCGCGACGATTTCTTCTTCCTCGAGGTCAACACCCGGCTTCAGGTCGAACATGGCGTCACCGAGCAGGTGACGGGCGTCGACCTGGTCGAATGGATGGTGCGCGGGGCGGCGGGCGATACCGGCTTCCTCGACGGCTTCGTGCCCACGCCGCAGGGCGCCTCGATCCAGGTCCGCCTCTATGCCGAGGACCCGGCGCAGGACTATCGGCCGAGTTCGGGCCGGCTCGTCGGCGTCGCCTTTCCGGAGGGGCCGCGCGTCGATCACTGGATCGCCGCCGGGACGGAGGTGTCCGCCTGGTACGATCCGATGCTCGCCAAGCTGATCGTCACCGCGCCGACCCGCGAGGCGGCGGTCGCCGCGATGCAGGAGGCGCTCGACCGGACGAGCATCGCCGGGATCGAGACCAACCTCGACTGGCTGCGCACCGTGGTGCGCTCCGACGTGTTCACCTCCGGCGCAGTATCGACGCGCGCGCTCGCCGACATCGCCTATACGCCGCGCACGATCCGCGTGCTGGCGGGCGGCGCCTCGACCACGGTGCAGGATCATCCGGGCCGGCTCCACCTGTGGCACGTCGGTGTGCCGCCCTCGGGGCCGATGGATTCGCTCGCCTTCCGCCTCGGCAACCGATTGATCGGCAATGACGAGGCGGCGGCGGGACTGGAGATCACCGCCGCGGGACCGACCCTGTTGTTCAACGCCGCGGCGCGCGTGTGCCTGACCGGCGCCGATTTTGGCGCGACGCTCGATGGCGTGCCGATCGGCTGCTACGCACCGGTCGACGTCGCCGCCGGGCAGACGCTCAGGATCGGCCGCGTCACCGGCGGCGGCATGCGCGGCTATATCGCGGTCGCCGGCGGGCTCGACGTGCCAATGTTCCTCGGCAGCCGCAGCGCCTTCACGCTCGGCGAGTTCGGCGGCCATGCCGGCCGCGCGGTGATGACCGGCGACACGCTGCATCTCGCGCGCACCGATCCGCCCGCCGCCCCCTCGGCGGCGCTGGCCGCCGCCGACCGGCCGGCGATCACCCGCGACTGGACGCTGCATGTGCTCTACGGCCCGCACGGCGCGCCCGACTTCTTCACCGCCGACGATATCGCGATGCTGCGCGCCACCGCGTGGAAGGTGCATTACAATTCCAACCGCACCGGCGTCCGCCTGCTCGGCCCCAAGCCGCAATGGGCGCGGCAGGACGGCGGCGAGGCGGGGCTGCATCCGTCCAACATCCACGACAATGCTTATGCGATCGGCGCGGTCGATTTCACCGGCGACATGCCGATCATCCTCGGGCCCGACGGCCCGTCGCTCGGCGGCTTCGTCTGCCCGTTCGTCGTCGCGCAGGCCGATCTGTGGAAGGTCGGGCAGCTCGCACCGGGCGACAGCGTCCGCTTCGTGCCGATCGACACCGCCGCCGCGGTGGCGGCGGAGCAGGCGCAGGACCGGCTGGTCGCCACGCTGGCGGCGCCCCCGGCGGATCGCGCCGGCGCGCCCGAAGAGGAAACGCTCGGCTCGCCGATCCTGCACGCGATTCCGGCGCAGGGCGTCCGGCCGGCGGTGACCTATCGCCAGCAGGGCGACCGCAACCTGCTCGTCGAATATGGCCCGATCGTCCTCGACCTCGAACTGCGGCTGCGCGTCCACGCGCTGATGCTCGAGATCGAGGCAATGGCGCTGCCGGGGATGATCGACGTGACGCCCGGCATCCGTTCGCTCCAGCTCCATTACGACAGCCGCCTGCTGTCGCAGCGGGACCTGATCGCCGCGCTGGTCGCCGCCGAGGAGCGGCTTGGCGGACTCGACGATTTCGAGATCCCGTCGCGCGTCGTCCACCTGCCGCTGTCGTGGCAGGATCCGGCGATCTATCAGACGATCGACAAGTACATGGAATCGGTGCGCGACGATGCGCCCTGGTGCCCGGACAACATCGAGTTCATCCGCCGCGTCAACGGGCTGGACAGCATTGAGGACGTACAGCGGATCGTCTTCGACGCCGACTATCTCGTCATGGGGCTGGGCGACGTCTATCTCGGCGCGCCGGTCGCGACGCCGATCGACCCGCGCCACCGCCTCGTCACCACCAAATACAATCCGGCGCGGACCTGGACGCCGCCCAACGTCGTCGGCATCGGCGGCGCCTACATGTGCATCTACGGCATGGAGGGGCCGGGCGGCTATCAGCTGTTCGGCCGCACCATCCAGGTGTGGAACGCGTGGCGGCAGACCGACGCCTTCCAGGACGGCAAGCCGTGGCTGCTGCGCTTCTTCGATCGCATCCGCTTCTTCCCGGTCAGCCATGACGAACTGACCGAATGGCGGCGCGACTTTCCGCTCGGCCGCCGCGCGATCCGGATCGAGGAGGAGGTGTTCCGCCTGTCCGACTATCGCGCCTTCCTTGCGGAGAATGACGCGTCGATCGCCGCCTTTCAGGCGCAGCGGCAGGCGGCGTTCGATACGGAGCGCGCCGCCTGGGAGCGGAGCGGCGAGTTCGATCGCGTCGCCGCGCTCACCGAGGAAGCCGACGCCGGCGCCGCCACCGCCGAGATCGCGATTCCGGAAGGCTGCGAGCTGGTCGAGGCGCCGTTCGGCGGCAGCCTGTGGAAGCTGCTCGTCGCCGACGGCGCCAGCGTCAGCGCCGGCGAGACGATCGCGGTGATCGAGGCGATGAAGATGGAATCACCGGTGGTCAGCCCGGTCACCGGCGTCGTCCGCGCGGTCTATGTGCAGGAGAGACAGTCGCTCGCTCCGGGCGGCGCGATGCTCGCGGTGGAGGTGGCATGAGCGACGGACGTATCCGGGCCGGCGCGATCGCCGCGGCGGTGACCGCGGGAGAAACCAATGCGGTCTCGGTCGCCCGCGACGCGCTGGCGCGGATCGAGGCCTATGCCGCGATCCAGCCCGCGGTGTGGATCACGCGGCTGGCGGAGGCGGACGTGCTGGCGCGCGCCGCGGCGGTCGATGCCCGGATCGCCGCCGGCGAGACGCTGCCGCTCGCCGGCGTGCCCTTCGCGATCAAGGACAATATCGACCTTGCCGGCGTGCCGACCACCGCCGCCTGTCCCGACTTCGCCTATCGGCCGGAGGCATCGGCCGAGGTGGTGGCGCGGCTGATCGCGGCGGGGGCGGTGCCGGTCGGCAAGACCAACCTCGACCAGTTCGCCACCGGGCTCAACGGCACGCGCAGCCCCTATGGCGCGCCCGCCTGCGTGTTCAACCGCGCCTATGTCAGCGGCGGGTCGAGCTCGGGGTCGGCGGTCGCGGTGGCGGCGGGGCTGGTCGCCTTCGCGCTCGGCACCGACACCGCGGGCTCCGGGCGCGTGCCGGCGGCGTTCAACGGGTTGGTGGGCATGAAGCCGACCAAGGGGCGGTGGAGCACGACCGGGCTCGTCCCCGCCTGTCGCACGCTCGACTGCATCACCGTCCTCACCCACGACATCGCCGATGCCCGCGCGGTCGATGCGGTGGTCGCCGGCTTCGATGCCGCCGATGCCTATTCCCGCCCGGTCGCGGATCGGCCGGTCGCCCTGCGCCGGATCGGCGTGCCGCGGCCCGACCAGCGCCTGTTCCTCGGCGACGCCGCGTCCGAACGCCTGTACGATCAGGCGCTGGCGACGCTCGCCGCGAGCGGTGCCGAAGTGGTCGAGATCGACATGGCGCCGCTGCGCGAGGCGGCGATGCTGCTCTACGGTGGGCCCTGGGTGGCGGAGCGCACCGCCGCCGCCCGGCCGCTGCTCGACGACCGGCCGGAGGCGATCGATCCGACCGTCCGCGCGATCATGGAACACGGGCGGACGGTCAGTGGCGTCGACGTGTTCGAGGGCCAGTATCGCCTCGCCGAACTCCAGCGCCACGCCGACGCGATGTGGCAGGACATCGACCTGCTCGCGCTGCCGACGACGCCGACCATCTACCGGATCGCCGAGATGCGCGCCGCGCCGATCGCGCTCAACAGCAACCTCGGCCTCTATACCAATTTCGTCAATCTGCTCGACATGGCGGCGCTCGCGCTGCCCGCCGGCTGGCGCGACAATCGCACCGGCTTCGGCATCACGCTGATCGCGCCCGCCTGGACCGACCGCGCGTTGCTCGACGCGGGGGACGCCTATCTCGCCGCCGCCGCGCCGCCACCGTCACCGCCCCTGACCACCGAGGACCCTATGGACATTGTAAAGCTCGCCGTCGTCGGCGCCCATCTCGACGGCATGCCGCTGCACTGGCAGCTGACCTCGCGCAATGCGCGCCTGGTGGCCGCGACCACCACCGCGCCGACCTACCGGCTCTACGCGATGGCCAACAGCACGCCGCCCAAGCCGGCGCTGGTCCATGCCGCCGACGGCGCGGCAATCGCGGTCGAGGTCTATGAACTCGACGTCGCCGCCTTCGGCAGCTTCGTCGTCGAGGTGCCGGCGCCGCTCGCGATCGGATCGGTGACGCTCGCCGACGGTTCGACGGTCAAGGGCTTCGTCGCCGAGCCGCGCGCGATCGAGGGCGCCGAGGACATCACCGCGCTCGGCGGCTGGCGCGCCTATATCGATGGTCTCGCCCGTCCGGGGGGATCATGATCGCGCCCACCGCCAGCGATCCGGCGATCCGCGCCGAACTCGAACGCGCCAAGGCGGCGAACGAGGCGAAGACGCGCTATCTCGCCGCGGTCAGCCACGAGATCCGCTCGCCGCTCAACGTCATCTACGGCTATGCCCAGTTGCTCGAACGCGATCCCGGCATCTCGGGCGCGGAGGCGGGGACGATCATCCGCCGCTCGGCCGAGCATGTCACCAACCTCGTCGAAGGGCTGCTGGAGATCTCGCGGATCGAAAGCGGCGTGATGACGATCCGCGCCGAGCCGATCGACATCCGCGCGCTGCTCCAGCAGGTCGTCGCCATGTTCCGGATGCAGGCGGCGGCCAAGGGCCTCGCGCTGACGCTCGAGATCGACGCGCGGCTGCCCGATCGGGTCAAGGCGGACGACAAGCGGCTGCGCCAGATCCTCATCAACCTCGTCTCCAACGCGATCAAATATACCGATGCCGGCAGCGTCGCGGTGCACGTCGGCTATCGCAGCCAGGTGGCGGACATCACCGTCCGCGATACCGGCATCGGCATCGCCGCGGAGGATCTCGACCGGGTGTTCGCGCCGTTCGATCGCGGCAGCTCGAGCGAGGCGCAGCGTCAGCCCGGGATCGGCCTCGGCCTCGCCATCACCCGCGTGCTGGCGAGCGTGCTGGGCGGCGACATCGCCGTGACCAGCACGCCCGGCGCAGGCAGCGCCTTCCGCTTCCGGGTGATGCTGCCGGCGGTCGATCGCGCCGTGCGCGGCGCCAACCCGGGCGGGGCGATCACCGGCTATCATGGCGCGCGCCGCACGGTGCTGGCGATCGACGACGATCCGGCGCAGCGCGCGATCCTGCACTCGCTGCTCGTCCCGCTCGGTTTCCGGGTCGAGACCGCGGCGAACGGCCCCGACGGCCTCGCGCTCGCCGCACGGATCGCGCCCAACATCGTCCTGCTCGACATCCAGATGCCGGGGATGACCGGCTGGCAGGTCGCCTCCCGGCTCCGCGCCGATCATGGCGGCGCATTGCGCATCGTGCTGGTGTCGGCCGATGCCCATGATCTCGGCGCGCCGCGCGAGGGGCGCGACAGCCACGACGCCTTCATGACCAAGCCGGTCGAACTCGATGCCCTGGTCACGTTGATCGGCAGCCAGCTCGACCTGCGCTGGGAGCAAGCGGACACGCCGGCGCCGGCGCCGGCGTCCGCCGACGATGCGATGCCGCGCGACGCCCTGCCGCCCGAAGCCGGGGCGCTGCTCGAACAGGCGCGCGCGCAGGCCGGGATCGGTCATGTCCGCGGCGTCGAGCGGGCGCTCGACGCGCTCGCGACGTCGGTTCCGGAAGCGGCGGGGCTCGTCGCCATCCTGCGCCGCCATTTGCAGGCGCTCGACCTGCGGTCTCTGGTACAGACGATCGACGATGCCGCATAGCGACCCCGCCGATCCCGTCCGGCCGGTGATCCTGGTCGTCGACGACACGCCCGAAGCGTTGCGCTTTCTCACCACCACGCTGGAGAGCGCCGGGATGACCGTGCTGATCGCGATCGACGGGCTCGCCGCACTCGACTCGCTCAAGACGGTCGTCCCCGACCTCATCCTGATGGACGCGGTGATGCCGCGGCTCGACGGGTTCGAGACGACGCGCCGGATCAAGGACCAGCCCGGCCTGCGCCACCTGCCGATCATCTTCATGACCGGGCTGACCGAGACCGAACATGTCGTGCGCGGGCTCAGCGTCGGCGGCGTCGATTTCGTCAGCAAGCCGATCGTCGTGGACGAGCTGCTCGCGCGCATCCGCGTCCACCTCGCCACCGCGCGCGTCGCCCATGGCAGCCAGCTCGCGCTCGACACCAGCGGTCGCCCGGCGCTGGCGGTGGATCGCGCCGGCACGCCGCAATGGCTCACCCCGGCGGCGAGCCTGATGCTCGAACGGCTGTTTCCCGGCTGGTCGTCCGCCGCCGGCGGTCTGCCCGATCCCGTGCGCGCGGCGCTGCGCGACCTCCAGGCGGCACCGCCCGCACCCGGCGCACGGATCGCCGTCGCCGCGGGGGAGCGGACGCTCGAAGCCACGTTGCTGCGCTGCACCGCCGCCGGCCAATGGGTCTTCCGCCTCGCCGAACGGCATGAAGGTGAGGAGCGCGCGATGCTCGCCGCGCAGCACGGCCTCACCGCGCGCGAGGCGGAGGTGCTGCTGTGGATCAGCCGCGGCAAGCAGAATCGCGAGATCAGCGACATCCTGCAGATCAGCCCGCGGACCGTGAACAAGCATCTCGAACAGATATTCGAGAAGATGGGGGTGGAGAATCGCGCGTCGGCGACGGCGATCGCGGTGACCACCCTGACCCGCTAGGAGGACGCCGCCGCATGACCTCTCCGTCACCGCGCGCCGCGACGATCCGCGCGCTGCTCGCCCGCGGCGAGACGGGCGCGGCCTTCGATGCCGCCACCCGCTGGCGGATCGAGGCGCCGCACGTCGCCGAGGCCTGGTTCCTCGCCGGCATCGCCGCGGCGCTGCTCGGCAAGGTGACGATCGCCATCGAGCTGGTCGAGGCGGCGACGGGGCGCGACGGGCAGGGGGAATATCACGCGCAGCTCGCCCGCCTCTACACGCTGGTACGCCGCGACGACGACGCCGCGCGCGCGCTGCGGGCGGCAGAGGCCGCGCCGCCGGGCGACGCGCTCGGCCGCGACACGATGGGCTGCGTCTATGCCCGGCTCGGCGACCATGCCGCCTCGCTGCCGCATTTCGACGCGGCGGTGCGGCTGGAGCCGGGGAACGTCGAGTTCCGCTACAATCAGGCCGCCGCGCTGAGCTTCGTCGGCCGGCAGGAGGCGGCGGAGCAGGCGGTGGAAGCGCTGATCGCGCGGTCGCCCGGCCATGCCCGCGCGCATCACCTGCTCGCCGGGCTGCGCCGGCAGACGCCGGAGCGCAACCATGTCGACCGGCTGACCGAAGCACGCCGCGCCGCGCGGGCGGGGCCGGACCGGCTGCTGCTCGGCTATGCGCTCGCCAAGGAGCTCGACGATCTCGGCGAGCCGATGGCGGCCTTCGCCGCGCTCGCCGAGGCCAATGCCGAGCATCGCGCCGCCTTGCCCTATCGCTTCGCCAGCGACGCCGCCAATTTCGATGCGGTCGAAGCGCATTGGCTGCGGCCCGCCGCCGCGCCGGCGAGTCCGGCGCCGGGCGCGCGGCCGATCTTCATCGTCGGCATGCCGCGGACCGGGACGACGTTGGTCGATCGCATCCTGTCGTCGCATCCCGAGGTCGAGAGCGCCGGCGAGCTGCAGGCGATGCCGCTGGCGGTCAAGCTGGCGAGCGGCACGCGCAGCCGCACCGTGCTCGATCCCGAGACGATCGCCGCGGCGGCGGCCGTCGATCCGGGTGCGATCGGTCGCGCTTACCTCGCCCGCGCCGCCGCGCATGTCGCCGGCGCAAAGCCGCGGTTCATCGACAAGTTTCCCGGCAATATGATGTACATCGGCCTGATCGCCCGCGCGTTGCCCGATGCCGCGATCGTCTGCCTGCGGCGCAATCCGATGGACACGATCCTCGCCAACTTCCGCAACCTGTTCGCGATCGGCTCGCGCTATTACGATTATAGCTACGATCTGCTCGACATCGCGGCTTACTATCATCGTTTCGACCGGCTGATGGCGCTGTGGCGCGAGGTGCTGCCGGGGCGGGTGCTCGAACTCGGCTATGAGGATCTGGTGGCAAACCAGGAGCAGGCGACGCGCCGGCTGCTCGCTCATTGCGGGCTCGACTGGCCGGACGCCTGCCTCTCGTTCCAGAGCAATGCCGCGCCGGTGTCGACGCCGAGCGCGGCGCAGGTCCGCCGGCCGCTCTACCGCGATGCGGTGGATCGCTGGCGCCGCCATGCCGAGGCGCTCGCGCCGGCCCGCGCTTTCCTCGCCGAACGCGGTATCGTTGTCGACTAGTCGCGTGCGCGCGCCAGCCGCGGCTACGTCATTTGCCCACCTGTGCTGCCGGTCGGCCGCCTTATCGTCTGCGCTGCGGCCGGCCCCGTGGCGCCGGCAGATCGGGCGGAACACGATGACGACGACCCTCTTGCGCTATGTGCAGCCGATGATGGTGGCGGCGGTGCTGTTCGGCTGGGCGGTCGCGCCCGCCGCGGTGACCGACAATCCCTGGTCGATCGTCGCCGCGACCTTGCTCAGCACCGCGGTGATCCAGGGCCTCGAATGGGTCAGCGAACGGCACCGCAGCTGGCGCCTCACCCGGCAGGAGTTCCTCACCGACCTGTTCTACCTGACGCTCAACTATACCGCGATCGCCTGGCTGTCGCGCACGCTCGCCGATGCGCCGCTCACCGCCGCCAAACATGCGCTCGGCATCACCACCGCCTGGGCGATGCACCTGCCGTTCGTGGTCCAAGTCGCGATGGTGATCGTGCTGATCGAATTCGGCCAATATTGGATGCACCGGCTGATGCACAATCAGGCGTTCTTCTGGTCGACGCACGCGCCGCATCATCATCTGACGCAGCTCAACGCGATGAAGGGGGCGGTGGGCAATCCGATCGAGCTGTTCCTGATCAGCCTCAGCGTGCTGGCGCTGTTCGACCTGCCGCTCGCCGCGGAGTTCTGCGCGCTCAACATCCTCGCAATCGTCTCCACCTTCGCGCACGCCAATACGCGCTGCGATCCGCCGCGCTGGTACGCCTATGTCTTCACGACGATCCGCAACCATAGCCTGCACCATTCGGTCGGCTATGAGGAGACGCGGTGCAATTACGGCAATTCGCTGATCCTGCTCGACCGCATCTTCGGCACCTATTGCGACGGCGAGGCGGAGGCGGTGGGGCAGGACGCGCGCCGGCGGCTGACGATCCGCGAGCAGTTCCTGTTCCCGGCGCAACCGCTGATCGCGCGGGCGCGCCGGCGCCGCGACGCCGCGGAGCAGACCGAAGCCGCGATCTGATCGCCATCGTTGACGGGGGACTATGTGCGCATGACAGCGAAGACGTGGGTGGCGGCAGTGATCTCCGCCTGCCTGATGATCGCGCCGGCGCTGGCCGCGACGCCGTCCGCGCGCGTGCTGACCGTGCCGGGCTTTGCCGATTTCCTCGCCGTCGACGGCAAGAGCGTCTGGGCGACCAACGTCGGCCGGGTTGAGCGCTGGTCGGTGCACGGCAAGCAGGCGGCGGTGGCGATGGCGCATCCGTGCGGCGCGATGACGATCGCTTATGGCTCGCTCTGGGTGGCGGATTGCAAGGCGCTGACGCTCAACCGCATCGATCCGAAGACCGCGACGATCACCGCGGTGATCGCCACCGGCATCGCCAATCCCAAGGGCGAACTCAACGTCGCCGCCGGGGCGGGTGCGATCTGGGTGGCGAGCGACGCGGCCGGCGTCATCGCGCGGATCGATCCCGCGACCAACGGCGTGACCGCTTCGATCCCGGTCAATCCGGACAGTTTCTATCTGGCGTTCGGGGAGGGCGCGTTATGGGCGGTGAGCGGCACCGGCCGCAGCCTGCAACGCATCAATCCCGCGACCAATACGGTCACCGCGACGGTTGCGCTGGGTCGTGAGCCGGGCTTCCTCGCGGTGGGCGAAGGCGCGGTCTGGGTGCAGGAACAGGGGGACGGCACCGTCGCGCGGATCGACCCCGCCGGCGCCACGGTGACCGGCCGGGTCAAGGTCGACGAGACGTTGAAATACGGCGATATCGATACCGGCGGCGGCAAGGTCTGGCTGCGCACCACCGCCGGCCAGACCTTCGTCGTCATCGATGCGCGGACGCTCGCGATCACTGCGCGGGTCGGCGCGGCGGCGGGCAGCGGCGCGTTGCGCTACACGCGGGCGGGCGTGTGGACGAGCGCGCACGACGCGCACACGCTGTCGTGGTGGAAGAGCCCCAAGTCGATCGGCCGCTGACCGCGGCGCGATCAGCGCGGCTTGGGATCGATGGGGTAGACGATGAAATCGGCGTGGCGATCGATCGCCGGCGGCGTCGCGGCGGCATTTACCGCCGCGTCGAGTTCCGCGATCGCCGTCGGCGGCAGCGCCAGACCATGTTCGGACGGATGCGTCGCGGCCTGCATCGGATAGTCGCGCCCCGGCGTCGTCGTCATCTCGATATGCGCGCCGAGCAGGGCGCGGATCGGATGCGTGCGGGCGAAGGCAGCGAGCCGGTCGGCGCTGGCGCGGAAGACGGCGAAACGGTCGCGCGGCACGTAGAGGCGGCCCGGATAGAGCATGTCGCCCGAGAAGAGCAGCCGCGTGCGCGCGTCGTAGACCATGATATGCGCGGGTTCGTGCCCCGGCGTCGGCAGGATCGCGAGCGGGCGGCCGCCGAGGTCGTAATGACCGATCGTCCGGGGCCAGTCGCGAACCGCGAAGACGGCGGCGACCTGTTCGGGGGCGAGGCCGACGATCTGCGTATCCGGGCGGTCGCGGAATTCGTCGTCGCCGGCGTGATGATCGCCATGACCGTGCGAATGCGCGACGATCAGGCGGATCGGCCGGTCGCCATGGCGCCGGCGCCAGTCGGCGATCAGTCGGTCGACGACGGGCCGGATGCGCAATCCGCCGGCACCGCTGTCGATCAGCAACGCGCGGTCGCGTCCGAACAGGAGGTAGAGGAACGGCGCCTCGAAATTGGTGCGCACCGACTGGCGGATGACGACGGTGTCGGCGTCGATGCGCTGCACCTGCGTTTCGGGCTCGCCCGGCGTGGTGCCGTCGATCCAGGGCGCGAATGACGGCCCGCCGGGCGCCGCCGCGCCGAGCGTCAGCCACGCCGCAGTGGCGAGCATGAGCGCCCGACGGACCGAAGGCCCGACCGGTCTGCTAAACAAGGCTGACGAAGGCATCATCCCGTCAGCCTAGGCGGAGCGATCCGCGCGGCCATGGGGCGTTTGACGGAGCCGGGATGCGGCTCCGTCGACCCCTCAGCGCATCGCCAGCTGCGTGCCGTGCGCCTCGCCGCGCGCCGCGGTCGCGGCGGCGATGCGGGTGCGGATGTCGGCGATCACGTCGGCACGGCATTCGCGCGCCTGCGCACCGAGGGCGAGATGGACGCTGCTCAGCTTCTCGCCGCAGACCGTGCTGGCGACCTGATCCATCCGGATCGCCAGCCGCTGCTGGCCGTCGACGGTGGTCAGATCGAGCCCGCGCAGGTTGAGCACGGCGCTGTCGGCCGAGAAGGGGTTGCCGCCGGGTGCGGCGAGGGCCGGCGTGGCCGCCAGAACAGCGGCGAGCGCCGCGACACCGAGTTTCATCATCATCTCCTGCATTCGGGCCTGTCGCTCTTCCGGCAACACGGTCGCATGAATGTAGGAGTGATGGTGCCCGTCGACAAGCACCCGGCCGCCGCCACCGCGGCGCGGATCAGTGGGCGGCGATGACCAGCGAGGCGAGCTCCAGCCGGCCGCCGAGCGATCCGGGCGGCAGGGCCACGCTCGCGGTGCGCGCCTGATCGTCGTCGCCGTCGGCAAAGGTGATCGACACCGCATAATGGCGCGTGATCGGCCAGCTCCGGGCGGTCGCCAGCGGCACGACGATCCGCCAGCGGCGTCCACCCTCGACGGCGAGCGCCCGCCCGCCGATCCGCACCGGGGTGGCGGCATCGGCGCGCTCCCCTGACAGGCGCAGGCAGGTCTCGGTGCCGCAATGCACCAGCGTCGCACGCGGCGCTGCCGCCGCGGCAGAGGGCAGGGCAGCGACGGTCGCCGCCAGCAGGAAGAGCCGGATCGCCATGGGTCCTGGCTAGCGCGACACGCGGCACGGCGGCATCCGCCGTTTGACGTAGGCGGTGCGGACGATCGGCCGGTTACGTCAAACGCCCCATGTCGGTTCGCCGCCAATATCCACACTCTGCTGCACACGCGAACGGCCCGATCGGGACGCCGGCACCGACCGGCAATGCCTCGGCGGCCGTTGGTTTTGTGACAAGGGGGCGTTGATGGCAGTAGGTTTTTCCCGCGCAGGCTTGATGGGCGCGACCGCGCTGATGAGCATCCTCAGCGCGCCGGCGCTGGCGCAGGAGGCGCCGGCGAATGCTGCGGGGGCGGCGGACCCGTCGATCGTCTCGGACGCGAACGACATCGTCGTCACCGGCAGCCGGCGGCGGACGACGTTGCAGGACGCGCCGATCAACATCAGCGCCGTCTCCGCCGAGACGATCCAGACGCAGCGGCTCGACGACATCCGCTCGCTCGCCTCCTTCACGCCGGGCGTCACCGTCGCCGACACCGGCCCGGGCTCGACCGGCGCGATCATCCTGCGCGGCATCGCCTCGGGCGACACCAGCGTGGGCGGCGCAGACAGCGGCAATGCGGTCGGCGTCTATCTGGGCGAAGTGCCACTCTACCTCGACTTCAAGCTGATCGACGTCGCGCGCGTCGAGGTGCTGCAGGGGCCGCAGGGTACGCTCTACGGTCTCGGCACGCTCGCCGGTGCGGTGCGCTACATCCCCAACCGTCCGGAGACCGACCGGATCACGATCGACGCGCACGGCCGCGGCTATGCCCAGTCGCATTCGGGGGATTTCGGCGCGCTCGGCGACGTCGCGATCAACCTGCCGATCGTCAAGGACCACATCGCCTTCCGCACCTCGACCGGATATTACGACAATGCCGGCTTCATCGATTACAATTACCTGCTTCAGCAGCCCGGCGTGTCGGACCCGCAGCCGGGCCGCGCGGCGACCGGCGCGGCCGCATCGCTGGGCAGCAACGCCGATTACGGCGCCAACTTCACGCGCAGGCGCGACGTCAATTACGAACACACCTTCACCACGCGCAACCAGTTGCTGCTCGAGGTCAATCCCGACATCAAGGCGTATCTCACCTACGCGCATCAGACGACCAAGACCGGCGGCCGTCAGGCGAATGGCGCGGGCGTGCTCGGCACCGGCGATTACGAAGGCCCGTGGCGCTATCTGGAACCGGTCGACCGCCGGGCCGACCTGTTCTCCGCCGAATTCAACATCAACCTCGGCCGGATCGCGCAGCTGGTCAGCACCACCGCCTATACCAAGCAGCATATCACCAGCACCGACGACAATACCGATCTGCTGCTCGACCTCGATTACGGCTATGAGGCGTTCCCGCAATTCTCCTCCTATGCCAACAATGAACAGCGCTACCGGCAGTTCAACCAGGAGGTTCGGATCGTCTCCGCGCATGGCGGGCCGTTCAACTGGGTGATCGGCGGCTTCTACAACCGGCTCAAGTTCGGCAGCACGCGCAACGAATATACGCCCGGCTTCGCCGCCTTCGCCGGCATCAACCGGCCCGACGACCTCGAATATATCTCGCTGGTCAACAGCAAGACGACCGAGAAGGCCGCCTATGGCGAAGGCACGCTGCACCTGACCCAGGCGTGGCAGGTCACCGGCGGCATCCGCTATTTCAAATATGACGCGAGCGTCGAGGGCGGATCGGACACGCCGCTGTTCGGCGGCGGCCTGACGCGCATGCCCTATCCGTCGACCACGATCGCCGCGAGCCGCATCCGCACCGGCGATACCGCCAAGGACGGCGTGGTGTGGAAGGGCAATACCTCGTACAAGTTCAGCGAGAACCTGCTCGCCTATTTCACCTATTCGACCGGTTATCGCGTCGGCGGCGTCAACCGCGTCGTCCCCTGCATCCAGCCGCTGCCCGCCGGCCAGAACCTCTGCGCGCTGCCCAATGAATTGGTCTACGGCCCGGACCGCACGCGCAACAAGGAAGTCGGCGTCCGCGCCAGCCTGTTCGACAAGAGGCTGCAATTCACCGTCGACGGCTATGAGATCAACTGGACCGGCGTGCAGGTGCCGAGCCAGACGGTCAACGGCGCGATCGGCATCACCGTCAACGGCGCCGACGCCGTGTCGCGCGGCTTCGACGTCCAGACGACGGTGCGGCCGGTGCGCAACCTGTCGCTGACCGGCACCTATTCCTATGTCGACGCGCATCTGACGCAGGATGTCGCTGGCCTCGTCGTCAGCCAGGGGGTGCGCTACGACGCCTTCGCCGGCGATCGCCTGCCCGGATCGGCGAAGAACAGCGGCAGCCTGCAGATCAATTACACCTATCCGCTCGGCGACGGCCGCCGGATCGAGGCGAATTGGGCGTCCGTCTATCGCGGCGGCATCTATTCGCGCGTCGGCCTGCGCGGCAACGGCGAACGCATCCCCAGCTATGTGACGCACGGCGCGTCGTTGAACTACGTCACGTCGCAATATGAGTTCGGCCTGTTCGCCGACAATATCTTCGACAAATATGCGGTGACCGCGATCAGCAACGACATATCGTCGTACAATCAGGTGCGCACCGATGTCGTCGAGCGCTATTACGCGCGCGGGGTGCTGACGCCGCGGCGCGTCGGCGTCGAATTCCGCCTTCATTATTGATCCGCCGCTCGACGGGTGCCGTCCGCCCCGCGGGCGGCGGCATCCCGCAGACCCGCGACACAGCCAAGACCAGGACCCCATGACCCGATTGATCGTCACGACGCGCGAGGGTGACACCCGCGCCCTTGAAACCGCGCCCGGCCTCTCCGTGATGGAGGTGATCCGCGAGGCGGGGATCGACGAACTGCTCGCGCTGTGCGGCGGTTGTCTGTCCTGCGCCACCTGCCACGTCATCGTCGACCCCGCCGACGCCGCGCGTCTCGCCCCCGCGAGCAGCGAGGAAGAGGATCTGCTCGACGGTCTGGACGACCGCGCACCGACATCGCGGCTCGCCTGCCAGATCCCCTTCGACGCCCGGCTCGACGGCCTGCGGGTGACGATCGGGGCGGAGGCCTGACCGGCTGACCGCGGTCGGACCCGTCGCAGCGGAGCCGTCGGTGAACGGCGTCGCAGCGCCGATTTTCGACGTGCCTCCCGGCGGATCGGCGCATAGCCTGTGGCGCGACCGCTTCCTCGCCCGGCTGGGCGGGCAGGCGGTCGGATCAGGCGACAGGGCGGACCGCCCGGCGATGGAGAGGACGGATATGACCGAAGGCGATATATTTGCCGTGCCGGCCGCGGTGGAGACGGCGGTGTCGCGGCGGCATCTGGTGGCGGGCTCGCTCGGCGTCGGCGCAGCGCTCGCCGCGCCGGCGCGTGCGGCGCAGACGCCGGGACGGACCGCGCCGCTGACGAGCATCGGCCTCGACCTCGCTTATGAGGCGATCGTGACGCTCGGCCCGGTCGAACAGGTCGGGATCACCCCGGTCGGCAAGCGCGTGCGCATCCCGATCACCGGCGGCACCTTCGCCGGCCCGCGGCTGTCCGGCACCATCCTGCCGGAGGGGATGGACTGGCAGGTGGTGCGCAGCGACGGCTTCACGATGGTCGAGGCGTCGTACCTGATGCGCGAGGCGGACGGCACGCTCATCCACATCTATAACAAGGGACTGGCCGGCAAGGATTATGTCCGCACGACGCCGGTGTTCGAAGTGCCGATGGGCAAGCATGGCTGGCTTAACCAGGCGGTGTTTCTCGGTATGATCGGCCCGGTCCCCGAACGCCGCGATCCGGCGGTGCGGATCACCGTCTACCGGGTCGCCTGAACCGGGTTTCGCGAGAGGAGCTTGCCGTGACGCACCGACTGCTGCTGGCGACGACCTCCGCTTTGTGCCTCACCGTCGGCGCCGCGGTCGCGCTGCACGGCGCGCCGGCGCCGGCCGCGGCGGCGCAGGCCGATGCCGGCCGCAGCGGGACTCGCTGCGCCGCGCTCGCCTCCTGGTCGCGCGGCGGGATTCGCATCACTGCGGCCACCCCGCATGCGGCGGGCCTCGTCGTCGACATCGGGCGTGGCGCACAATCCGCGCCGCTGCCGGCGCATTGCGAGGTCAGCGGGATGCTGGCGGAGCATGTCGGCCGCGACGGGCAGCGGTATGCGATCCGCTTCAAGATGCGGCTGCCCGACCAGTGGAACCGGCGCTTCCTGTTCCAGGGCGGCGGCGGCACCGACGGCAATGTCGACGAGGCGCTCGGCGTGATCGCGGAAGGCCAGCCGCTCGGGATCAGCCGCGGCTATGCGGTCATCACGCAGGATGCGGGGCATTCCAACACGTCCAACGCGGATCCGGCGCGCGGCGGCATGGTCGCCTTCGGCGCCGATCCGCAGGCGCGCGCCGATTACGGCCATGCCTCGCTCAAGGCGAGCTATGACGCCGCGCGCGCGATCATCGCTTATGTCTATGGCGGCGATCCGGTCCATTCCTATTTCGCCGGCTGTTCGAAGGGCGGGCAGGAGGGCATGGCCTTCGCGCAGCGCTATCCCGACGCGTTCGACGGGATCCTGGCGGCGGCACCCGGCTTCGCCCTGCCCAAGGCGGCAATCGCCGAGGCGTGGAACACGCAGCAATTCGCCGCGATCGTCCGCCGGGCGGGCGAGGCGAGCGTGCCGATCGCGCGCCTTGGCGAGAGCTTCTCGGACGCCGACCTGCGCCTCGCCCGCGATGCGGTGCTGGAAGCGTGCGACGCGCGCGACGGCCTCAGGGACGGCATCGTCGGGGCCTTCGCGCAATGCCGCACCGATGCGGTACTCGGCCGGCTGCGCGCGCGCGTCTGCCACGGCGACAAAGCGGCCGGCTGCCTCGCGCCGATTCAGATCGACGCGCTGGCGAAAGCCTATGCCGGGCCGCACGACAGCTGGGGCAGGGCGCTCTACGCCAGCTTCCCGTGGGACGCGGGCCTGTCCGATGACGGCTGGCGGGTGTGGAAGATCGGGCTGGCGGCGCAGGGGCCGCGGCCGATGATCCCGGCGATCAACGCCGCGATGGGCGCGCCCGCGCTGGCGACGATCTTCTCGACCCCGCCGCGCCTGCTCGCCGCGACGCCGCAGGCAGGGATGGATTACCAGCTTGCCTATAACGTCGATCGCGATGCGCCGGCGATCTTCGCCACCGCGCCGGGCTTCGCGCGATCGGCCTGGTCGGATATCGCCGCGCGATCCGAGGATCTGTCCGCCTTCCGCCGCCATGGCGCCAAGATGATCGTGCCGCACGGCGGCTCCGATCCCGTCTTCTCGATCAACGACACGATCGCCTGGTGGAGCGGCGTCGATCGCGCGACGGGCGGCAAGGCGGCGTCGTTCGTCCGCGTCTTCCCGGTGCCGGGCATGGGCCATTGCTCGGGCGGCCCGGCGACCGACCGGTTCGACGCCTTCGATGCCCTGGTCGCCTGGGTCGAGCGGGGCGTCGCACCCGACCGGATCGTCGCCCGTGCGAACCCCGCCTCGCCCTGGCCGGGGCGCACCCGTCCGCTCTGCCCCTATCCGAAGATCGCCAGACCGCGGCAGCCCGGCCACGCCTCCGAACGGGCCGACGACTTCCTCTGCAGCTAGGCCGCGGCGTCAGGCGCGGGCATCGGGCGACGTGCCGCCGATGCCCCTGCGGGCACGGGCGGCCGTGCCTCAGTTGCTATTGAGGCGGACGGTCAGCCCGACCGTCCGCGGCCGTGGTCCGGCGAGCAGCGTCGGGCCGTTAGCCGCGGTCGGGCCGCGATAATCCGAGATATTGTCGGCGAACAGCCGCACCTCGTAGCGATCGAACCGCACCCCGACGCTGGCGCGGTAGAGCTGATACGGATCGAGCGTATCGACCGTCGCATCGCCGTTGCGGGACCGCCCGATCGCGGTGACCGATCCGGTCGCGAACAGGTCGTAGCCGCCGATATCGCGATCGTAGGTGACGTCGCCGCGCCAGTTGAACGGCGGCGTGTTGAGCAGGCGCTGTCCGTCGCCGATGCGCGGATTGGCGGTGCCGAAGGCGGGCAGCACGCGGCTGAACTTCGAATCGTTGACGTTGCCGACCACCGACAGGACCAGCCCCTTGGCGGGCGTCCGCCACGTCGCCTCGACATCGAGTCCGCGCGAATAGCCGTCGCCGAGATTGGCGAAGGCGGCGAGCCCGATCGACGTGTTGAAGGCGCTCTGGATGTTGGTGTAGCGGATGTCGTACAGGCTGACCGCCAGCCGCAGCCCGCCGCCGAACAGCGTCGCCTTCGACCCGATTTCGAGGTTGCGCAACCGGTCTGGGGTCAGCGACAGCGCGCTCGGCACGCCGTCGGCGATCACCGCATCGGCCTGCGCCTTGGATTGCAGGATGCCGCTGCGGAAGCCGGTTCCCGCGTTGAAGAAGACCATCAGATCCTGATCGGGATAATAGGCCAGATTGGCGCGCCAGGTGACCGCGTCGGGATTGGCGTTGCTGAACACGCGCGTGCCGTTCGACAGCGAGTCCGACTTGCGATGATCGTTGAAATAGCGCAGCCCGACCAGCGGCACGAGCTTGCCGCCGAACAGCTGGTAGCTCACCTCCGAGAAGATCGCGTAATTCTCGGTCTTGGTGACGGTGTTGCCCGACAGCGCGAGCGCCGGGAAGTTGATGTCGAAGGTATAGAGGCCGGTCGCATTCTGGTAGAAGACGCCGGCGACGCCGTGGAACGGGCCGGACCCGGCGGTGGCGACGCGGAATTCGTTGACGAAGTTCTTGGCGTCGCCGCCATTGTTGAGCACCCCGATGCCGAGCGGGGCGCCGAGGTTGAGCCCGACCTGGAAACCGCCGGGCAGCGACTTCTGATAGGAGGTCGCATTGGTCAGCGTCACCTTGCCGATGTCGCGCGTGACCGTGCCGGAGAAATAGAGGGCGCGGCGGCGGTCGTAGCCGACGACGTCGCCCTGATAGGCGGCATAGGGCGGATCGACCGAATTGGTGACGTTGAGGTAATTCTGGTCGGTGCTGAAATACCAGCCGCGCAGGCGGACGGTGGTCAGCGCGTCGGGCTTCCACAGCAGCACCGCCTGCAGGTCCTTGGCGACGACGTCATTGGCGTTGCGCGCGCGGGGCGTGCCGGTCGGCGCGCCGGCATAGATGTCGGCAATGCCGGCCTTGTAATCATATCCGCCGCTGATCCGCAGGCCGAGCGTGTCGGTGATCAGCGGCAGCGAAAAGGCCGCCGCGGCGCGATAGTTGATCTTGCTGGCATCGTTGGTCGTCGACACCTCCGCCTCGCCGGCTTCGGTAACGCGGCGCAGATCGGGATTCTTGGTGTGGTAGATGATCGTGCCGGCGGCCGAGCCCTGGCCGTAGAGCGTGCCCTGCGGGCCGCGCAGCACCTCGACCCGGTCGAGATCGAAGTAATTGACCGGCGGCGCGCTCTGATTGTTGGGGACGCCGAAGGGCGTGTCGTCGAGATAATAGCCGACCAGCCCGTCGCCGATCGGTCCGCCCGCGCCCGATCCGCGGAAGGAGAAGATGCGATAGCCCGCGCCGATCTCCTGCGCCTGCGATGCGCCGGGGATGAGCTGGATCAGGTCGGCGCCGTCGCGGACGTTGCGCTCCTTGAGCGTCGCGCCGGTGAACGCCTGGATCGCCTGCGGCACGCGGTTGAGCCGCTCGGCGCCGGTCTTCGATGCGGTGACGATGATGTCTGAGCCGTCGGGGGTCGGCACGTCGCTGGTCGATTGCGGCGCGGTGTCGACCGCCGTGGCGGTGGCGGTCGCGGTCGTCGGCGCGGCGGACGTATCCTGCTGCGCCACGGCCGGGGTCGCGGCGAGTGCGATGGCGCAGGCGCCGAGCGACGCGCCGAGATGGAGGCGCAGGGCGCCACGGGCATGCGACGGGCTGGCGTCTCTGCCAAGCCGGGCGGCACGCATGAAGATCATCATGCTATCCTCTCCTGATCGACCGACCATCTTACGCAATCGGTTGCGCTGGCGTATCACGGCATCCAAAGCCATGCAATACGGCCTGATTTATGTCAGGCCGATGCGGCGAACGCGGCGCGCAGCGCGCCCTTCCAGGCAGCGGTGAAGGCGATGGCGACGCGGGCCTTGGGCGCGATGCCGTCAAAGCCGTGATAGGCGCCCGGCGTGACGTGCAGCTGCGTCGCCACCCCGGCGTCGATCAGCCGCGCGGCATAAGCGATGTCCTCCCCGACGAAGAGATCGAGCGACCCCACGCCGATGAACGCAGGCGGCAGCCCCCTCAGATCGTCGACCCGCGCCGGCACCGCGCCGGTCGGCACCTGGACGCTGCCCGCCGGCCGGCCGAGGAAGCTGGTCCAGCCGAAGCGGTTGGCCGCCGCATTCCAGCCGATCGTGCCGATGAACGGCGGCACGGCCCGCATGCTGCCGGTGCGATCGTCGAGCATCGGATAGATCAGCAGCTGATAGCAGAGCGGCACCGTGCGCCGGTCGCGCGCCGCGATCGCCAGCATCGCCGCCAGCCCGCCGCCGGCGCTCTCGCCCATCACCGCGATCCGCCTGGCATCGACGCCCAGCTCGGCCGCATGGGCGTGGAGCCAGACGAGCGCGCTGTGGCAGTCGTCGAGCGGCCCGGGAAACGGCGTCTCGGGCGACAGCCGGTAATCGGCTTCGACCACCACGCAATCGAGTTCCTCCGCCAGCCGCTGCGACGCGACGATCGTGTCGGCGACCCGGCCAAGGATCATGCCGCCGCCGTGGATATGGAGGATGGCGGGGCGGGGCGGCGTGCCGGACTTGCGGTTGATGACGATGACGCCGACCGGCGGGGATCCGGCGATGCCGGGCGCGACCCGTCGTTCGACCGCGGCGGCGGGCGGCGGCAGTGGAGACGGTGCCGGCGGCAACGTCCGGCGGATGGCGCGGACCGCGTCGGGGGTCAGCGGATCGGGCAACGGGCGGGAAAGGATCATCCTCGCGCCCACGCGCAATTCGGGATCGACCCGCGCCAGGATCGCTGCGTCGCCTGCCGGCGATTGCGCCGCTGCCAGCGACGGCAGCGTCGCCGCCGCGGTGATCAGGCCGAAGTGGAAATCCCGCCGTGTCAGGTCCATCGCTGCATCCTCCCGATATCCGGCGCTGTCGCGCTCTCGTCGGGAGGGTGATCGAAAACGCCGTCTCCGACAAGAGCCTCGCGACAAAACTCGCAAACGATTGCGAGCAGCCGTCAGTGACGGTGCATCCAGGCATCGAACAGCGCCAGCCACTCACCGTTCGGCGCGCCGGGTGTTCCCAGGCCGAAACCGTGGCCGCCGCGCTCGAACAGGTGGATCTCCGCCGGAACCTTCGCCGCGCGCAGCGCCGCCAGCATCATCAGGCTGTTCTCGGGCGGCACCGCCGTGTCGTCGAGCGCATGGACGAGGAAGGTCGGCGGCGTCGTCGCATCGACGTGGCGGTCGGGCGAGCGCTGCGCGACCAGCGCCTCGTCGGGGGCGGGGCCGAGCAGGTGTTCCACGCTCGCCGCATTGGTGTAGCGCGCGGCAAGGGTGATGACCGGGTAGATCAGCCCCGCCGCCGCGGGACGCGGATCGATCGTGTCGATCGCATCGCGCGGCGCATAGACGCGCTCGCCGAATCCCGTCGCCAGCGAGGCGGCGAGGTGACCGCCCGCCGAATAGCCGACCACCGCGACCGCCTCCGCCGCGAAGCGATACCGTCCCGCCGCCGCGCGGATCACGCGCATCGCGCGCTGCGCATCCTGCAGCGGTACGGTCGCGCGGTGGCTCCATCCTTCGCCGGGCAGGCGGTGGATGAGCACGAAGACGGTATAGCCGCGCGCCGCCAGCGCCTGCGCGGTGTCGCCGCCTTCATGCGTGCCGACGATGAACGTATAGGCGCCGCCGGGGATCAGCAGCACCGCGCGGCCGTTGCCCGACTGCGGCCGGAAGACGTGCAGCGTCGGGCGCGCGACGTTGCGGAAGAAACCCGGCGGGCTGTCCGGCGGCAGCGGCTGCGCGGCGAAGCCGGTCTCCGGCGGCGTGCCCGGCCACAGCGGCAGCGTCTCCGCCGCCCGCCACGCCGCCGACAGCGGCCCGAGCGGCCCCGGCGCAGGTTCGGGCGCACGCTGCGCCGTCGCGGCCTGCGGCAGCGCCAGCCCCGCGCCGGTCGCGGCGAGCAGGGTGCGGCGGTCGATCGTCGGTGGGAAGCGCATCAGCCGCGCCCCCCGAAGGCCGTGGCGGGCCCGCTCGGGCACGCGCCGGTACAGTCGCGCGCGACCCGCGCCTGCGACGCCCCGGCATCGAAGGCGTCGGGCGTGACATGGGCATGGGCATGGGTCGGCCCGCCCGCGGTGATCCGCCGATGCCCTTGGCGTCGTGTCAGCATCGTCTCCCCCCGCCGCAGCCGCTGCAATCGATTGTTCGGAACTTATCCCGCTTCCGGCAGCATCGCAACAGACGCGGCGCGACCGCATCGCGGCAGCGCCTCGACGCCGCGCTCCTGACCGGACCACGCACCGCATCGATGGTTCACCAGCGATTCAAACGATTATCATCGCTGCTCCGTCCGGCTTACCCTCATCGCAAACAGCCGAGCCGGAGACATTCGCCGGGCGATCATCCGCCCGCGGCCGTCATTTGCCGGCGCAAGCAGGAGAGACCTCGCATGACGACCATAGACCGGCGGGCCATGATCGCGAATGCGGCGATGATACCGCTGGCCGGCGCGGCGGCGACGGTCGGCCTGACCCCCGCGCCGGCGGCCGCCGCGCCGCGCGTCTTCCCGCCCTCCTTCCTGTGGGGCGTGGCGACCTCCGGCCACCAGACCGAGGGCAATAATACCAACAGCGACGTCTGGGCGGTCGAGCATCTCACCCCGTCCAACTTCAAGGAGCCGTCGGGCGATACCTGCGACAGCTTCGAGCGCTGGCCGGTCGACCTCGACATCGTCCGCGGTCTCCACCTCGACAGCTATCGCTTCTCGCTGGAATGGGCGCGGATCGAGCCGGAGCCCGGCCAGGTCTCGATCGCGATGCTCGATCACTATAAGGCGATGATCGACGGCTGCCGGTCGCGCGGGATCAAGCCGATCGTGACGTTCAGCCACTTCAGCTGCCCGCGCTGGTTCGCCGCCGCCGGCGGCTGGACCAACCCGGAGGCGCCGCAGCTGTTCGCGCGCTTCTGCGACCGCGCGGCGCGGCATCTGGCCGGTGCCATCCACGCCGCGGCGACGCTGAACGAACCCAATCTGATGCGCCTGCTGCGCTACAAATTGCCCGCCCGCGCGCTGGCCGGCAGCGATGCGGTGCGCGCGGCGGCGGCGCAGGCCTATGGGTCGGACCGCTTCGTCGCGATGATGATCGAAAGCGCCGCGCAGACCGAGGCGGCGCTGCCGATCATGATCGCCGCGCATCACGCCGGGCGGGCGGCGATCAAGGCGGTGCGCTCCGACCTGCCGGTCGGCGTGACGCTCGCCATCGAGGACGATCAGGCGGTCGGCGCACCCGAGGCGCGCGATCGCAAGCGCCGCCTCTGCTATGCCGACTGGCTCGAGGCGGCGCGCGGCGACGATTTCGTCGGCGTGCAGAATTACGAGCGGTCGCGCATCGGCGCGGAGGGCCGGCTGCCGCCCCCCGCAGGGGCGATGCTCAATGCGTCCGGCGCGGAAATCTATCCACCCTCGCTCGCCGGTGCGGTGCACTATGCCTGGGACGTGGCGAAGGTGCCGGTGCTCGTCTCCGAACATGGCGTCAACACGCAGGACGACCGGCAACGCGCCGCGCTGATCCCGGCGGCGCTGGCGCACCTGCACGACACGATGGCGCAGGGCGTGCCGGTGCTGGGCTATTGCCATTGGTCGCTGCTCGACAATTTCGAATGGATCTTCGGTTACGGCCCCCGCTACGGGCTGGCGAGCGTCGACCGGACGACGTTCCGGCGCACGCTCAAGCCCAGTGCGCATGTTCTCGCCGCGATCGCCCGGCGTCGCGCGGTCTGAACACCCGCGCATATGCCAGGCGATGGTAAATCCTGGCTCCCTGCGCCATTCCGGTAGCAGGAGAGGGCGTCGGCGGCGGCACGAGGCCCGGCGGAGAAGCGCATGCGGCTGGACAAGTTCGACCTCAATCTGCTCGTCGCGTTCGAGGCGCTGATGGCGGAGCGCAGCGTGACGCGCGCGGCGCAACGGCTCAATCTGACCCAGTCGGCGACCAGCGCCTCGCTCAAGCGACTGCGTGAGGCGTTCCAGGACGAATTGCTCGTCCTCCACGGCAAGACGATGATCCCGACCCCGCATGCCCTGTCGCTCGCGCCCGAGATCGCCAGCGCGATCGTCCTGCTCAAGAATTTGATCTCGTCCGCGACCGGCTTCGATCCCGCCGTCTCCGAACGGCGGTTCCGCATCGTCGCGTCCGATTACACCACGACGGTGTTCATCCAGCCGCTGCTCGCCCAGTTGCGGCGCGAGGCGCCGCACGTCCGGCTCGACCTGCTGTCGCCCCGCGAGGACACGTCCGATCGATTGGCCAAGGGCGAATATGATCTGTCGATCGTGCCGATCGAATTCGCCGACCTGCGCCACCCGACCGAGGAATTGTGGCGCGAGCGGCACGTCGTCGTCGGCTGGCGCGACAATCCGATCTTCGCGCAGCCGATCGGCGTCGACGCTTATGCCGCCGCCGGTCACGTCGTCGTCCAGATCGACGGCCGCAACACCTTCATCGAAAACGCGCTGTCGCAGCGTGGCCTGCTGCGCAAGGTGGAGGTGGCGGTGCCGTCCTTCCTGCAGGTGCCCTGGCTGTTGCCGGATACGCTGCGGCTGTCGCTGATGCACGAACGGCTGGCGATGCTGATGGCGGAGCGGCTCGACCTGCGCATCGCGCCGTTGCCGTTCGATATTCCGCCGATGATCCAGGTGCTGCAATATCATTCGACCCGGCATCTGGACCAGGGCCTGCGCTGGCTGCGGACGCGCTGCCACGCCGTCGCCAGATTCGCGCCGCCGCCGCCGGATCACAAATCGGAGTGATGGAAAACGAGCTAAATTAACAATTTTCCCGAATGCCGCCGGTTCCATATCACCCTGTCAACAGACGGCGACAACGCCGGAACATTGGGAGGATGTATGAAGCGCACTGCGGTTCTGCTCGCGTCGGCGGCTGCCCTGGTCGGATCGCCGGCCTTTGCCCAGGCGGGCCAGATCGTTCCGACCGAAACGCCCGGCGCGACCCGGCCCGATCAGCCGGCCGAGGCGGATCAGGGCGTCGGCGCCAATGCGCAGGCGCAGGCCGCGGCGCAGGACAGCGGTCAGCTCGAGGACATCGTCGTCACCGCGCAGAAGCGCGAACAGCGGCTGCGCGACGTGCCGGTCGCCGTCACCGCGCTCACCGCCGACACGCTGATCGCCCGCGGCATCAACGACGTCGCCGCCGTCACCCGCGCGGTCCCGAGTCTCACCGTCACGCAGACGGATGTCGCGACCTCGAACAGCATCAACATCCGCGGCATCGGCACCAATGCGTTCAGCATCGGCGTCGAACCGGCGGTGGCGGTGGTGCTCGACGATGTCGCGCTGCTGCAACAGGCGCAGGCCTTCTCCGGCCTGTCCGACATCGCCCGGATCGAGGTGTTGCGCGGGCCGCAGGGCACGTTGTTCGGCAAGGGCGCGTCGGCGGGCGTGGTCAACATCGCGTCGCAGGCGCCGTCGTCGAAACTCGAGGCGGGCGTCGCGACGCAACTCACGACCGACCAGGAATTCCGGCTCGACGGATCGATCTCCGGTCCGGTGACCGACTGGCTCGGCGTGCGCGCCAATTTCTTCGTCGTCGACCGCGACGGCTATATCAACAATCGCGCCGGCGGCGACCGGCTCGGCGGCGAGAAGAGCAATGGCGTGCGCATCCGCGTCGACATCGACCCGACCTCGCGGCTCAACATCGCGCTGATCGCCAGCACCTCGCGCAACGTGACCGAGCCGGTGCGCACCTTCCGCTATATCCAGTCCGCCAATACGCGCATCTTCGCGGTGCAGCCCTATTTCGCCGGCAATCTGCTCGCGCCCGGACTGGTCGGGATCGTGCCAGGGACCGGCAATTACGAGACGCGGGTCAACGTCCGGCCGAAGAGCGACAGCGAGCAGTCGCTCTACATCGGCCGCGCGACGCTCGACCTCGGTTTCGCCAATCTGATCTCGGTGACGGGGTATCAGACCTGGGATCTGGCGACGCGCGAGGACACCGATCTGACCGACCTCGCCTCGATCGCCGGCAATGCCGGCGGCGTCAGCCAGATCTCAGACTATAACGCGCGGCAATTCTCGCAGGAGCTGCGCCTCGTCTCGAGCGGCGGCGGGCCGTTCAGCTATGTCGGCGGCCTCTATTACGCCAACGGCCATACCGATCGCAGCTTCCAGCGCTTCGCTTTCGGGCCGGGCGCGCAGCAATGGACGGGCCGGGCCGGGACCGAGAGCTATGCCGCCTTCGGCCAGGCGACGCTCAACATCACCGGCACCACCCATGTCGACGGCGGCATCCGCTTCAACCGCGAAACCATCGACGTCCGCTTCACCGATCTGCGGTCGAGCGCGACCGCGGCGACCTGCGGCACCGGCTGCGCCGGCGACAGCAGCGACGACCAGATCACCTACAAGGCGGCGCTGCGCCAGGACCTCAACCGGTCGACGATGGTCTATGCCTCCTATGCCACGGGCTACAAGGGGCAGGGCTATGACGTGTCGAGCGGCTTCACGCCGACCCGCGCGTCGACGCCGATCCGCCCCGAACATTCCAAGGCCTATGAGGTCGGGCTGAAGGGCCAGTTCTTCGACAATCACGTCCAGCTCAACCTCGCCGGTTTCTGGACCGACTATAAGGATTTCCAGACGCAGACCGCGGCCAATGTCGGCGGCGTGCTGACCTTCCTGCTCGCCAACGCGCCGCGCCTGCGCAGCCGCGGCATCGAGGGCGACGTGTCGATCCGCCCGTTCCGCGCGCTGCGCCTCGACGGCGGAGCCTCCTACACCGACGCGCGCATCCAGGAATTCTCGACCGCCACCTGCTATCCGGGCGAACCGTTCGTCGTCGGCACGGTGGCGACCACGCCGGGCGTCTGCGTCGGCGCGACGACCTCGACCGGCGTGCAGAATCTCGCCGGTGCGCGGCTCGCCAATGCGCCGAAGTTCAAATACACCGTCTCGGGGACGTATGACGTCACCCTGCCCAGCCTGCCGTTCGATGGCTTCGTCCAGGCCGACTGGTCGTATCAGAGCTCCGTCAATTTCGACATCGGCGGCAATCCGCTGACCTTCCAGCGTGGTTACGGCGTGCTCAACGGCAGTATCGGGCTGAAGGCCGATGACGGGCGCGGCTATCAGATCAGTCTCTTCGCCAACAATCTTCTCGACAAACATTATGCGACGCAGATCACCGCCGCATCGGGAAGCAACACCGACGCCGGCGTCACCAACACCGGGCTGGCGACGGCACAATTCCTCAGCCGCGACTCGCGCCGTTACTTCGGCATCCGGGCGCGGGTGCGGTATTGATCGGTGGTTCGCCGGGTGAAATCTCAGGGGGAGGCGAAACGATGGATGCGATGAAGATCCTCGTGATCGGCGGCGGGATCGGCGGACTGACCGCGGCGATCGCCTTGCGCCGGCGCGGCGACACGGTCGAGGTGGTCGAGCGCGATCCGGGCTGGTCGGTCTATGGCGTCGGCATTATCCAGCAGGCCAATGTCGTCCGCGCGATGGCGCAGCTCGACCTGCTCGACGATTATCTGTCGGCGGGCGTCGGCTTCGACGCGGTCGAGGTGTTCGTGCCGAGCGGGCAGAAGGTCGCGCGCATCCCGTCGCCGCGGCTGGTCGAGGACCGGCCGGCGAACGTCGGGATCGGCCGACCGGCGCTGCACCGCGTGCTGGGCGACCGCGCGCTGGCGAGCGGCGCGACCGTGCGGCTGGGGATCATGCCGACCGATCTCGCCGATGACGGCGACGGCGTGACGGTGACCTTCTCCGACGGTAGCCGCGGCCGCTACGATCTCGTCATCGGCGCGGACGGCGCCTATTCGCAGACGCGGGGCAGGCTGTTCCCCGATGCGCCGGTACCCGAATTCACCGGCCAGGCGGTGTGGCGGTACAATCTGCCGCGGCTCGCCGACATGGACGCCTTGCAGGTCTATAACGGGCCGAACGGCGTCGGGCTGGTGCCGATCTCCGCCACGCTGATGTACCTGTTCGTGACCACCAGCGAGCCGGGCAATCCCTTCTACCCCACCGAGGGGCTGGCGGCGGCGATGCGCGGCAAGCTCGCCGCCTCCGCGCCGGCGATCCGCGCGCTCGCCGAGGGGATCACCGACGATGCCGGCGTCGTCTACCGCCCGCTCGAAGCGCTGCTGGTCGAGGGGCCATGGCACAAGGGGCGGGTCGTGCTGCTCGGCGACGCGGTGCATGCGACCACGCCGCATCTCGGGCAGGGCGCGGGGATGGCGATCGAGGATGCGATCGTGCTCGCCGACGAACTCGGCCGGCATGACACGCTGGCGGCGGCGCTGACCGCCTATCGCGACCGGCGCTTCGATCGCTGCGCCTATATCGTGCGCTCGAGCCTCGCCATCTGCCACGGCCAGATCGGGCGCGCCCCCGCGGTCGACAATGCCGCCGCGACCAAGGCCATGTTCGACATGGTCACCGCCCCGATCTGACCCCCCCCCATCGACATGATTGCGCACAGGAGCTGATGTGATGAGCCGAGTGACCGAAATCCGTTACGTTGGCTATGCGGTGGCCGACCTCGACGCCGAACGTGCCTTCTATCGCGACGACTGGAAACTGATCGACGCGGGCGAGAAGGACGGGATGGTGCATTTCGCCGCCGAGGGCCATGACGAGAATTATGTCGTCCGGTTGCGGGCCGACGACACCAACAGCATCGACGTCATCGCGCTCGCCGCCGACGGCGATGCCGATGTCGAGGCGCTGCACGACCGGGTCGTCGCCGCCGGCTGCCGGGTGATCTTCGCCCCGCGCGCGCTCGATACGCTCGGCGGCGGCTATGGCTTCCGCTTCTTCTCGCCCGACGGGCTGCCGTTCGAAGTGTCCGCCGGCGTCGACCGGCGCACGCCGCGCCAGCTCAACCGCTGGGAAGGCATCCCGCAGAAGATCAGCCATATCGTCCTGCATTCTCCGGATCATCGGGCGATGGTGCGCTTCTTCGTCGAGGTGCTGGGCTTCCGGGTCAGCGACTGGCTCGGCGATTTCATGTGCTTCCTGCGCTGCAACAGCGCGCATCACCGGCTCGCGCTGCTGCCGGGGCCGGCCTGCCTCAACCACGTCGCCTATGACATGCTGACGGTGGACGACATGATGGCGGGCATCCGCCGGCTGAAGCGTGCCGGCACCGACATCCTGTGGGGGCCGGGGCGGCATACCGCGGGCAACAACACGTTCAGCTATTTCACCACGCCGAACGGCTTCGCGGTCGAATATAGTTCGGAGCTGGAGCACGTCGATTTCGACGCGCATGTCGATCAGGTCCATGCCCCCGGACCGACGACGATGGACCAATGGGGGATCGGCGTCGGCGGCCCGCAGACGATGCCGCATCCCAAGCCCGATCCGCGCCTGTTCACCGCGGCGGGGGTCTGATCCGATGGCGTTGTTCGAATATTTCCCGAACTACATCTGGAATCTGTCGGTCGCGATCGCGCTGGAGAGCGGCGGGCGGATCGGTGAGATCGTCGATATGTGCCAGCCGATCCGCGATGCGGCGGCGGGCGGCGGCGATGCCGGCACGCCGCAGTTCATGGCGCGCTGGGTCGAGATGGGCGACCGGCTGATCGGCCTCGCCGACGAGGATGTCGCGGCGGGCCACGGCTATTCCGCCGCCGCCAAGCTCGACCGCGCCGCTCTGTACCTGCTCGTCGCGGAGCGGATGCAGGCGCATGGCTCGGCGGGGCGCGAGGCGACCTACGCGCGTGCGCTCCGGGCCTTCGGCGATGCGACGCGGCTCGGCGGCCTCAGCCGCGAACGGGTCGAGATCCCGCTGGAGCAGGGCCATATGCCCGCGCTCTTCACCCGCGCACCGGGGGCGGGGCGGAAACCGGTCGTCGTCTATTGCAACGGGCTCGACAGCTGCAAGGAGCTGCTGTTCTGGTCGGGCCTGCCCGAGGCGCTGGCGCGGCGCGGCATCTCGACCCTGTGCGTCGACCAGCCGGGCACCGGCGAGGCGCTGCGCCTGCAAGGCCTGCCGGTCGATCCGCACAGCGAGCATTGGGCGTCGCGCGCCGTCGACTGGCTGGAGGCGCAGGACGCGGTCGATCCGGCGCGGATCGGCATGACCGGCATCTCGCTCGGCGGTCATTTCGCGCCGCGCGCGGTCGCCTTCGAACCGCGGTTCGCGAGCGGTGCGGTCTGGGGCGCCAACCACAATTGGGCCGAGGTGCAGCAGAAAAGGCTGCGGCGCGAGGGCGAGAACCCCGTCCCGCATTATTGGGCGCACGTCATGTGGACCTTCGGCGCGGCCGACATGGACGATTTCCTCGCCAAGGCCGAGGCGATGACGCTGGACGGCGTGCTCGACCGCATCCGCGTGCCCTTCCTCGTCACCCATGGCGAGAAGGATCGCCAGATCGCGCTCGACTACGCGCATCAGACGCGCGCCGGGCTGGTCAACAGTCCCAGGGTCGGCTTCAAGATCTTTACCGCCCGCGAAGGCGGCGTCGAACATGTCGGCGCGGACAATATGAGCTACGGGCGGGACTATATCGCCGACTGGTTCACCGACACGCTCGGCGGCCGCGCCGGATGAATGCCGTCGCCGCGCCGCGCCCGGCCTTTCCCGATGCCGGCTATCTGTACCGCGAGACCGCGATCAGCGTCGCGATCAACGCGGTGCTGAGCCTGATCTTCTTCCTGCTGGTCTTCGGCACCCCGGCCAGCGTGCGCGTCGCGGGGGCGGGCGGCTATGGCATGGATTTCGTGCCGCAGAGCCTGATGATCGCGCTGATGGCGTCGCTCGTGCCCGGCGCGATCGCGGCGGCGAAGCTGCGCCGCGCCGGGCTGGCGGCGGCGGAAGCGCGCGCGGCGTTGCTGCGTCGATCGCTGGCGACCGCGCTGCTGGGCGCAGGCGTGGGGGCGGCGATCGGCTGGCTGCTCGCCCTCCTCCTGCCCGTCGCGGCGATCCCGCTTGTGCCGGCGCTGTTCGCCAAGATCCTCTACGGCGCGCTGCTCGCCGCGATCGTCACTCCCATCGGCCTGCGCCGGGCGCTGCGCCGGCCGTACCGCACCAAGGAACCGCGATGACCCGCCGCCTCATCGATCTGTCGATCACGCTCGATCCCGACGTCATCACCGATCCGCCGTTCATGCGGCCGTCGATCACCTATCAGACCCATGCCGAGACGGTCGCCGAGGTGCAGGGCTTCTTTCCCGGCCTGACGGCGGAGCAGATCCCCGGCGGCCTCGGCTTCGCCGCGTCGGAGACGCTGACGCTGACCACGCACAACGGCACGCACCTCGACGCGCCGTGGCATTATCACCCGACGATGGACGGCGGCGCGCGCGCGATCACCATCGACGAGGTGCCGCTCGACTGGTGCCTGCGCCCCGGCGTCAGGCTCGACTTCCGCCATCTGCCCGACGGACATGTCGTCACCGCGGCGGAGATGGCGGCGGAATTCGCGCGGATCGGCTATGACCTGCAGCCGTTCGACATCGTCTTGGTCAACACCGCCGCCGGCGCGGCGCTCGGCGGGCCGGACTTCCTCGGCAAGGGCTGCGGCATCGGCTATGAGGCGACGATGTGGCTGACCGGCCGCGGCGTCCGCGTCACCGGCACCGATGCGTGGAGCTGGGACGCGCCCTTCGCGCTGACCGCCCGCAAGGTCGCCGAGACGGGCGACACCTCGCTGATCTGGGAGGGGCACAAGGCCGGCCGCGACATCGGCTATTGCCATATGGAGAAGCTCACCAACCTCGACCAGCTGCCCGACTTCGGCTTCACCGTGTCCTGCTTCCCGGCCAAGGTGAAGCGCGGTTCGGCGGGCTGGACGCGCGCGGTCGCGATTTTCGAGGAGGCGGCATGAAGCTCGCGACGCTCGCCGACGGCAGCCGCGACGGGACGTTGCTCGTCGTCTCCGCGGATGGCCGGCGCCAGTCGCGCGCCGGTGCGATCGCGCCGACCTTGCAGGCGGCGGTCGACGATTGGGCGACCGTCGCACCGTCGCTGCGGGCCTTGGCGGCGCGGCTCGATGCGGGCGGCGGCGATCCGCTCGATCCCGCTTCGCTGCTCGCGCCGCTGCCGCGCGCCTGGCAATGGCTCGACGGGTCGGCGTTCACCACGCACGGCACGCTCATGCAGCAGGCGTTCGGCCATGATCCGATCGCTACCGATCGGCCGCTCATGTACCAGGGCCTGTCGCACCGCTTCCTCGCGGCGCAGCAGGACGTGCCTTTCCCGTCGGAGGCCGACGGCATCGATTTCGAAGGCGAGTTCGGGATCATCACCGACGACGTGCCGATGGGCTGTTCCGCCGCGGACGCGCTGGCGCATGTCGTGCTGATCGTCCTTATCAACGACTGGTCGCTGCGCGCGATCGCCCCGATCGAGATGAAGACCGGTTTCGGCTGGGTGCAGGCCAAACCCGCCTGCAGCATGGCGCCGTTCGCGGTCACGCCCGATGGCCTGGGCGACGCATGGCGCCACGGGCGCGTCTGCCTGCCGCTGCGGGTCGAGGTCAACGGATCGTGGTTCGGCGATCCGGACGGCGGCGCGATGGCGGTCGGCTTCCATGATCTGATCGCGCATGCGGCCCGCACGCGCGACCTGCCGGCGGGGACGATCATCGGTTCGGGGACGGTTTCCAATCCCGATTACGATCGCGTCGGCTCGACCTGCCTGTCGGAGCGACGGGTGATCGAGATGCTGGCACGGGGCCATGCACAGACGCCCTTCCTGTCCTTCGGCGACCGCGTCGCGATGATGGCGGGCGGCGCGGCGACGTTCGGGCGGCTCGATCAGCGGGTGGTGCAGGCGGCCATGCCCGGCACGGCGGCGGTATGACGGTTCGGGCGGGCGGCTGCGCGAGCGGTGAACCATCAGGATATGCGGAAGGACGGGCATCATGCGCGCACGCTCACTGTCGATGATCCTCATGCCGGCGATGGCCGCTGCGGCATCCGCCAGCGAGCCGGCGCCGGTGGTGCGGACAAACGCGGGCCCGGTGCGCGGCGTCGTCGCGGATGGCGTGCGGCAGTGGCTGGGCATCCCCTTCGCCGCGCCCCCGACCGGCCCCGACCGCTGGCGCGCGCCGCAGCCGGTGGCGCGCTGGTCGGCGGTGCGCGAGGCGCGGGCATACGGCCACGATTGCGCGCAACAGCCGTTCCCCAGCGACGCGGCGCCGCTCGGCACGGCGCCGTCGGAGGATTGTCTCGTGCTCAACGTCTGGGCGCCGCGCAGCCCGCGCGCGCGACTGCCGGTGATCGTCTGGTTCTATGGCGGCGGCTTCGTCAACGGCGGCTCGTCGCCGGCGACCTATGCGGGCGCACGCCTCGCGCGGCAGGGCGCGGTGGTCGTCAGCTTCAACTATCGCGTCGGGCGGTTCGGCACCTTCGTCCATCCCGCGCTCGAAGGCCCAGCGAGCGCGCGCGCATCGGGCAATTACGGCTATATGGACCAGCTCGCCGCCTTGCGCTGGGTCCAGGCCAATGTCGCCGCCTTCGGTGGTGATCCGCGCAACGTGACGATTGTCGGCGAAAGCGCCGGCGGCATGTCGGTGCACACGCTCATCACCTCGCCGATGAGCGAAGGCCTGTTCGCGCGCGCCGTCGTGATGTCGGGCGGCGACGGCGAGAGCGGCGCGGCCACCCGTGATGCGGCGCAGGCGGCTAGCCTCGCCTTCGCCGCGGGCCAGGGCATCGCGGCCGACGCCCCCGACGCGGCAACGCGATTGCGCGCGCTCACCACGGATCAGGTCGTCGACGGCCTGACCATGCGCGCGCTGTTTCCGGGGAGCGGCACGCCGCGTACCTTCGCCTCGCCCTATCCCGACGGCACGATCGCGCTGCCGGTGGCGGCGACCTATCGCCGCGGCACGTTCTGGCATGTCCCGGTCATGATCGGCGCGACCAGCAACGACATCGGCGGACCGGACGGCATGATGATCCGCGGTGCCCGCACGCTCGCCGGGCTGATCGCGGATGCCGGGGTGCCGACCTATTATTACCGTTTCTCCTATGTGGCCGGGTCCGTGCCGGGCGGCGGCGGCGCCGGCCACGCCACCGACGTTCCCTTCTTCTTCGATACGCAGCGGGACAAATATGGCGCGGCGACGACCGCGCGGGACGACGCCATGGGTCGCCTCATCAGTCGCTACCTCATCAATTTCGCCACCTCCGGCGATCCCAACGGGGCCGGCCTGCCGGCGTGGCGGCGCTATGACCGCAACGTCGCGCCGATGATGGACTTCACCGCGAGCGGCACGGCCGTGGCGGGCAGCGAGGCTGCACGTTAGTCATGCGGACGGCCCGGACGCACAATGCCCCGCACCGGCCGGCGCGCCAGCGCCGTCCACGATGCGGTCGAACGAGGAGAGGCAGATGACATCCCGATGGATTGCCGCGGCGATCGGCATGGCGATCGCCGTACCGGCGGCGGCGCAGGCCGATCGCGCCACCATGACGCTGGCGCAGGGCTGGCAATTCCAGCGCGGCGGCACGGTCGATCCTGCCGCGGCAGCGACGGCGGGCGGGGCATGGCAGCCGGTGTCGGTGCCGCATACGTGGAACCGCGTCGGCTATTATCTCCCCGATCCGCAGCAGCATCGCAATCACGCCGATACGGTCGACAAATATCAGGGCGTCGGCTGGTACCGGCTGAGCTTCACCCCCGATGCCGCCTTCGCCGGCCGCCGCGCCTGGTTGCAGTTCGACGCGGCGAGCCGCACCGCCGAGGTCTGGCTCAACGGCCGGCGGCTCGGCGCGCATCGCGGCGGCTTTTCGCGCTTCCGCCTCGACGCGACCGACACGCTGCGTGCCGGCCAGACGAACGTGCTGCTGGTCAAGGTCGACAACAGCCAGCCCGAGCCCGGCTCGGCGACCGCCGACGTGCTGCCGCTGGCCGGCGACTTCTTCGTCCATGGCGGGCTCTACCGCCCGGTCAGCCTGATCGCCACCGACCCGGTCCATATCGACATGATGGAGGACGGCGGCAGCGGCATCCTCGCCGCCACCCGCGCGATCACCCCCGCCGGCGCGACGATCGACGTGCGCGTCCGTGTCCGCAACGATAGCGCCCGCCGGCAGGATGCCGTCACCACCGTCCGCCTGCTCGATGCCGACGGCCGGACGGTGGCGCGCGCGACGCGCCGCGCCGGGCTCGCCGGCCATGCCACCGCGGCGGTCGCGCAGTCGCTCGCGGTCGCCGATCCGCATCTGTGGAACGGCGTCGCCGATCCCTATCTCCACCGGCTGGTGGTGGAGGTCACCACCCCGTCGGGCGCGGTGCTCGACCGGGTCGAGCAAGCCTTCGGCATCCGCGAGCTGCGCGCCGATCCGCAGCGGGGCTTCCTGCTCAACGGCAAGCCGCTGCGCCTGCACGGCGTCGGCTATCACCAGGATCGCGAGGGCAAGGGCTGGGCGATCAGCGACGCCGATGTCGAACAGGATGTCGCGATCATGCGCGAGATGGGGGTCAATACGATCCGCCTGACGCATTACCAGCACGGCCAGACGATCCACGACCTCGCCGACCGGTACGGCCTGATCGTCTGGGACGAGATCCCGCTCGTCTCGAAATGGACGCTCGGCAACGATCTGGTCGCCACCGACGCGCTGCGCGCCGACGCGCGCCAGCAGCTGCGCGAACTGATCCTTCAGAATGCCAACCACGCCTCGGTGGTCAGCTGGGGCATCGCCAACGAGGTCGATTTCGGCAAGTCGATCCCGGCGTTCATCACCACCCGCGACGGTGCCGCGCCCGATCCGCTGCCGCTGCTGCGCGAGCTCGACGCGCTCGCCAAGGCGGAGGATCCGTCGCGCGCCACCGCGCTCGCCACCTGCTGCGAGCGCAATATCGGTCCCACCTCCGACGTGCCGATCACCGCGGTGGCGGCCGATCTCGGCGGGGCGAACCGCTATTTCGGCTGGTATTACGGCAAGCCTGCGGACCTCGGCCCGCACCTCGACGAACTGCACGCCAAGCGACCGGCGCAGCCGCTCTCGGTCACCGAATATGGCGCGGGCGGCGCGACGACGATCCACACCGATGATCCGCTCGGCGGGCCGATCGATGCGCGCGGCCACGACCAGCCCGAGGAATATGAAAGCTACATCCACGAACAGGCCTGGGCGACGCTGGCGCGCAAGCCGTATCTGTGGGCGAGCTGGCTGTGGAATTCGTTCGACTTCGCGACGACGGTGCGGCGCGAGGGCGATGCGGTCGACATCAACACCAAGGGCCTCGTCACCTACGACCGGCAGATCCGCAAGGACGCTTATTATTTCTACAAGGCGAACTGGACCGAGACGCCGACCGTCCACATCAACGGCCGCCGCTACGTCGACCGCGCCTATCGCGTCACCGACGTGCGCGTCTACAGCAACGCCCCGCGCACCGAGCTCAGCGTCAACGGGCGGGTCGTCGGCACGATGAGCGATTGCGCGGAGCGGATCTGCGTCTGGCGCGATGTCGCGCTCACCGCCGGCGCCAATCGCGTCGTCGCGCGCGGCCTGTTCGCGGGCGGGGCGCAGGACGATCGCGTCGACTGGCAGCTGTCGCCCGACGCGGCGCAGGCGGTGCGGATCGACAGCGGTGCGCTCGTCGCGCCGCAGGTCGCCGGCAAACGCTTCGGTTCCGATGCCTTTTTCGACGGCGGCACCGCGGGCAGCGTCAACCCCGCCGCCGGCTATGGCCCGCCGCCGCCGAGGAAGGTGGTGACCGGCACCGCGGGCGGGGTCGTCGCCGAAACCTATCGTCAGGGTCGTTTCGGCTATCGCATCCCGCTCGCCCCCGGCCGCTACGCGCTCGACCTCACCTTCGTCGAACCGTCGCTCGCGGCGGGGGCGCGCCAGTTCGACGTCACCGTCAACGGCCGCCGGGTCATCGCCGCGCTCGACGTGGCGGCGGCAGCCGGCGGGCCGTTGCGGGCGATCACCCGGCGCGTGTCGGTCGAGGTCGGCGACGGCGTGCTTGACGTGCGCTTCGTGCCGGTAAAGGGCGAGGCGATCGTATCCGCGCTGGAGATTTCGCGATGACCGCAGACGTCACCCGAGCCACCGCCTCGGCCGCGGCATCGTCGCGATGACCGGACAGGCGCGCGGGTGGCGCGCGATACCACTGCGCTGGCGCCTGATCGCGCTCGTCACCTTGGGGACGATCCTCAACTATCTCGCGCGGTCGACGCTGTCGGTCGCGGCACCGCAGCTCAAAACCGAATTCGGCATGACGACCGAGGATTACAGCTGGGTCGTGCTCGCCTTCCAGGCGAGCTACACGGTGATGCAGACGGTGGCGGGCAGCGTGCTCGACCTGCTCGGCACGCGGCTCGGCTTCTTCCTGTTCGCAGTCGGCTGGGCGCTCGCCAACATGGCGCATGCGCTGGCGACCGGCTGGCCGAGCCTCGCCGCCTTCCGCGCCTTGCTCGGCGCGAGCGAGGCGGCGGCGATTCCGGCGGGGGCGAAGGCGGTGTCCGAATGGTTTCCGCCGCGCGAACGGCCGCTCGCCACCAGCGTGTTCCAGATGGGCACCAGCGTCGGCAATATGGTGGCGCCGCCGCTCGTCGCCTTCTGCATCCTGGCGTTCGACTGGCAGGCCGCCTTCGTGGTCACCGGCGGGCTGAGCCTCGCCTGGGCGCTGCTCTGGTATTGGGGCTATCGCAGCCCGGCGGACCATCCCGCACTCGGCGAGGCGGAGCGTGCCACGCTGGCGGCGGCACAGACCGAGGACGTCGGCGACAAGCCGGCGACGCGCGCCGACCTGCTGCGCAGCCGCAGCTTCTGGGGAATCGCCATCCCGCGCTTCCTCGCCGAACCGGCGTGGCAGACGTTCAACTTCTTCATCCCGCTGTATCTCGTCTCGGTCTGGCACCTCGATCTCAAGAGCATCGCGCTCTGGGCGTGGATGCCGTTCCTCGCCGCCGATTTCGGCAGCCTCGCGGCGGGGCTGCTCCCCGGCTGGCTGATGCGGCGCGGCGTACCGCTGGTCGCCTCGCGCAAGATCACGATGACCGTCGGCGCCGCCTGCATGATCGGGCCGGCGTGCATCGGCCTCGCCGCAACGCCCGGCATGGCGATCCTGCTGTTCTGCGTCGGCGGTTTCGCGCATCAGATGCTCAGCGGCGCGCTTATCACCCTGTGCGCCGACATGTTCGACAGCCGCACCGTCGGCACCGCGAGCGGCATGGCGGGCACCTCGGCCTGGGTCGGCGGCATGCTGTTCACGCTGCTGATCGGGCAGAGCGCCGACGCCTTCGGCTACGATCCGCTGTTCGCGGCGCTCGCTGCGCTCGACCTCGCCGCCGCCGCGGTGCTGTGGAGCCTGTTGCGCGCGGCGCGGCGGGGGTGAGGGACGCGGCACGCGGCGGCCTGCCGCGGCGCGGACCTCAGGGTTGCAGCCAGGTCAGCGCGTCGAACTCGCGGGCGAAGCGCACGCGCGCCGCACGGCCATAGACGCGCTGACCGCCGGCGCCGTTGGTCAGCACGACGAGGCTGGTGCCGGCGCTCAGATCGGTGACGAACAGGTTGCAGACGCCGTCGTTCTGCCCCCAATGCCAGGCGAAGCGCCGCGCGCCCGCCTGTTCGAGGCCCCAGCCCAGCCCCCAGGAGAGCGCGCCCGCGACGCGCACGGTCGGCGTGTTCATCGCCGGGAAGCGGCGCGCGAAGCGGAGGAAGCGGGCATAGTCGCCCGCGGTGGTCCACAGGCCGGCGGCCATGTTCGGTATCAGGAAGAGCGGCAAGGCCGGCTTGCCGAGCGCCTGCGCCGCAGCGACCCTGTCCGCCTCCGTCCAGCGTTCGACGGATCGCGCGGGCCCCGCGTCGCGCGCCGTGCGGAAGGCGGCAGGGCCCTTGTCCGTCATCACCGCGGCACCGGCATCATGCGGCCAGGCGACCGCGCCACCGTCGCCGATCCAGCCGTAGCCGCTCCGCGTCATCCCCGCCGGCACCAGCACCAGCCGGCGGACCAGCGCGGCGGCACTCTCGCCGGTGATCGTCTCGGCCAGCCGGGCGAGCAGCGCATAGCCTTCGCCCGAATAACGGAACGCCGATCCGGGCGTGAAGCCGCTGACGAGGTCGCCGGGCTCGGTGCGCCAGTTGAGCAGGCCACCGGCATGGGCGAGCAGATGGCGCGGGGTGACGGCGCGGGTCGCGGCGTCGCGGGTGAAGGGGATATGCGCGACGACGGGTGCGTCGAGATCGATCCGGCCTTCGGCGACGAGCGCGTGGATCGCTGCGGCGAGCACGGGCTTGGACAGCGACGCCGCCTCGAACACCGTGTCCACGGTGGCCGGGGTGACGCCCGCCCTCGCGTCGCCTTCCGCATAGCTGTCGATCCGGTCACCGTCGAGCAACGCCCAGCTCGCCCCCGGCACGTCGGCCAGTGTCATCCACGGCTTGAGGAGGAACGGCGGCGGTACGGCGCCGCGTGCCGATGCCGGTTCCGGGGCCGGCGCGACCGTCGCGGCGAGGCCGCCGGCAAGTACAAGGCGGCGTGTCGGCGGGCGCGTGGAGCGGTCGGTCATCCGCCGGCGCTACCGCACGCCGCCCACTTTGCAAGAGCCGGCGTCGCTCGGGCGTAGCGCGACGGAGACGGCGCCGGTGCAGCCGATCCGCCCGCGGGGCCGGTTACGGCGCAGGCGGCGCTGTCGGTGCGATCCATCCTCCCGCGGTCGCGACGTACAGGCGGGCGACGTTGAGGAACTGCCGCGTCCGCGCGACGACGAGGCCGTTGCTGGCGCGCTGGTAGAGGCGTTCGGTCTCCAGCACCTGGAGGATGCCCGAATTGCCGACCTCGAAGCTGCGCCGTGACAGGTGGCGCGAGCGTTCGGCGACTGCGACCGACGCCTGCTGGTCGGCGACCGAGCGGGTGTCGTTCCGCATCGCCGAGAGCAGATCGGCGACCTGGCTGAACGCGACCAGCACCGTCTGTTCGTAGCGCGCCTGGCTGGCGCGGGCCCGGTCGACCGCCGCCGCGCGCTCGGCCTTCAACGTGCCGCCGTGGAAGATCGGCGCGGTCAGGCCAGCGAACAAATCGTAGCCGCGGAAGGCGTTCCTGACGAGGTCACCGACCGCCGGGGCGCCCTGCGTCAGCGTCGCGCCCAAGGTGATGTCGGGATAGAGGCGCGCGGTGGCGACGCCGATCGCCGCGGTGGCGGCGTGCAGCTGCGCCTCCGCCTGGAGGATGTCGGGGCGGCGGTGGACCAGCGCGGACGGCAGCGCCACCGGGATCGTCGCCGGCAGCGTCAGCCTGTCGAGCGCGACATCGGTGGGCGGCAGCGTGTCGGGCGTGGTGCCGATGAGGGTGGCGAGCAGGTGCCGCGCTTCGGCGAGCTGCTGGTCGAGCTGCGGCAGGTCGCCGCGGTCGGCGGCATATTGGCTCTGCGCGTTGAGCACCTCGACCAAAGTGCCCTCGCCGCCGGTCCGGCGCTTCTGCGTCAGGTCGACGTTGCGCTGATCGTCGGCGAGCAGCGCGCGGGCGGTGGCGATCTGCGCGTTGAGCGCGGCGATGGTCAGCACCTGATTGACCACCTGTCCCGCGATCGAGAGATGCGCCGCCTCGGTCTGGCGCTGCTGCGCCTCGGCTTGCGCGGCGCTCTGCTCGACGCTGCGGCGCAGGCCGCCGAACAGGTCGAGGTCGTAGCTGACGCCGCCGCCGACGGTGTAGAGGTTGAATTCCGGATTGCCGCCGGGGGCGAGCGGATTGCTGCCGGAGAAGCCGAAGGCGGCGAGGTTGACCTGCTGCTGGTCGGCGCGGGCATTGGCGTCGACCTGCGGCAGGCGGCGGCCGGCGATGGCGCGGACCTCGTCGCGGCTGGCGGCGAGCGTCGCGTTGCTCGCGGCAAGGCTGCGGTTGTGCGCGATCGCCTGATCGACCAGCGCGTCGAGCTGCGGCGAGCCGAAGGCGGTCCACCAATGCTGCTCCGGCCCGTCGCCGAACGCGACGCGCGGCGGGGCCGCCTCGCCGGCGGGCTGGTAGCCGCTCGCGGCGGGGGCCTGCGGCCGCGCGAAATCGGGGCCGACGGTGCAGCCGGCGAGCGCGGCGGCCGCGACGGCGGTGAGGATCAGGGGGGCAACGCGCATCGGATCAGTCCATGTGGATCGTCGGGCCGTCGCCGCCGCCGGCGCGGGGGCGGCGCATCAGCAGCAGCAGCGGGATGACGGCGAGGGTGAGGATGAAGAGCAGCCAGAAGGCATCGACATAGGAGACCATCGCCGCCTGGCGCGTGATCTGCGCGTTGAGCATCGCGACCGCCGCCGGCGCGTCGAAGTCGAAGCCCGACGGCAGCAGCGGATTGTCCGGCCGCACGCCCTCGACCAGCCGCGCATGCACCGTCGCGCCGTTGCGGATGGTCAGCGCCTGCAGCATCGAGATGCCGACCGCCGAGCCGATGTTGCGGGTCAGCGTGAACATCGCCGCGCCCTCGTTGCGGTAGCGCGCGTCGAGCGTCGCGAAGGCGATCGTGGTCAGCGGGACGAAGACCAGTCCGGTGCCGATGCCCTGGATGAAGCCCGAGACGATCACCAGCCGCTCGTTCATGCCGAGCGTGAAGCCCGACATGATGTGCAGCGAATAGGCCGCGATGGCGAAGCCGGCGAAGATCAGGATGCGCGCGTCGACCGTCTTGATCAGCCGGCCGACGACGATCATCGAGATCAGCGTACCGATACCGCGCGGCGCGGTGACCAGCCCGGTCAGCACGACCGGATAGCCCATCAGCGTCTCCAGCATCGTCGGCAGCAGCGCGAGCACGCCGAACAAGACGGTGCCGAGGAAGAAGCCGAAGATCGAGCCGGTCAGGAAGTTGCGGTCCTTGAACATGCCGATGTCGATGAACGGCCGGCGCGCGGTCAGCGTGTGGACGACGAACAGATAGCCGAAGAACAGGCCCAGCGCCGCCTCGAGGCAGATCTCGGTCGAGCTGAACCAGTCCTTGGTCTGGCCGCGGTCGAGCATCAGCTGGATCGAGCCGATCGCCAGCGCGAGCATCGCGAAGCCGAACAGGTCGAGCCGCGGCCGCATCGCATCCTTGGTCTCGGTCAGGAATCCCGACAGGCCGGCGAAGGCGAGCGCGCCGATCGGCAGGTTGATGTAGAAGACCCAGCGCCACGACAGATTGTCGGTCAGCCAGCCGCCGAGCGCCGGGCCGATGATCGGCCCCAGGATCGCGCCCATTCCCCACACCGCCATCGCCGGGCCGTGGCGTTCGGGCGGGTTGATGTCGAGCAGGATCGCCTGGCTCATCGGCACCAGCGCCGCGCCGAACACGCCCTGCAACAGGCGGAAGCCGACCAGCTCGCCGAGGCTGTTGGCGATGCCGCACAGGCCGGAGACCGCGGTGAAGCCGACGATCGACCACAGCATCAGCCGCTTGCGCCCGAACCGCCCGGCCAGCCAGCCGGTCAGCGGGGTCATGATCGCGGCGGCGACGATGTAGGAGGTGAGCACCCAGGTGATCTCCTCGCCCGAGGCGGAGACGCTGCCCTGGATATGCGGCAGCGCGACGTTGGCGATCGTGCTGTCGAGCGAGTTCATCACCGTCGCCGCCATCACCGCGGCGGTGATGAAGCGTCGCGAGACCGGATCCGGATAGGCGCCGGTCATCGTGATGTGGCGTCACCGCCGAACAGGTGGCGGCGATGGCCGGTGTCGACTTCGACCTCGACGCTGAGCCCGGCGTGCAGCGGCACGCCCTGCGGCAGGCGGTCGATGCTGAACTCGACCGGCAGGCGCTGGACGACCTTGACCCAATTGCCCGTCGCATTCTCCGCCGGCAGCAGCGCGAAGCTGTTGCCGGTGCCGGGGCTGAAGCTGGTCAGCCGGCCGGTCAGTTCCAGATCGGGGAAGGCGTCGACGTGGAAGGTGGCGCGCTGGCCGACGCGCATGTGGTTGAGCTGGTCTTCCTTGAAATTGCCCTCGACCCACAGGCGCGTGCCGGCGAGCGTGAACACCGGCTTGGCGGCGGTGACGTAGCTGCCGCGCTGGAGCTGGTCGACCTTGGTGACGATGCCGTCCTGCGCGGCGCGCACCACGGTGTAGCCGAGGTTGAGGCGGGCGCGCTCCAGCGCCGCCTCGGCCCGCTGCACCGCCGGCTGCGCCGCGGTCGGCGCGTCGACGCTGCCGGTCAATGTCGCGGCGACGCCGGCATTCTGCTGGACCGAGGTCTGGATCTGCTGGCGCGCGGTCTGCGCGGCGAGCACCGCCTGATCGTACTGGTTCTGCGACGAGATGCCCTCGGCGAGCAGCGACTTCTGCCGCGCCGCCTCGCGCTCCGCATAGGCGAGCCGCGCGCGCGCGGCGGCGAGGCCGGCCTCGCCCTCGCGGTAATTGGCGCGCAGCGACGACACCTGCGTGCGGGCGTTGGCGAGCTCCGCCGCCGCCTCGTCGACCGCGGCCTGGAAGGGGGCGGGGTCGATGCGGAACAGCACGTCGCCGGCGCGGACCTGCTGGTTGTTGTGCACCATCACCGCGACCACCGGCCCGCTGACGCTGGCGGCGACCGGTACGAGGCCCGCCTGGAGATAGCCGTTGTCGGTCGACTGGTAGCGGCCGCCGCTCAGATAGAAGAACAGGCCGACCGCGATGGCGACGATCGGCGCGGCGAGCAGCAGCGGCAGGCGCAGCCGGCTGCGCCGGGTGGGCGTCGGATCGGCCGCCTGCACGACGGGGGCGGGATCGGTGACCGGGGGCGCTTCCTCGAGCGCGGTCGGATCGGGGCGATGATCGGGGTCGTCCAGGCTCATGATACCTCACGGATCCGGGGACTCGCCCCGATGATCTCGAATAACGCAAGCGCCGGTGGACCCGATGGGAATGGAAAGCAACCTGATTATGAGGCAGCTTACAGATAAGTTACATTGACCTTTTGGCCCGCTCCCGCAAAGCGCTGACATCATTGTCGCCAGCGGTATAGGAGGCCGACACCGCCATGGTGCGAACAGAAGGACGACCGATGACCGCTCCCGTCGGAGCCGAAGCTCTTCCAGATCCGGGGCAGCGCAGCTTCGCGACGCAGGTCTCGCTGATCGCCCGCCTGCTGCGCAAACGGTTCGACGAGCGCGCGCGGGCGATGGCGCTCGCCGAGGGCGAGGCGCTGACCCAGGCGCAATGGCGGGCGCTCGCCTCGATCTATCTCCATCCCGGCTGGACGCAGAAGGAGATGGCGGAAAAGCTCGAGATCGGCCCGGTCGCGATCGGCCAGACGCTCGACCGGCTCGAGGCGCTGCAATGGGTCGAGCGGCGCGCCGACCCCGGCGATCGTCGCGTCAAGCGGCTCTATGCCACCGAGGCGGCGCAGCCGGTGGTGGCGCGACTGGGTCTGCTGGCCGACCGGGAGGATCATTATGCCGGCATCAGCCTGGCGCCCGAGAAGATGCAAATGCTGACCACGCTGCTCGACGAGGTGATCGACAGCCTGTCCAAGCCGGCGTGAGGCGGGATCGTCGCGACGTGCACGCCATTGCCAGGTTGCACTGATAGGCTCGCCTCGTCGGAACCGTCTCCAACAGCCTCCGTACCGCCCCGCCGAAGGCCGGGGTCCAGCTGGGAGGGCGGCGTGGGTCATTCCAAAACTCCACCACACTGGACCCCGGCCCCCGCCGGGGTGGTACGTGGTGGGTGATACCGCCGTTTACGCAGGGTGGCGGGGACGGAGGTTGCTACCGCGTATCCTGATGACAGGCGCCCAAAACAAACACCGGGCTCCCGCCGGCGCCGAAGCGCTGATAAGGCCTCTGCACCGGTCGCGCGGGATGCCGGCCGAAGAGAGGATCGGGATGCAGCAATTCGATATCGTCATCGTCGGCGCGGGCCATGCCGGCGCACAGGCCGCGATCGCGCTGCGCCAGCGCAAGTTCGCGGGTACGATCGCGCTGATCGGCGACGAACCCGATCTGCCCTATGAACGCCCGCCGCTGTCGAAGGAGTATCTCGCGCGGGACAAGCCGTTCGAGCGTATCCTGCTGCGCCCCGCCGCCTTCTGGGCCGACAAGCAGATCACCGTCCTGACGGACACGCGTATCGTCGCGGTCGATGCCGAGGCGCATCGCGTCACCAGCGCGGGCGGCGAGGCGATCGGTTACGGCACGCTGATCTGGGCGACGGGCGGCGCGCCGCGGCGGCTGAGCTGCGCCGGCCACGATCTCGCCGGCGTGCATGCGGTGCGCACCCGCGCGGATGTCGACCGGTTGATGGCCGAGCTGCCGACGACGCAGCGGGTGGTGGTGATCGGCGGCGGCTATATCGGGCTCGAGGCGGCGGCGGTGCTGACCAAGCTCGGCAAGCCGGTGACGCTGGTCGAGGCGCTGCCGCGCGTGCTGGCGCGCGTCGCCGGCGAGCCGCTGTCGCGCTTCTACGAGGCCGAGCATCGCGCGCACGGCGTCGACATCCGCCTTGCGACGCAGGTCGATTGCATCGTCGAAGCGGAGGGGCGCGCCACCGGCGTGCGGCTCGCCGACGGCACGGTGCTGCCCGGCGAGATGGTGATCGTCGGCATCGGCATCGTGCCCGCGGTCGAACCCCTGCTCGCGGCGGGGGCGGCGGGGGGCAATGGCGTCGCGGTCGATGCGACGTGCCGCACCAGCCTGCCCGACGTCTTCGCGATCGGCGATTGCGCGCTGCACGCCAATGCCTTCGCCGACGGCGCGGCGATCCGGCTCGAATCGGTGCAGAACGCCAACGATCAGGCGACGGTGGTGGCCAAGGCGCTGACCGGCGCGGCGGAGGATTATGCCGCGGTGCCGTGGTTCTGGTCGAACCAATATGACCTCAAGCTGCAGACGGTCGGCCTGTCGACCGGCCATGACGCGGCGGTGCTGCGCGGCGATCCGGCGACGCGCAGCTTCTCGCTCGTCTATCTGCGCGACGGCCGCGTGATCGCGCTCGACTGCGTCAATGCGGTCAAGGATTACGTCCAGGGCCGGGCGCTGGTGGTCGGCGGCGCGCGCGTCGCGCCCGATCGTCTCGCCGATGCAGCGGTGCCGCTCAAGGAGATGGCATAGCCCCATCCGGCGTGAGCGCGATGCCGCGCCGCGCGGCGATGCGGCGTGCCGCGCGGACCTGCGCCGCGGGGACGATCACCGCGAGCAGCCCGACCACCGCCGCGTCGAGCAGCAGCAGCGCCGCCTGCATCGCCGGCGCCTGCCCCGCCGACCAGATGTTGAGCCGCGCATGCAGCTGCGACGCCGGCACGCGCGCGATCAGGACGAGCAGCAAGGCCCAGACGTAGAGCCAGCGCGTCGCCTTCGCCGAAGCGAGTGGGCCGAAGTCGTGCGAGCCCAGGGCGGCATGGACGAACCAGAGGCACAGCAACGGCTCGCTCAACTGCTGCGCGAGGCCGGCGGTGAGGCGGATCGCCATGACGCCGGACGCGCTGGCCGCGAACGATCCCGCTTGGATGATCGCCACCGCCGGGACCAGCTGGAACAGCACCACCCAGACGTAGCGCTGCAGCGCCTGCGGCGGCGGGCGCAGCGCGCGATGCGGGTCGCGCAGCACGCACCAGCGGATCGCGATGAAGCCGACCGCATAGAGCGTCAGCATCTTGGGCCAGCCGAACGCCATGCGCAGCGGCGCGGTGGCAGCCTGTCTGTGGAGCGCGGCATCGCCGACGAAGAAACCGAGCCGCCATTCGACCGCATGCTGCGCGAGTTCGATCCCCGCCATCGCCAGCACCAGCCACGGCAGCGCGCGCGCCAGCGTCCAGCCGTCGCGATAGGCCGCCGCCACGTCGCCGAAGAAGGTCTGGATCATGGCTCATCCCCCTCGATCACCGTCAGAATGTCGCCAGGCTGGCAATCGAGCGCGCGGCAGATCGCCTCCAGCGTCGAAAAGCGGATCGCCTTGGCCTTGCCGGTCTTGAGGATCGACAGGTTCGCCAGCGTGATGTCGACGCTCTGCGACAGTCCGGTCAGCGTCATGCCGCGGGCGGCGAGCATCGCGTCGAGCGTGACGATGACTGCCATCAGACCGTCATCGCCAGATCGTCGCGCATCGCCGCCCCGACCTGAAAGACGCGGGCCAGCGCGAACACCATGACGACGGCGATCCAGCCGGTCAGGCCCGGCGCCCAGGTCGGATGGTCGACGCCCATCCGGTCGAGCAGTACGATGATCGCGCCGGCGGCGAGGTTGAGCATCTGCAGGGAGAGCAACGCCCAGCCGATCCGACGCAGCCGCGCCGCATTGTCGATGATGAAGGGATCGCCGGCATCCACCGTCGCGACGATCGCGAGCAGCCGCGTGAAGATCTGATGCGCCGCGACCGCGGCGACGATGGCGAGCAGCCCGATCACCCGCACCACCGCGATCGTCCCGGCGATATCGCCATGCGGATATTTCGCGACCAGATGCGCGGCGAGCCGGTCACCCAAGGGGAAGGAGACGAGCAGCGCCGCGAGCGTCGCGATCCCGAGCAGCCAGTTGATGCCATTGCCGACGCGCAACACACCGCGCGCCACGGTCAGTCCCCGATCCCGCATGATCCATCCCCTTATCGATAAACAATATGTATCGTTTATCGATAAGGGTCAAGCGGGATCGGGCGGGGGTTATTCGCCTCCCGCGGCGCGCTGCTGGGCGGCGCGCTCGGTGAGCGTCTTGAGCGTCTCGTCGAAACGGCCCTCGCGCTCGGCCTGGCGGAGGAACTGGACCTCGTCGACCAGGATCTCGCGCGGCGTCGGCTGCTGCGCGAATTGCGCGGCGACCGCGTCGGCGAAGGCCTCGAGCGGCATGTAGCCGGGGCGCTTGGCCTGACCGGGGGTGAGGTCGGTCTGTACGCCCGGCGGGGCGAGCTCGATCACCTCGACCTTGCCGGCGAGCTGCGTGCGCAGTGACACGGTATAGGAATGGATCGCCGCCTTCGACGCCGAATAGGTCGGCGCGGCGACCAGCGGGACATAGGCGAGGCCCGAGGTGACGGTGACGATCGCCGCATCGGGCTGGCCGGCAAGATGGTCGATCAGCGCGTTGGTCAGGCGGATCGGGCCGAGGATGTTGATCGCCACCGTCGCCTCGGCATCGCCGAGGTCGCGCGCCGCGGTCAGATCCTCGAACTTCATGATGCCGGCGTTGTTGAACAGCACGTTGAGATCGGGGAAGTCGGCGACGATCGCGCGTGCGAAGGCCTCGGTCGCGGCGGCATCCTCGACGTCGAGCGTGCGGGTGTGGATGCGCGCGCGGCCCTCGGCGGCGCGGTCGAGCGCGTCCTGGCGACGGCCGGCGATGATCACCGTGTCGCCGCGATCGTGGAAGCGATGCGCCAGCGCCTCGCCGATGCCGCTGCCGCCGCCGGTCATCAGAATGGTGTTGCCGCTGGTCTTCATCGTCTCGAACTCCGCAACCCAATGTCGCGGGCTGACAATGCGTGCCGCGGCATTTCGTTCACCGCGGTCGGCGGCTCAGGCGGCGCGAGCCTCGTTCGGCGCGGGGGTCGCGATCGCCGTCACCGCCTCGGCGAGCGAGCCGATATACTGATCCGCGCCGAGCGCCTGGATCGCCGCGTCGCGCAGCGCCGGATCCTCCGACGCCCAGAGCCCGACGACGATCCGTGCCGCCGGCAGCCGCTCGCGCAGGCGGCGGATCAGGTAGCGCAGCCGCGCCGGCACGTCGTGCAGGTCGAGGTACAGGATCGCGACGACCGTGACGCCGCTGACGTCGAGCGTGGCGATGGCGTCGCGCGACGCCGCCGCGCTGGCGATGCGCCGCGCGGCGAGACCGTGCTGGCCGAGCAGCTGCGCGAGCATCGCGGCGATCGCCTCGTCGAACGCGCCGTCACCGGGGATGCACAAAACGACGCCGTCCTGGCCCGCGACCGGCGGCGCGCCCGGCGCGAGGTCGTCGATCACCGACAGCATCGACCGCGTCATCCGCGCCGCGCCGGCGGCGTCGATCGTACCGCGTGCGACATCTTCGGCGGCAAGCTTGAGGCCTTCGCGCGCGACGCCGTCGTAATAAGCGGTGAGCGTGCGGTCGTCGAGCAACGCCTCCGCCTGCGCCAGCGCCTCGTCGGGATTGTTGGCGAGGATCCGCTGGTAGAAGCTTTCCACCGGCGTCAGCGCCGGACGGTCGCCGAGCAGCACGTCGAAGAATTCGAGGCTTTTGACGTGCCGCCCCATCACCACGAGGCACAAGGTCAGCGGCGTCGACATGATCAGCCCGATCGGCCCCCACAGCCATGTCCAGAAGATCGCCGAGACGATCACCGACACCGGCGACAGGCCGGTCGAGTGACCGTAGAGCAGCGGCTCGACGACATAGCCGGTCAGCGGTTCGACGATGACGAACAGCGCGACGACCTCGATCGTCATGCCCCAGCCGGGCTCGACCGCGGCACCCAGCGCGGCGGGGGCGACCGCGGCGAGGAACGAACCGATATAGGGGACGAAGCGGAGCAGCCCCGCCATCACCCCCCACATCGCCGGCGAGGGGATGCCGATCAGCCACAGGCCGATGCCGATGACCAGCCCGAAACAGGTGTTCACCGCGAGCTGCGACAGGAAATATTTGCTCAGCCGCTGACCGGCGTCGTCGAGCGCGCGGGTGGTGCGGTGAAGGTCGCTCGACCCAAAGACGCGGATGAAGCGGTCGCGCAGATCCTCTTTCTGCATCAGCACGAAGATCGCGACGATCAGCACGATGATCGTGGTTTCGAGCGGGCCGAGGATCGGTTCGACCACCGTCTTGGCAAGGGTGAAGGGCGAGCTGCTGCCCTCGACCACCTCGACGGGGACGGGCTGGCGCTGGCCGGGCGTGGCGGACGGGCCGCGCAGCGTCGCCGGCCGGGTGGCGCGGTGCGTCTCGCCGCCGCCGAGATCCTTGGTCAATGCGGCGATGCGCTCGACGGCATAGCCCCGCACGCCCTGGATCTTCGCCTCGATCGTCTGGGCATAGCGCGGCGCGTCGGCGGTCAGCGCCGCCGCCTGGCTGCCGATCAGCGTGCCGACGAGGCCGAGCAGCCCGAGCGCGGACAGGACGGTGAGGATCACCGCCGGCGCCCGCCACAGGCGCAGGCGTTGCAGGCCGTTGACCACCGGCGACAGGACGAACGACAGCATCACCGCGAGGGTGATCGGGATCAGCACGTCTTGCCCGAAATAGAGCGCCGCGATGACCAGCGTGCCGACCGCGACGCCGGCGAGCGTCTTGAGCTCGGGCGACGAGGCGGCCCGCACCTGTGCGGCGCCCGGTGCCGCGACCTCCGTGTCGCGGCTGCCGGTCACCACATTCTCATAACCGGCGACGCCGTCGGACCCGTCCATGGCGAGCGGCTGCTCAGCCCTTCTTGGCGGTGAGGTGCGCGCTCAGATGCTTGTTCATCTCGAACATGCTCGCCGACTTCTTGCCGAACACCTTTTCGAGCGTCGCGTCGGCGTTGATCTGGCGGCGGTCCTTGGCGTCCTGCAGGTCGTGCTTCTTGATATATTCCCAGACCTTGCTGACGACCTCGCTGCGCGGCAGATCCTTGTCGCCGACGATCGCCGCGAGTTCGGGGGAGGGCGTTACCGGGGCGGTGATGCCGCCGCGCGCGCCGCCGGCAGGCTTGCCGGTCTTCTCCACCTTCTTCTCGGCAGCCTTGGTTTCCTGCTTGCCGCGTTGCTCAGCCGAACGTGCCATGTCCTACTCCCTCTTCCAATTCACCGCCGTAACGATCCGGAGGCGCAGAAGGCTCCGTCAGCGGATCATGTGGCGGCGGGCAGCGAAAGTCACGCAGCGCCGCCGGCTTTGCGGTTCAGCGTGCGGCGACCGTGACGGCCGGCTGGCTCATCGCCTCGACCGCGGCGATCTCGATCGGGGTGAGGCCGGACAGACGGTCCTGCGCCTCGACGGTACGGATTTCGTGCGTCGGCAGATCGGTAACGGCAACGGACGGGCGGGCGGCCCCGAAGAGGCCCAACTTCATACGGCTCATAATGTCCTCGGATTTGCGGGGATCTGTCCCTCGCGCGATCCCACAATCCGGTGCCGGCAGCTTGGTTCCATGCCGTTTACCGCGTCCGTCCCGCATCGGGACGGCCGCGCTCCGGCCCTAAAACCGTATAAAGTAGAATTGACGGCCGCGGACAAAGACCATTTATGGTTCTAATACCCTTCGATAGCCGCCGAACCGGGTAAAATGCTCAAGAGCTTGTTAACAGGAAAATGCGAGTGACACGGTTGTGACCGGTGCAACCCGCATATCGTCGTTTCGACGAGTAAGGCGGCGGATACGGGCATGGATGCATTTGCACTAGACTTGGGCCATGAGCATGAGACACTTCGAGCTTCGCAACTGTTTGATCCTGTCTGTGGCGCTGCTGGCGGCGACGCCGGCGGCCGCGGCGACCAACGGCACGCTCGGGGCGACATCGACCGGGACGGTGCAGATCACCCTCTCGGTGCCGAGCCGGGTGCAGATCTCGGGCCTGACCGACATCAGCTTCGCCAATGCCGATCCGAGCCAGCAGGCGAGCAGCTCGCAGAGCAATTGCGTGTGGAGCAACACCGCGACCAAGGGCTATACGATCACCGCGACCGGCAGCGGCACCGGCGGCGCCTTTACGCTCGCCTCGGGCGCGCTCACCCCGGTCAGCTATGCGGTGCTGTGGAACCAGTCGGCGGGCCAGACCTCGGGCACCGCCCTGGTGGCGGCGACCGCGTCGAGCGGCTTCGTGTCGACCGCGACCGCGCCGACCTGCGCCACCTCGCCGTCCGCGACGTCGAGCCTGACCGTCACGATCGCGCCGTCGCAACTGCAGGCGATGCCGTCGCTGACCGCCTACACCGGCACGCTGACGCTGCTCGTCAATCCGCAATAATCACGGCGACGGGAGGGGCTGGCGATGCGGCGGCGCGCGCTGGCGTTACTAGCCCCGGTCGGTGCGGGGCTGGCGGCGTTCGGCGCGAGCCCGGCGGCGGCGCAGCAGGTGCAGATCACCCGGCTCGGCGACTATGCGTTCGGGCTGGTCGGCGTCGATCAGGACATCAGCAGCAGCCGCAGCCTGTGCGTCTCCGCCGCGAACCTGACCGGCCGCTACAGCGTCACCGCGAGCGGCAGCGGCGCGGGGCAGGCCTTCACGCTCGCCGGGGCGGGCGCGCCGCTCCCGTTCGAGGCGCAATGGAGCGGTTCGGCGGGGCAGACCAGCGGCACCGCGCTGGTGCCGGGGGTCGCGCTGACCGGCCAGACGACGACCCTGCTCGGCCTCAACCTCAGCTGCGCACTCGGCAACGACAGCGCCAGCCTGACGATCGTGCTGCGCGCCACGGCGCTCGGCCGCGCGACGGCGGGCGCCTATAGCGGCACGCTGACGCTGCTGATCGCGGCGGAATAGGCGCGGGCGGTGGGCTGGTCGACCGGCTGGTGCGCGCTGGCGCTGGCGCTGCTGGGCACCGCCCCGGCGGCAGCGCGGGACGCGGCGACGGACGCGCCGCCGCGACTGGCGGTGGCGGCACCGGCGGGGTTCGACGGCCTGCTCGCACCGCAGGCGGCGCTGGTCGACGTCTATCTCGGCGGCCGCGCGATCGGACAGGCGCGCGTCCATTATCGCGGCGACCGCATCAGCTTCGACGCGGTCGATGCGCTGGTCGCGCTGATCCCCGATGTGCGCGATCCCGCGGCGGTGCGTGCGGCGCTGGCGATACCGGAACTGCCCGCCCACCGCGCGCTGGTCTGCGCGAGCGACATCGATCCGGCCGATTGCCGGACGCCGACGCCCGACGTGGCGGGCGTGGTGTTCGACGAGGCGCGGTTCCGCGTCGACCTGTTCCTCCACCCGCGCCTGCTCGCCGTCCGCCCCGCCGCCGAACGCCGCTACCTGCCGCGGCCACCGTCGCAGCTCACCCTGGTCGACCAGATCGGCGGGACGATCGCGGGCAGCGGCGGCTATCGCGACTATGCGCTGCTCAACCGGGCGCTGCTCGGTTACGGCCCGGCGCGGCTGCGCAGCGAGACCTCCTATTCGTCACGCTATGGTCTGCTCGCCGATACGCTCGCGGCGGAGCTCGATACGCCGGGCTATCGCCTGTCTGCGGGCGTGCAATGGGCGCCGGGGATCGACCTGACCGGCCGGCGGCGGCTGGTCGGCGTCGGTGTGCAGAGCCAGATCGACACGCGGCTCGACCGCACGGTGATCGTCGGCAGCCCGCTGATCGTGTCGCTGGCGATGCGGTCGCGGGTCGACGTGCTGCGCGACGGGCGGCTGCTCACCTCGCGCAGCTACGATGCCGGCAATCAGGCGATCGACACCAGCGGCCTGCCCGACGGCGCCTATGAGGTGGTGCTGCGGATCACCGGCGCCGGCGGCGCGGTGCGCGACGAGCGCCGCTTCTTCACCAAGAACGCCGCGATCCCGACGGTCGGCGCGCCGATCGTCTTCGCTTATGCGGGCGTGCTCGCCGACGATCGCAACGGCCGGTTCGTGTCGCCGTCGCGCGTCGCCTTCTACGAAGCGGGGATCGCACGGCGGCTCGATCCGCACCTCGCCTTGGACGCGACGCTGATCGGCACGGATCGCAATGCGATGGTCGAGCTCGGCGGCTATTGGCTCGGCCGCACGGCGCAGCTGCGAGGAGCGGCGCTCGCCTCGGTCACCGGCCAGTTCGGCGTGCTGGTGCAGGCGAGCGCGGCGGAGGCGGCGCGCTTCCATTATGCGATCGACCTGCGCCGGGTATGGAGCCGCGGCGACCGGCCGCTCGTCCCGCTCGGTGCTCGCGACGATGCCGCGCTCGGGCTCGGCACCGAACCGGCGGCGCGGCTCGCGAGCGGTGGCTTCACGCAGATCAACGCGACGGTCAATTACGCCCTGCCGCGCGGGCAGATCGCGCTGTCCGGCTTCTATCGCGACGACCGGCGCACGCGGGCGAGCTATGGCCTCGGCCCGAGCCTGACGATGCCGCTGATCCAGCGCGGCGGCGTGCAGGTGACGCTGCGCGGCGACGCGACGGTGACCAATCAGGCGCACGCGGTCTATCTCGGCATCAGCCTGCAACGGCTGCGCGGCACCAGCGCGGTGAGCGCGACCGCCGGCCTGCGCGGCGACGGCGGCGCGGGCGTGCGCGGGCGCGCCGCGCCGGTCGGCGGGATCGGCGCCGCGTGGCAGACGGATCGCGCGCTCGGCGGCACGCTCGCGCTGTCGGGCGGCGTCGAGCGCGAGATCGACGGCACGCTCGCGCGCGGCCATGCCGACTGGCGCGGCGATGCGGCGAGCCTTTCCGCCGATCTCGCCCAGCCGCTCGCCGGCAGCAACGGCACGACGCAATACAGCCTCGGCTTCCAGACCACCGCCGCGGTGATGCGGCAGGGGCTGGCGATGCAGGGGCGCGAGCGCAACGACAGCGTCATCCTCGTCGCGCTCGCCGGCGCTGCGCCGGACGGCGGCGCCGACGATGCGGCGTTCGAGGTGCTGGTCGACAATGGCGCGCGCGGCATCGTGCGGCCGGGCGGCACGCTGGCGGTGTCCGTCCCCGCCTATCGCCAATATGCGGTGCGGCTGCGGCCGACCGGCGCGGCGCTGATGCAGATCGACGGCGGCGCGCGCACCGTCAGCGTCTATCCCGGCACGGTCGCGCGGCTGGCGTGGCGCGCGCGGACGGTGATGGCGATGTTCGGCCGGCTGCTGTGGCGCGACGGATCGCCGGTCGCCGATGCTGCGATCCGCGCACCCGGTGCGATCGGCAGCACCGACGGCGCCGGCTATTTCCAGATCGAGACGGCGCGGGACGCGACGCTGCGGATCGCCGCGCCGGACGGGCGCAGCTGCGCGATGCCGGTGCGGGCGACCGCCGGGGCGAGCGGCTATGCCGCGCTCGGCACGCTGATCTGCGGCGGCGGATCGATATTCAACCAGATCGCGGATGCGCGGCCATGACGGAGAGACGAGGATGAGGGCGATCGGGATGAGGGCGATCGGGATGAGGACGTTCGGGATGAGGGCGATCGGGATGAGGACGTTCGGGATCGTCGCGGCATGGGGGCTCACCGCCTCGCCCGCCGCGGCGCAACTGGTGCTGAGCCAGGTGGTGGTCGACCTGCCGCCGACCGCGCCGCCGCGCGTCGACGTCGAGGCGGCGAACGGCGGCACGGAGCGGATATACGTCGTCGCCGAACCCGCCGAGATCATCGCGCCCGGCACGCCCGACGAGCGCCGCGTCGTCGATCCCGATCCGGCGCGCAGCGGCCTGCTCGTCTCGCCGCAGAAGATGATCCTAGAACCCGGCGAGCATCGGCTGATCCGCATCGCCGCGGTGGCCCCGCACGGCGCGCGCGACCGGGTCTATCGCGTCACGGTCAAGCCGGTGGCGGGCGAGGTCACCGGCGCGCAATCGGCGCTCAAGGTGCTGGTCGGCTACGACATGCTCGTGATCGTCCGGCCGCAGGTGATGACCGATGCGGTCAGCGCGCGGCGCGACGGCACGATGCTGACGCTCGCCAACGACGGCAGCACCAGCGTCGAGCTGTACGACGGCAGGCAATGCGCCGCGGGCGGCGGCGACTGCCGGCCGCTGCCGGCGAAACGGCTCTATGCGGGCGCACGCTGGGTGCAGCCGGTCGATCCGGCGCGGAGCGTCACCTACACGGTCAAGGCGGGGCTGGCGGTAAAGACGGTGACCTTCCGCTGACGCCTTGCCGATCCGCCGCCCGGCCCGTAGGCGCCTCGATAGAAGCCGGTAAATCGAATAGCTTAGGGGGCATTATGCGGATTATGGGGTGGATCGCCGGCGGGCTCGCCGCGGCGATGGCGGCCGCGACGCCGGCGGCGGCGCAGCTGACGCTGGAGGCGAACGGTGCGCGGGCCGATGCCCGCTGGGGCGGTGAAGTGGGGGTCGGCTACGGCTTCGGCGCGGCGGGCTTCCGCCTGACGCCGATGATCGGCGCCTTGGTCTATCGCGGCGACAACGATCGCTATCATGAGGATCCGAACGGCGGCAACGCCCGCTGCCGCGATGGCGAGACCGGCCAATATGCGGCGAGCAGCAAGTGCGACGATACCGCGGTCAAGGCCTATGGCCGTGTCGAGGCGACCTATGCGATCCCGCTCCTCGCCACGGTCGGGGCAGGCGTGCGCATCGGCGACGACCTCCGCCCCTATGGCACGGTGGCGCTGCCGCTGCTGCCGACGATCAGCGTCAAGGGCAATGCCGGCCCGCATTATTACGCGCTCGGGCTGCGCGTCGGTCTATAGGCCGCCCTGAAAGGCGAAGGTGAAGCGCGACGGTGTCGTCTTCGCGGAGGTGCCGGCGCGGCGGGCGGGGGTGACCGCGGTCAGCGTCAGCAGGCCGTCGGCGACCGGCACCGGCACGCCGAGGATCAGGTCGACCGGCTTCGTCCAGTCGCCGCCCGAGACGGTGGCGCGGACCACGACCCGCCCGGCCCAGACGCAGGTCGTGCCGACCGGGCAGCGGCTGTCCTCGACGACGTGATCCGGGCGGACACGCGGACCGCCGACCAGCGCGGTCTCGCCGAGCGCGACCGGGCCTTCGACCGGCGGATGCTGCGCACAGGCGGCGAGCGCGACGGCCAGCGCCGTCGCGGCAGAGCGGCGATGGCTCATGCGACGAGGAATCCTTCGGGCGGGGTCCGGGTGAGGAAATGGCCTTTCACCGCTTCGGGCCACACGGCGAACGCCACCTCTCCCGTCTCGCTCGCCGCATAATGCGCGGCGAAGGTGAGGATCGCCTGCGCCGTCGCGGCATCGGGGAGGAACCGGCCGAGCACATAGCCGATCTTGCCCGGCGCGCGGAGATGGACGGTACAGGCTTCGGCGCAGGCGAACAGGCAGGGCATCGCCCGCACCGCCACTCCCGTAGAGGCCTGACCGGCCTGCGCCTCGCGCAACGCGGCGAGCAGCCGTGCGCCGGCGGGGCCTTGCGCGGCATCGCGGGGATCGCCGCGGCGGTGGCAGGTGCTGCACGCGATGACGTCGACGCCGGGGGGAACGGGGACGAGCTTCATATCCGCATCACGCTGTCCTGCCGCGGCCCGGCACCTGCGGCCGGCATGGCGGCAGGGGGATGGCGGAGCCGCCGGCCTAACGATCGACACCGGGTTTGCCAACCGGACGGCCCCGGTACGCTGGCGTACACTGTCCGGAGCGGGCGACGAATAGGGTCGACTTGCTGACGTTAACCATTAAGGGCGGCCGCAGCGGCAGATTTCTCCCGAATATGTCGTGTGCAGTTCTCCAGGACTGTCGGAGCCGTCGCTACGTGAGGTGGCGGCGGCTCCACCTTGTCGGGCGTCGCGGCGGCGGAATGACGCGGCGATGCGACCCATCGCGCCGCGGTGCGTTGCCGTCTCCACACAAGGAGACCGACGATGAACGACCCGATCCGTCCCGATGCCGAAGGCCAGACCGACCTGCCGATCCAGCCGACCGGATCCGGTGTCGCCGATCTCGAAATCGCCTATGAACAGATGAAGCTCGCCGAACAGGCCGAGGCGGATGTCGGTGCGGTGTCGGATATCCCGACCGAGCCGGGCGCCGCCGCGGCCGAGAGCGCCGCGCATCCGAGCTGATCGCCGCCCGCGGCGCGTCGGCATTCTGCCCCGCCGGCGCGCCGGCCTTTTCGTGACGCCGGGTGTCCGGCGGGGAGACTGACGATCTTTCACCTGTTCTTCGCGACACCCACTGCGTACGTCATCCTGCGCTGGCTGCTGCCGCTTGGCCTGCCGCTGTGGACGAAGGGGGGCATCGGCCTCGCCATGCTGGCGGCGTCGCAATTCCATTTCTGGAGCCGACTCTCGTCCGGCTCGGTGTTCGCACCCGAATTTCCGCGTGGCGTGGTGATCGCGTTCAACTGGGCGTTCGGCGCCCTGCTGCTGCTCGCGTTGGTGCAGATCGCGCTCGATCTCGGCACGCTCGCGACGATGGCGGTGCGGCGCGGCGGCGTCGCGCTGCCCGATACGGTACGTTATGCCGCGGCCGGGGTGGCGGCGCTGCTCGCCGCGATCGGCGTCGCGCAGGCCGTTCGGGTGCCGCCGGTGCGCGATATCGCGGTGACGATCCCCGATCTGCCGGCGGCGTTCGACGGCTATCGGCTGATCCAGCTGACCGATCTGCACATCAGCCGGCTGTTCCCGCAAGGCTGGGCGAGGGCGGTGGTCGATCGCACCAATGCTGCCGGCGCGGATCTGATCGTCGTCACCGGCGATTTCATCGACGGTTCGGTGGCGATGCGCCGCGACGACGTCGCGCCGCTCGCCGGGCTGCGGGCGCCCGACGGCGTCTATGCCATCCCCGGCAACCACGAATATTTCTTCGATTACGGCGGGTGGATGCGCCACCTGAGCGGACTCGGCTTCCGCATGCTGCCCAACGCGCATCGCGTGCTGACACGTGGCGATGCGGCGATCGTGCTCGCCGGCGTCACCGATATCTCCGCGCGAGCGCATGGCGAGGCGGGACCGGACCTCGGCGCGGCGCTCGCCCGCAGCCCGGCGGCGCCGGTGATCCTGCTCGATCATCAGCCGCGTCTCGCGCGGGCCGCCGCGGCGCGCGGCGTCGCGCTGCAACTGTCGGGGCATACGCACGGCGGGATGATCGCCGGGCTCGCCGCGGCGCTGGGGCCGGCGAACGGCGGCTTCGTCTCCGGCCGCTATGACGTCGACGGCATGACGCTGTACGTCAGCAACGGCACCGGCCTGTGGCCGGGCTTCGCGCTGCGCCTGGGCCGCCCGCCCGAGATCACGCGGATCACGCTGCGCGCGGCGCGGTAAGGGTTTGCGAAGAGGCAAGCACGGCGTCAGCCGCGCGCCCAAGCATGACACCTCTGCGCCTCCGCGCGAACCGCTACAGGCCGAGCTTGTCGAGCGCCGCGGCGAGTTCGCCGTCGACCGCCGCATCCTTCGGGGTCAGCCGGTTGAGCGCGGTCTGGACGCGGGTCTGCGCGACCTGCAGCGTCTTGTGCCGCACCTCCCGCGTCGCATTGGTCCGCCACGAGGCGCTCTCGCCGAGCAGCGCCGCCCATTTCGCTTCCTCGGCGGCGAGGATGGCGAGCGCGAGGCGCAGGCCGTCGCGGCGGCCGCGCGCATAATCGTCGGACGGCGCGCTCACGCCGGCGCGACGCCGTCGGCATTGACCAGCTGGGGCCCGACCAAGGTGCCGACCAGCCGGACGCGCTTTTCGACGAGATCGACCGGGGTGCGATGCAATTCGAGCTCCCAGCGTCCGCCCGCATCGCGGCGGAGGTAGAAGGCGCCGCCGTCGCGGATCAGCGTGCCGGTTTCATCGACCCTGGTGCCGATCGCGATCGTCATGGCGGCCCTCTTCATGCAAGCGTCGGAACTGTGGCAGGGGGTGCGATGCCCCGCCGATCCGCCACGGGGGTCGGTGCCGGTCGTGCCGGCGGCGCCTCTCCCCGCGGTGGCTGAGCCCCCGGCGCAACGGCGTCAGCCTGCCGGACCAATGGGCAAAAAGAAAGGCCGATCGAAACGACCGGCCGTAAAGTTTTTAGGAGAGGATGCCTGAAAGGCACGCTCTTTGTGCAGCGCAGCACCGATCCTCGCAAGTGCAAATGTTAGCGCTTAGCATGCAAAAAATGCAATCGTCGGGAAGGGCCCGCGGCGGGCGTCAGTCCCGGCTCTTGCCCGAATTGGCGAACAGCACCGCCGCGGCCACCGCCGCGGAGCCGATGCCGACGCCGATGATCCGCATCGGCCAGCGCTTCTTGCTCGCCGGATCGCGCGTCGCCGCGACGGCATCCTGCTGCGCTTTGGCGGCGGCGGCGGCGGCGAGGATCTCATTGGGTTGATCGGACATGCTTACTCTCCCTTGCCGCGCTGGTATCGCCCTCGAAACGCATCGGCGAATGCGGTCAACGTGCCGTCTGCAATGGCGTTTCGCAGGTCGGCCATCAAGTCTTCGTAGAAGCGGATATTGTGCTCGGTCATCAGCATCGCGCCGAGGATCTCGCCGGCGCGGACGAGATGATGGATATAGGCGCGGCTCCAGGTCGTGCAGACCGGGCAGCCGCACGCCGGGTCGAGCGGCGTCTGGTCCTCGGCGAACCGGGCGTTGCGCAGGTTGATCGGTCCCTCGCGGGTGAAGGCCTGGCCGGTGCGTCCCGATCGCGTCGGCATGACGCAGTCGAACATGTCGATGCCGCGCTCGACCGCGCCGACGATGTCGTCGGGCTTGCCGACGCCCATCAGATAGCGGGGCTTGTCGGCGGGCAGCTGGCCGGGGGCGAAGTCGAGGCAGCCGAACATCGCCGCCTGTCCCTCGCCGACGGCGAGGCCGCCGACCGCATAGCCGTCGAAGCCGATGTCGATCAGCGCGTCGGCGCTCGCCTTGCGCAGCCCCTCGTCGAGCGCGCCCTGCTGGATGCCGAAGATCGCATTGTTGGCGCCGTGGTCGCCGCCGCCGTCGAAGGCGGCGCGGCTGCGCTTCGCCCAGCGCATCGAGCGTTCCATCGCCGCCGCCTGCACCTCGCGCGTCGCGGTGGTCGGCACCAGCTCGTCGAACGCCATGACGATGTTGCTGCCGAGCAGCCGCTGGATCTCGATCGAACGTTCCGGGCTGAGCAGGTGGCGCGTGCCGTCGAGGTGCGACTTGAACGACACGCCCTCCTCGGATCGCTTGGTCAGATCGGCGAGGCTCATCACCTGATAGCCGCCCGAATCGGTCAGGATCGGCTTCGACCAGCCCATGAAGTCGTGCAGCCCGCCCAGCCGCGCGACCCGCTCGGCGCCGGGGCGCAGCATCAGGTGATAGGTGTTGCCAAGGATGATGTCGGCACCCGCGGCGGCGACGTCGGCGGGCTTCATCGCCTTGACGGTGGCGGCGGTGCCGACCGGCATGAAGGCGGGGGTGCGGATCGTGCCGCGCCGCATGGCGATCGCGCCGGTGCGGGCGCGGCCGTCGGTCGCGGTGATGGTGAAGGCGAAACGCGGGGACATATCCTCGCTTTGGCGAAGCCGGTGCGCGGTGTCGAGCGTTGGGAGCGGGCAAGGAGAGATGCTGATGACCGACGCTTCGATGGCCCCCGGCGACGACGCCCCCGCCGGCACCCCCGGCACCGGCGAGAATGTCTGCCCGCAATGCAACGGCAGCGGCCGGATCGACGATGCCGCCTGCCCGAATTGCGACGGCAGCGGCGTGGTGATCGAGGGAATCGGCGGCGGGTGAGCGGCGGCTAGCGCTTCTTCTTGCCGGGCGGGCCCATCGTCCGGCCGGCATTGGCGCGGATCGTCAGCAGCTCCTTGTGGGAGACGAAGCCGTCGCGGTCGACATCGAGGCGGGCGAAGACCCGCGCGAAGGCGGCCTGCAATTCGGCGAGCGTGATGCGGTTGTCGCCGTCGCTGTCGACCTCGAACGGGCTCGGCAGTGCGTTGCGGTCGCCGAGCCAGCGCTCCGCCCAGTCGGCGAAGGCGATATAGCCGATGGCGGCGCTGTTGCCGGTATCGCTCGCCGCGAAGCTGCGGCGGACGCCGGCGTCGAGCTCGGCGCGGCTGGTGCGGCCGTCACCGTCGCTGTCGAAGCCGGCGATCGCCATGCCGACCGGCTCGACGACGAAGGTCGCCGGCGGCTGGCCGGGCGGCGTCGCGGCGGGGATCGCCGCCTGGAGCAGCAGCGCGAGCAGCATCAGCGCCGCCCCGGCAGCAGCAGCGACGCATCGCCATAGCTGTAGAAGCGATAGCCGGTGGCGATCGCATGCGCATAGGCCGCCTGCATCCGCTCCCGCCCCATCAGCGCCGAGACCAGCATGAACAGCGTCGAGCGCGGCAAGTGGAAGTTGGTGATCAGCCCGTCGATGCCGCGGAAGGCATAGCCGGGGGTGATGAAGATTGCGGTGTCGCCCTCGAACGGGGCGATGATCCCGTCCTCGCCCGCCGCGCTCTCGATCAGCCGCAGCGAGGTGGTGCCGACCGCGATCACCCGCCCGCCGCGCGCGCGCACCGCGTTCAGCCGCGCGGCGGTGGCGGCGTCGATCCGGCCCCATTCGGCATGCATGCGGTGATCGGCGGTGTCGTCCGCCTTGACCGGCAGGAAGGTGCCCGCGCCGACGTGGAGCGTCAGCGTCTCATGCGCGATTCCCGCTGCGCCGAGCGCGTCGAGCAGCGCCGGCGTGAAGTGCAGCGCCGCGGTGGGGGCGGCGACCGCGCCGGGTTCGGCAGCGAACATCGTCTGGTAATCGTCGGCGTCCTGCGCGTCGGTCGGGCGCTTGGCGGCGATATAGGGCGGCAGCGGCATTCGCCCGGCGCGTTCGAGCAGCAGCTCCACCGGCTCGTCGCCGAGGAAGTCGAGCGCGAAGCTGCCGTCGTCGCCGCGATCGCTCGCGCGGGCGGCGACGCCGGCGCCGAATTCGATCAGGTCGCCGTCGCGCAGCCGCTTGGCGTTGCGGATGAACGCGCGCCAGCGCCGCGGCCCTTCGCGTTTGTGCAGCGTCGCGCCGATCGTCGCGCCGGCACCGCCGCGTCCGCCCTCCGCGCTGCCGCCGCGGCGTCCTTCGAGCTGCGCGGGGATGACGCGCGTGTCGTTGAACACCAGGCAATCGCCGGCCCGCAGCGCACCCGGCAGATCGCCGACGACCCGGTCGAAGGTGTCGTCACCGTCGAGCACGAGCAGCCGCGCCGCATCGCGCGGCACCGCCGGCCGCAGCGCGATCCGCTCGGGCGGCAGATCGAAATCGAAGAGGTCGACCCTCACTGGCCGGCGGCGGCGGCCTTGGCGGGCGCGCGCTTGGGCGCGGCCTTGCCGGCCGGCCCGATGCCGGGCAGCGTCACCGGCGCGCCGAGCGTCACCGGGGCGGGCGGGGGCGCCGGCGTATAGGCCGGCGGATTGTCGGCGGCGATATAGGCGTGGACGATGCGGGTCGGATTGGCGGGCGGCTCGCCGCGCTCGATCGCATCGACATATTGCATGCCGTCGAGCACCCGGCCGAACACCGTATATTTCTTGTCAAGGTTGAGCTTGGGCTGGAAGACGATGAAGAACTGGCTGTTGGCGCTGTTCTCGTCATCGGCGCGCGCTGCCGATACCGCGCCGCGGACGTGCGGCAGGTAATTGAACTCGGCGGCGACGTTGGGCAGCGTCGAACCGCCGGTGCCGTCGCCCTTCGGGTCGCCGCCCTGCGCCATGAAGCCGTCGATCACGCGATGAAACAGCAGCCCGTCGTAGAAATGCTGGCGGGTGAGCGTCTTGACCCGCTCGACCATCTTCGGCGCGACATCGGGGCGCAACCAGATCGTCACCCGGCCGCCGTCCGACAGATCGAGCAGCCAGAGGTTCTGCGGGTCGTTCATCGCCGGCGGCGTCGCCCGCTGGGCGGGCGCGACGGGCGCGGTCTGCGCCGTGGCGGCGACGGGCAGGATCGACAGGCTGAGGGCAACGACAAGCAGACGGGCGAACGGGCGCATGGAATATCCAACCTAGGTGGGTTGCGGCGGCTTAGAGCAAAAACCGGGTTGCACCAAACTGAACGTGCGGGGGCAGCGGGCTAGCTGCCCTTACGGCCCAGCACGTTCACGCGCGCGACCACCTCTTCGCAGACCGCCGGCGTGACGAATTTGGCGATCGGGCCGCCGAACAGCGCGATCTCCTTGACCAGCCGGCTGGCGATCGGCTGCAGCGCGACATCGGCCATCAGGAAGACGGTCTCGACGCGCGGATTGATCTGCTGGTTCATCCCCGCCATCTGATATTCATATTCGAAGTCGGCGACCGCGCGCAGCCCGCGGATGATGACGCGCGCGCCCTCGCGCTCGGCGAAATCCATCAGCAGCGAATCGAACGACACCACCGCGACATTGCCGCCGAGATCGGCGACCTCGCGGCGGACGATCGCCATCCGTTCCTCGATCGAGAACATCGGCGACTTGGACGGATTGGTGGTGACGCCGATCACCAGCCGGTCGACCAGCTTCGCGCCGCGCCGGATGATGTCCATATGCCCCAGGGTGATGGGGTCGAAGGTGCCGGGATAGACGCCGATCCGCTCTGCCATGAAACCCCCCTTGGACCGTCGCCTCAGCGGTCGCGGTCGACGACGTAGCGCGCCACCGCGCGCAGCACGTCCGCTTCGGCGCCGAAGCCGTGGAGATGCTGTACCGCCTGGTCGACCAGCATCCGGCATTGTTCGCGCGCGCGCGTCACGCCGAGCAGCGACAGGAAGGTCTCCTTGCCCGCCTCGCCGTCCTTGCGCAGCGCCTTGCCGACCCGCGCCTCGTCGCCCTCCGCATCGAGCAGGTCGTCGGCGATCTGGAAGGCGAGGCCGAGGTCGTGCGCATAGCCGTGCAGGCTGCGCCGCCCCTCGGGCGGGACATGGCCGAGGATCGCGCCCATCTCGACCGAGACGGAGATCAGCGCGCCGGTCTTCATCTGCTGCAAGCGCGTGACGGTGGCGAGGTCGAAGCGCGAGCGTTCGGCGACGAGGTCCATCATCTGCCCGCCCGCCATGCCGCTCGGGCCGGAGGCGCGGGCGAGCGCCATCACCAGCTCGGAGCGGACGAAGGGGTCGGCATGCGTCCGGGGATCGGCGAGGATCTCGAAGGCGAGCGCATGCAGGCAGTCGCCGGCGAGGATCGCGGTCGCCTCGTCGAACGCCTTGTGCACCGTCGGCTTGCCGCGGCGGATGTCGTCATCGTCCATCGCCGGCAGATCGTCGTGGATCAGCGAATAGACGTGGATCGCCTCGACCGCCATCGCCACGTCGAGCGAACAGTCGCGGTCGACGCCGAACAGATCGCCGGTCGCGGTCACCAGCAGCGGCCGCAGCCGCTTGCCGCCGCCGATCGCGGCATGGCGCATCGCGCGATACAGGTCGGCGCGGGGATCGTCGGGAATGGCGAGCAGACGGTCGAAGCGCGCGTCGATATCGGCGCAGACCGTGGCCAGGGCGTCATCCAGCGGCGTCGTCACGCGATCAGGCCGCGGCAAAGGGGCGCGTCTGCGTCGGCTTGCCCTCGGCATCGAGGCGGATCGCCTCGATCCGGGCCTGCGCCGCATCGAGCCGCTCGGCGCAGCGCTGCCGCAACCGGTCGCCGCGCTCGTAGAGCTGGATCGATTCATCGAGCGTCGCCTCGCCGCTTTCGAGGCGGCCGACGATGCGTTCGAGTTCCTTGAGCGCGTCCTCGAACGTCAGGCTTTCGATCGGATTATCCATGGTGTCGCTATGCGGCAGCGCCGAAGCGGGTGCAAGCGCCCGCCGCCCGCTCAGCGCGCCCGCGCGGTCCATGTATAGAGCACCGAGACGCCGACGAGGCCGAGGTCGATCGCCGCCTGGAAGCGGTGCGGGCGGGGATCGCCGATATCATGGGTCAGCAGGCGGATGTCCGGAGTCGGGTGCCGCACCGCGACGACGGCGAGCAGCGCGATTCCCGCGACCGCCCATTTGCGCTGCTGCCTCATGCCTGCCCGTCTCCTTCGCGAGAGGACAGACATACCAGAGATTACAAGCCCCTGCCAGCGGGTCAGGCGACCTGCGCGAGCGCGACGCCGTGACGGACGCGATCGCGCCCCGCCGCCTTGGCGGCGAACAGCGCGCGGTCGGCGCAGCGGTACATCGCCTTCCATTCGGTCTCGCGCGCGAGCGTGCCGGTGCAGGTGCCGATGCTCGCGGTGACGATCAGATCGAACGGCATCCGCTGGACGCGCAGCCGGTCGAGCACGCCGCGCGCATCGAGCGGCTGTTCCGCCGGGCTGAGGATGGCGAATTCCTCGCCGCCGATCCGCGCGACCAGCGCGTCGGGCGCGGCGGCGCGCAGCGCGCTGGCGATCAGCCGCAGCACCTCGTCGCCGCCGTCGTGGCCGAGCGTGTCGTTGATCCGCTTGAAATGGTCGATGTCGACGAGGATCAGCTGATGCTCGCCGGCCCGGCCGATCGCGCCGTCGAGAAAGGCGCGGCGGTTGAGCAGGCCGGTGAGCGGATCGGTCGCGGCGAGCCGGTGGGCGGCGATCTCCCGCGCCCGCGCCGCATCGCGCTCGAGGCTGAGCAGCCGGATGCGATAGGCGACGCCGAGCGACGACAGCGCCGCCTCCAGCGCCATCGCCAGCAGCGTCGAATTGTCGATCCACCAATGCCAGGCGATCAGCTGATAGGCGGCGAGGATGCGCACCCCGGCGAGCACCACCGGCGCGCCCCAGGCGAGACCGAACAGCCACAGGTAATTGCTGCGCCGGCGATAGGCGCGGTAGAGGATCGGGCCGATCAGCGTGATGACGCCGACATAGGCGATGGTCGAAATACCGTCGGTGATCGCCACATAGCGGGGCGTGAACCAGGCATAGGCGGTCGCGGCGGTCAGCAGCGTCGCGATCAGCCCGGTGCTGTAGGGGCGCAGCCAGCCGTCGAAGACGCGGCGTTCGAAAAAGGCGCGGGCGAACACCAGCGCTGCCGAGGCGGTGCCGGCCAGCAGCAGATAGTTGAGCCGCTGGCGGTCGTTGTTGTCGATACCGCTGATCTGGCCGAGCAGGCCCGACGAGGAGAAGGCATAGCCGAGCAGGAACAGCACCATCAGGCAATAGGCCGGCTGGAACGCCTGCCGCAGCGCCGCCCACAGCGCGAGATTGTAGATCAGCAGCGCCAGGCACATGCCGGCAAAGGCGGCATAGAGCGCCGCCATCGTCATGTCGCTCGCAGCGGCGGTATCGGCATCGACCAGCACCGGGCCGATCAGCACGCCGCGCCGGTTGAGCGAGCCCTCGACATGCCAGAGCAACCGCGTCGGCGGCGCGGCATGCGGCGGCAGCGGCAGCTCGATCGTCGCGCCGAGCCGCAGGTGCCGGCCGGTATCGCCGCTGGTCACGCCGATATGGCGGATCGCCCCGTCGGCGTAGCGGACATAGAGGGTGACGCGCGACTGCCAGAGGCTCGCCTGGCGCAGGCGCAGCGGCACGGTGCCGGGCGGCAGCGGCTGCGAGATCAGCCAGAAGTCGCCGGGGCCGAACCTGCTCTGCTTCGCTGTACAGGCGAAACGATCGGGCCGGTCGAACAGCGTCGCAGCCTCGTCACCGGCGGCGGCGGGGCGGATGCAGCTGTCGAGGTCGATCCGCGTCGCGGCCTGCGCCCGTCCGGGCAGCAGCGCGGCAACGACCAGCAACAGGACGGTGAGAATCCATCGGGTTGCGGGCGGCGGCATGCGTGAGAGCGCTAGCAGACGAATGCGAACCGAGGGTTAACGGAAGCTTGTGCGGATGGCCTTGGGCTAAGGCCGGCAGCGGCTATACGCCTGTGTCATGACCGACGGGATGGAACCACGGGTGGGCTGCGGCGCAGCGATCGTCGCGGATGGACGGATCCTGCTGCCGCGCCGCCGGCGACCGCCCGAATCGGGTCATTGGGGGCTCGCCGGCGGCAAGACCGACCTGTTCGAACCGGCAGAGGCGGCGATGCGGCGCGAGGTGGCCGAGGAACTCGGCATCGTCGTCGGCGCGGTCGAGTGGCTGTGCTTCGTCGACCAGATCGATCGCGCCGCCGGCACGCACTGGGTCGCGCCGATCTATCGCGTCCTCGATTTCACCGGCATTCCGCGCAACTGCGAGCCCGACAAGCACGACGGGCCCCAATGGTTCGCGCTGGACGCGCTGCCGGAGGCGCTCACCACCCCGACCCGGGCGGCGCTGGCGGCCCTGCGGCGGGTCGGGTGAGGGGGCCAGCGAAGCGTCCGCGACCGCGCGCGGCGCCGCCTGACAGGCAGTGTCGTTCGAGCTTGTTTGAGGCCTCCGCGATCGGCTGATGAATGCGCCGGTGATGGCGGGATGTCTCGGCGCACCACGACCGTTGTCTTGCTTGGCTAAGAGATGCCCGCCTGCGCGGAACGTCCGCGATACTCGCAGCCTCGCCCGATACACCCCGTCACCCCGGACAGGTTCCGGGATCCACCGTACCGCAAAAGCAACGGCCGACGCTCCTGCCGAGCCGTGGATGCCGGAACACGTCCGGCCTGACGGCAGAAGGTTTCCAGTACGCCCGCGAGCGGAAGCCCAGTATCTCCTTGCTCCCCGGACTGCCGTTCTACTTGGCACTGGATTCCCGCCTGCGCGAGACCTCTGCGAAAGTTTCGAAACCGCCTCGGCGAAGGCCGGGGCCCAGTTGGGAGGCCTTGTAACTGATTGCACAGCTTCACCAAACTGGACCCCGGCCTACGCCGGGGTGGTACGTGAGCACATCAGGTTGCTACTTTCGCAGAGGTCCCGCCTGCGCGGAAATACTGCGTCACGTGGCAAGCAGATCAGCCTCCAGAACCACCTTGCCCATGCAGACGCTCGGATATGTCGAACGGTCAAATGACCTCGACACAGCTCCCGCCCCTGTCAAACCGCAGACGACCGCAGCGAGTCCGGCTCACCGCAAGGCCTCGCAGCGATCGAGAGCACACCCCCCGCCGTTCCCGATCATAGATCTCTGCGTCCTCTGCGCCTCTGCGCGAACCCGGCACCAGTCGCCGGCCGGACAAATCCCACTGACGAACCCAGCCCAAATGGACCGGGCGGGCCGTATAGCTTTGAGCCAAAACACAAAATGCCACCCGCTGTCCTACGCGACCGGCCTTTGCTAGCGGCACGGGCGCAAGAGTCGCTCCTTCTCATTGTCGAACAAACGGAAACGATCGGCCCGGATCGTTTCGATCAAGGTGTCCATCTTGTCCATGTTGCCCCATTCCGGCCACATTCAGGCCTCCGCCGTCGCTCTTCCCGGGGGCGGCGATGCTTCACCGTGCAAGGGTTTCGACCAACAATGGCTGGACCGGACGCCGCAGCATGCGGTCGCGTGATCAACCACCCCGTCATGCCGGAGCGATAACGGCACAAGGCACTACGCAGCGCGACCACCGCGCCACATAGAAAATGGGCCGCCCGGTCGCCCGGACGGCCCTGTCTCCACGTGGCATCAGCGACGCCATACCGCCACGCCGATCGCCCCCGGGTCCCCCGGGCAATACCCGGAAGGCACAAACGCAAACGGGCCGGGCTGTCGCCAGCCCGGCCCGCTGCCATTCAAACCCGACGCTTTACTTCGCGTCGACGGGCTCCGCCTTGCCCTTCTTCTTCGGCTTCTTCGGCGCGGCGGGTTCGATCGCGAAGGACAACGTGCCGTCCTTCATCCGCACCGTGACCTCGCCGCCATGGACGAGCTTGCCGAACAGCAGTTCCTCGGCGAGCGGCTGCTTGATCTTCTCCTGGATCAGGCGACCCATCGGACGCGCACCATAGAGCTTGTCATAGCCCTTTTCGGTCAGCCAGCTCTTGGCGGCATCGTCCAGGTTGATGTGGACGTTGCGGTCGGCGAGCTGGAGTTCGAGCTGGAGGATGAACTTGTCGACGACCCGCGCGACCACCTCGGTCGGCAGATAGCCGAACGGCACGATCGCATCGAGGCGGTTGCGGAACTCCGGCGTGAACATCTTCTGCACCGCCTGCTCGTCCTCGCCCTCACGGGTGAGATTGCCAAAGCCGACCGTCTCACGCGCCATGTCGGACGCGCCGGCATTGGTCGTCATGATCAGGATGACGTTGCGGAAATCGACCGATTTGCCGTGCTGATCGGTGAGGCGGCCATTGTCCATGACCTGCAACAGGATGTTGAACAGGTCGGGATGCGCCTTCTCGATCTCGTCGAGCAGCAGCACGCAATGCGGATTCTGGTCGACCGCATCGGTGAGCAGCCCGCCCTGGTCGAAGCCGACATAGCCGGGAGGCGCACCGATCAGCCGGCTGACCGAATGGCGCTCCATATATTCGCTCATGTCGAACCGCTGGAGCGGGATGCCGAGGATCGACGCCAGTTGCTTGGCGACCTCGGTCTTGCCGACGCCGGTCGGGCCGGTGAACAGATAGTTGCCGATCGGCTTTTCCGGTTCGCGCAGGCCGGCACGGGCGAGCTTGATCGCCGAGGCGAGCTTCTCGATCGCGGCATTCTGGCCGAAGACGACGCGCTTCAGATCCGTCTCGAGGCTTTCGAGCGCGGCCTTGTCGTCGGTGCTGACCGACTTGGGCGGAATCCGTGCCATCGTCGCGATCACCGCCTCGATCTCCTTGGCGGTGATCGTCTTCTTGCGCTTGGCGACCGGCACCAGCATCTGCATCGCGCCGACCTCGTCGATCACGTCGATCGCCTTGTCGGGCAATTTACGGTCGTTGATGTAGCGCGCCGACAGCTCGACCGCGGACTTGATCGCATCCGGCGTATATTTGACCGAATGATGCTCCTCGAATGCCGAGCGTAGTCCGGCAAGGATCTTGATCGTGTCCTCGATCGTCGGTTCGTTGACGTCGATCTTCTGGAACCGGCGGAGCAGCGCGCGGTCCTTCTCGAAATGGTTGCGGAATTCCTTGTAGGTGGTCGAGCCGATGCACCGGATCGTACCGCCCGACAGCGCCGGCTTGAGCAGGTTGGACGCGTCCATCGCGCCGCCGCTGGTCGCGCCGGCACCGATCACGGTGTGGATCTCGTCGATGAACAGCACCGCATGCGGCAGCTTTTCCAGCTCGTTGACGACCGCCTTCAGCCGCTCCTCGAAATCGCCGCGATAGCGGGTGCCGGCGAGCAGCGCGCCCATGTCGAGGCTGTAGATCACCGCCTCGCTGAGCACGTCGGGCACTTCGCCCTCGACGATCTTGCGGGCGAGGCCTTCCGCGATCGCGGTCTTGCCGACGCCGGGATCGCCGACATAGAGCGGGTTGTTCTTCGACCGGCGGCACAGGATCTGGATCGTGCGATCCACCTCCGGCCCGCGCCCGATCAGCGGATCGACCTTGCCGATCTTCGCCTTCTCGTTGAGGTCGACGGTGAATTGCTTGAGTGCGCTTTCCGTCTTGCCCTTCTCCTGTCCCTTGGCCGGCTTGTCTTCGTCGGCACCCTTGGGCGTCGTCGCCTCGGCGGCGCCGCTGCCCTTGCCGACGCCGTGGCTGATGAAGCTGACCGCATCGAGTCGGCTCATGTCCTGCTGTTGCAGGAAATAGACGGCATAGCTCTCGCGCTCGCTGAACAAAGCGACGAGCACGTTGGCGCCGGTCACCTCGTCGCGGCCCGACGACTGGACGTGGAGGATTGCGCGCTGGACGACGCGCTGGAAGCCGCTGGTCGGCGAGGGATCGGTCGCGGCATCGACCTTGAGCGCATCGAGCTCGGTATCGAGATAATGGGCGACGGTGGTCTTGAGGTCGCCGAGCTCGACATGGCACGCCTCCATCACCTTGGAGGCATGTTCGTCGCCGATCAGCGCGAGCAGCAGATGTTCGAGCGTGGCATATTCGTGCCGACGCGAGGACGCGGCCTCGAGCGCCTTGTGCAGCGTGGTCTCGAGCGCGGGGGCGAAGGAAGGCATTCAGATTACTCCAGTCGGGCCGCGGTGGGTCGCCGCGCCCTTTCCCATCATGTCGGTATCGCGGACGCTCGCATCAAGCACTTGACGTCGCGTCGTCGGCATCGGCGAACCGGCCCGGGCGGCGCGACGGCCGGTCATCGCCTGAACAGCGCGTCCGCGCTGGCGCGATGATCGACCGATCGGTCGCGGGCGAGCCGGGTGCGCCGGATCTCCGCCTCCAGCGTGACGATCCGGGCATCGAGCTCGGCGATCGACAGCGGGTCGAGGTCCTGCCGCAGCAGCTCGGTCAATGCGTCGTTGGGACGCGACGGGGCGTCGTCCGATTCCATCGCTGCCTAACGTTGACCCCCGCCCGCACGATGTCAATAAGGCTGGACGGCGGCGTACCCCGCCCGCGGATCGACGGACAGGAACAGCGGATGAGCGAAGTGCCCGAGACGATGCAGGCGATCGACCCGGAGGCGCATGGCGGGCCGGAGGTGTTGCGGCTGGTCGAGCGACCGGTGCCGCGCCCGGCGGCGGGCGAGGTGCTGATCCGCGTCGCCGCGGCCGGGGTCAACCGGCCCGACGTGTTGCAGCGCAAGGGCAATTACCCGCCGCCGCCGGGCGCACCGTCGATCCTGGGGCTGGAGATCGCCGGCACGGTGGCGGCGGTCGGGCCGGATGTCGACCCGGCGCTGCTCGGCCAGCGGGTCTGCGCGCTGCTCGCCGGCGGCGGCTATGCCGAATATGCCGTCGCGCCCGCCGGCCAGTGCCTGCCGGTGCCCGACGGGCTGGAGATGGTCGAGGCGGCGGCGATCCCCGAGACGCTGTTCACCGTCTGGACCAATTTGTTCGAGCGCGCCTTCGCCACCGAGGGCGATAGCGTGCTGCTCCACGGCGGGACCAGCGGCATCGGCACGATGGCGATCGCGCTCGCCAATCTGTTCGGGCTGACGATCATCGTCACCGCCGGGTCGGACGCCAAATGCGCCCGCGCGCTCGAGCTCGGCGCGACGCATGCGATCAACTACCGGACCGAGGATTTCGTCGAGCGGGTCAAGGCGATCACCGGCGGCAAGGGCGTCACCGCGGTGATCGACATGGTCGGCGGCGATTACGTGCCGCGCAACCTCCAGTGCCTCGCCGATGACGGCCGCCACGTCTCGATCGCGGTGCAGGGCGGCGCGCAGGCGACCGTGCCGCTGTTCGAGATCATGCGCCGCCGCCTGACGCTGACCGGGTCGACGCTGCGCCCGCGCGACACCGCGTTCAAGACGCTGGTCGCCGACGAGATCGGCCGTACCGTCTGGCCGCACGTCGAGGCCGGGCGGCTGCGCCCGATCATCGACCGCACCTTCCCGCTCGCCGACGCCGCCGCCGCGCATGCGCGGATGGAGGAGGGCAACCATGTCGGCAAGATCGTGCTGACGGTATGAGCGGCGCCTAGCGCCCGCGGTTGCGGGTCATCGGGTCGGGCTTGGCGGGCTTGACCCAGCCGTCGGGGGGCACGACGCGCGACTGGCTGGTGCCGAGGCCCATCGCGCCGGGGCGTTGCCGATCGAGGCCGGTCGGGTCGGCATCCTCGCCGCCGGCGCGCAGCAGGCTGATCCGGTCACGCAATCGACCCGCGGTCTCGAAGTCGAGCGCCGCCGCGGCGGCCTCCATCTCCAGCCGCAGTGCCTCGATCGAGACGCTCACGCCGCGACCGCGGGAAGCGCCGCAGGCTCGGTCGCGGTGATCCAGCCGCCGCCGAGCACGCGTTCGCCGGCGTAGAGCACCGCCGCCTGACCGGGGGCGACGCCATATTCGGGCGCGGCGAAGCGCAACCGGTCGCCGTCGAGCCGCGCCGGCACCGGCTTGGCCATCGAGCGGACCTTGGCGGTGATCGGCCCGTCATAGTCGCCGCCAAGCCAGTTGAGCCCGCTGATCGCCGCCGCCGACACCGCGAGCGCGGCGCGCGGGCCGACCACGACCTGTCGCGTCGCCGCATCGACGCGAACGACGTAGAGCGGTTCGGGCGAGCCGCCGATCTCCAGCCCGCGGCGCTGGCCGACGGTGAAATGGATGATGCCGCGGTGCGTGCCGAGCCTGCGACCGGCGAGATCGACGATATCGCCCGCAGTGTCCGCCTCGGGGCGCAGCTTGCGGACGAGGCCGGCATAATCGCCGTCGGGGACGAAGCAGATATCCTGGCTGTCGGGCTTGGCGGCGACGCCGAGGCCGAGGTCGGCGGCGATCGCGCGCACCCGCGGCTTGGGCAGGCCGCCGAGCGGGAAGCGCAGATAGTCGAGCTGCGGCTGCGTCGTCGCGAACAGGAAATAGCTCTGGTCGCGCGCCGGATCGGCACCGCGGTGCAGCTCGACCTGCGTGGGCGTGACCAGCCGGCGGACGTAATGGCCGGTGGCGAGGCAATCGGCGCCGAGCTCGCGCGCGAGGCTGAGCAGATCGGTGAACTTCGGGCCGGTGTTGCACTGGACGCAGGGGATCGGCGTCTGCCCGGCGAGATAGGCGTCGGCGAAGGTGTCGACCACCGTCTCGCGGAAGCGCGTCTCGTGGTCGAAGACGTAATGCGCGATACCCAGCCGGTCGCACACCGCGCGCGCGTCGCGGATGTCGCGGCCGGCGCAGCAGCTGCCGGCGCGGCCCGTCGCCTCGCCGTGATCGTAGAGCTGGAGCGTCACGCCGATCGTCTCCGCCCCGGTGCGCGCGGCGAGCGCGGCGACGACCGAGCTGTCGACGCCGCCCGACATGGCGACGACGATCCGCTTGCCGGCGAGCGGTTCGCCAAGCTGGAAATCCACTTCGTTCATGCCCGCTTCTACTCCGTCCGCTGCGGAACCGCAAAACCGCGCCTGGTTAACATGGGTTCACATAGGTTCGTGCAAAAGTCTGCCCGGCTTTACCGGGCCTTCATGGCTCGTTGCTAAAAAGGAGACTGGCACAGGCAACGACGAGTGGCACAGGTTGGACCTCAGCTTCCCAGGCTTCGACAGAAACACGGAGGTGACGAAACTTCCGGGGGATCTGGCGGTGCTGATGGTCGGCATCGCCGCCCGGCAGACGGCGTCTCCGACCGCCGTCGCCCAGGCACGGTTCGGCCGCATCGGTCACCCGTCGCGCTTGCTGCAACCGCTGGACGGCGCGTTCAACGGTCCAACCGCGGCTCTGCTCGCGCAATGGAGAGAAGGACGACCCCGGCCAGAAGGCTGAAAGCCCCGTTAACCCTCGCGTGCAATTCGATCTTCAAGACCGGCCGCTAGGGTTGTGTATCGCGTTTGAGAGGGGGCCCCCAGCCCCGATCGAGGTTAACTGATGATCGAGAACCAGAAAATCCGTCCTGCCAAGGTGATCGGCCCGCTCGGCGAATCGCTGACGCTGGATTCGCTGCCGCCGCCGTCGACGACGCGCTGGGTGGTGCGACGCAAGGCGGAAGTGGTCGCGGCGGTCAACGGCGGCCTGCTCACCGTCGACGAGGTGTGCGCACGCTATGGCCTGACGGTCGAGGAATTCGCCAGCTGGCAGCGCGCGATCGACCGGTCGGGCATGCCCGGGCTGCGCGTCACCCGAATTCAGCATTACAAGTCCCTGTACGAGCGCCAGCAAAAATATTGAGCGGGGTGGCTTGACGGCCGCGGTTCGTCCGAAAACCGAAACGCGTGCGGAACATTGTTACGGGGTTGAGAGTCTTTCCCGACGGAGCCCATGGCGGGCGCAACGGAGGGATTTATGGGTATCATTCTTTGGCTCGTCATCGGTGGCGTTATCGGCTGGCTCGCCAGCATCATCATGCGCACGGATGCCCAGCAGGGGATTTTCCTCAACATCGTCGTCGGCATCGTCGGTGCCTTCCTCGGTGGCCTGATCATCTCGGGCGGTTCGATCAACAATGCGCCGCTCAACATCACCTCGTTCCTGGTGTCGCTGCTCGGCGCTGTGATCCTGCTCGGGATCGTCAACCTCGTGCGTCGTGGTAGCGTTCGCTAAGAGCGGCGCGGCACGGCGTCGCTGACGCCACGCGAAGACAGGGCCGTCCGGGCGACCGGGCGGCCCTTTTCGTTATGCGGTGCGGCGGTGGCGTTGCGTGGTGCCGCGGGCCGTCTTCGGTCCGGTATGACGGGGTGGTCGCATGGCCGCGAGCTGCTCCGTCCGTTTAGCCCTTCCTTGCCCCGGCTCTCTCGATACCGGGATTCGCCGCGGTGCGGACGGCCGGCGGCGAGTGCCTGAATGTGGCCGGAATGGGGCAACATGGACAAGTTGAACACCTTGATCGAAACGATCCGGCCTGATCGTTTCCGTTTGTTCGACAATGAGAAGGAGCGACTCTTGCGCCCGTGTCGCTAGCAAAGGCCGGTCGTGTAGGACAGCGGGCGACATTCTGGGTTTTGGTACAATGCCATACACTTTACCTCGTCCAATTTTTGGCGGGGCTGGTCAAATGGGTCCGACGGGACGGCAACCGGCGACAGGTGCTGGGTTCGCGCAGAGGCGCAGAGGGCGCAGAGGGATGTGGCGGACGCGGCGGGGCATGTGGACTCCGGAGGCCGCCCAGAGTCGGTGGTGAGCCGGGTTCGCCGCACTCATCGGACCCTTGGCAGGGCGGGGCATCTGTGGAGGTTGCTTGGTGATTCGGGATATCCAAACGCCCGCGCGAACACGGCCGTCTTGGCGGTTAAGCCGCGAGCCACGAGGCACTGTGTTCCCGCGCAAGGCGGGAATTCAAGGTCAGGCAGAGCCGCAGTTCGCAATTGGAGATAATACTGAGATCCCACTCTTGCGGGAGCGCCGAAGGTGTTTGGGCATTTCCACTCCCGTTGACTTGTTCGCGAGATGACGTCGGGACTATTGCGGGGGCGGGAGTGTTGCAGACGGCGAGCCCTCTGTGTCCTCCGCGCCTCCGCGTCAATATGTCGGCATTTGCGACCGCTGCCGCCGCTATTGCAGCAGGAAGCGCACCGACAGCGTCACCGTCACCTCTTTCTCGCCCGGCGCGATCGCGGTGGGTGCGGCGTCGGCCTTGAGCGCGCGGGCCATGAACATCGGTTGCGGGCCGGGCGTGCCGGCGTCCTGGCCGGCTTCGGCGATCGAGATCACCCGCGCGACCTTCATCCCCGCCGCCGCGGCATAGAGGTCGGCGCGGGCGCGGGCGCGCTTGACCGCATCGGTGCGCGCCTCGTCGAGCGCCGCGTCGGGCTGGTCGATCGAGAGACTGGGGCCGTCGATCTGGTTGGCCCCCTGCGCGACCAGCGCGTCGAGCACCGCACCCGAGCGGGCGACGTCGCGGAAGCGGACGCTGACCGTATTGGTCGCCTGATAGCCGGTGATCGCCGGCGGCTGGCCGTCGGTGTAGCGATATTGCGGGCTGAGCGCGACGGTGGCGGTGGCGATGTCGCGCGGCGCGACGCCGGCGCGCTTGAGCGCGGCGAGCACCGCGTCCATCCGCCGCGCATTGTCGCCGAGCGCTGCCGCGGCGGTCTGCGCCTGCGAGACGACGCCGGCACGGACCGTCGCGAGATCGGGCACCCGCGTCGTCCGCCCTTCGGCGCTGACGTCGAGGATCGTGCCCTGCGCCGGCACCAGCGGCTCGACCGTGGTCGGCGCGGTCTGCGCCTGCGCCGCCGCCGGGATCATCAGCGCTGCCGCGACGAGATATTTCATGTCTGTCCTTCCGAGTTGATCGATGTGGCACGAGCATTTGCCGCAGCCGGGATCAACCCCGGCTGAACAGGCGATGTTATTGCGGGAACTTCAAGAATAGGGCATGGCGACGGCGCCGCGCCAGCGGGGGCTTGAGCGTGGTGGCTTATTCATATAACACAGTCGCGACGCAGATGGCCTCACGAGCGGCCGAGGGGATGGGACGGGCATGAACGACTATCAGGGTTCGATCGGGCACGACGAGCGGCTGGCACTGCCGGGTGACCCGGCGCCGTCGTCCCGCCGCCGCCGGATCGTCATCGCGCTGATCGTCGTGGCGCTGCTCGCAGTCGCCGGCTGGGCCTTGTTCGGCCGCAAGAAGGCCGATCCCGCCGCCGGCCAGAAGACCGAGCAGATGCCGGTCGTCACCGTCATCGTCCCCGGCCGCAAGACGGTCGACCGCACGATCACCGCGACCGGCACGCTCGCCGCGCGGCGCGAGATGCCGGTCGGCGTCGCCGGTGACGGCGGCATGATCACCCGCGTGCTGGTCGAGCCGGGCCAGTGGGTCGGCGCAGGCCAGGTGCTCGCCACCGTCGATCGCTCGGTGCAGACGCAGACCGCCGCCTCGCTCGCCGCGCAGGTCGCGGTGGCGCGCTCCGACCAGACGATCGCGCAGGCCGAGCTCGACCGCGCGCAGCAGCTCGTCGACCGCGGCTTCATCTCCAAGGCCGATCTGCAGCGCAAGGCGGCGACGCGCGATGCCGCGGCGGCGCGCGTCCAGGTCGCCGCCGCCAGCCTGCGCGAGGCGAAGGCGCGCAACGGCCGGCTCGACATCCGCGCGCCCGAGGCGGGGCTGGTGCTGACCCGCCAGGCCGAGCCGGGCCAGATCGTCAGCGCCGGATCGGGCGTGCTGTTCCGCATGGCGCAGGGCGGCCAGATCGAGATGCGCGCGCAGCTCGCCGAATCGGATCTCGCCAGCCTGCGCCCCGGCGCGCGCGCGACGGTGACGCCGGTCGGCAGCGACCGCAGCTTCGCCGGCGAGGTGTGGCAGGTGTCGCCGATCATCGACGCGACGACGCGGCAGGGGATCGCGCGCATCGCGCTGCGCTACGATCCGGCGCTGCGCCCCGGCGGCTTCGCCTCGGCGACGATCGTCGGCGGCGCCGCGGTTGCGCCGCTGCTGCCCGACGCGGCGTTGCAGAGCGACGACAAGGGCAGTTTCGTGTATATCGTCGGCAAGGACGACAAGGTCGAACGCCGCAACATCAAGATCGGTCAGGTCTCCGACGCGGGCGTGACGGTGATCGCCGGCCTCGACGGCACCGAGCGCGTCGTGCGGTCGGCGGGCGGGTTCCTCGCCCCCGGCCAGAAGGTCAAACCCGTGGTCGCGGCCGCGCAGGCAAAGGCAAGCTGACATGAGCTTCCGCAACATCTCCGCCTGGGCGATCCGCAATCCGGTTCCGCCGATCGTGCTGTTCCTGGCACTGACGCTGGCGGGAATCGTCAGCTTCATGCGGATGGACGTCAACAACGATCCCGACATCGACTTCCCCGTCGTCATCGTCGTGATCAGCCAGCCCGGCGCGGCGCCGACCGAGCTGGAGAATCAGGTCACCAACCGCGTCGAATCGGCGGTGCGCTCGCTCCAGGGAATCGACGAGATCACCTCGACGGTCACCGAGGGCCAGTCGACCACCGTCGTCCAGCTCGCGATCGGCACGCCGATCGACCGCGCGGTCAACGACACGCGCGACAAGATCGCGCAGATCCGCAGCAACCTGCCCGAGGGCATCCTCGAACCGCAGATCTTCCGCGCCGACACCACCGACAACGATCTCGCCAGCTATTCGGCGATCGCCAGCGACATGACGGTCGAGCAATTGAGCTGGTACATCGACAATACGGTGACGAAGGAACTGCTGTCGGTGCCCGGCATGGCCGCGGTCAACCGCAACGGCGGCGTCAGCCGCGAGATCCGCGTCATCCTCGATCCGCTGCGCCTGCAGAGTCAGGGCCTCACCGCCAGCCAGGTCAATGCGCAGCTGCGCCAGATCAACCTCAACGCCGCGGGCGGCCGCGCCGAGATCGCCGGGTCCGAACAATCGGTGCGCGTGCTCGGCAACGCCAAGAACGCCAACGAGCTCGCGCAGACGCAGATCAACGTCGGCAACGGCCGCACCATCCGCCTCGGCGACATCGCCACGGTGCGCGATCTCTATGCCGAGCAGCGCAGCCGCGCCGCGGTCGACGGGCGCCAGGCGATCAGCTTCGACTTCCAGCGCGCCAAGGGCGCCTCCGACGTCACCGTGTTCAACGAGGCGGTGAAGAAGCTCACCGACCTCGAGAAGCGCAACCCCAACGTTCATTTCATCCTGCGCTCGAACAGCGTCAAATATACCGAAGCGCAATATGAGTCCGCGATCCATGCGATGATCGAGGGCGCGGTGCTCGCGGTGCTCGTCGTGCTCTTGTTCCTGCGCGACTGGCGCGCGACGCTGATCTCGGCGCTGGCGATCCCGCTGTCGGCGATCCCGACCTTCTGGTTCATGGAGCTGCTCGGCTTCAACCTCAACCAGATGACGCTGCTCGGCCTCAGCCTCGTCGCCGGCGTGCTGGTCGACGACGCGATCGTCGAGATCGAGAATATCGTCCGCCACATGCGGATGGGCAAATCCGCCTATCAGGCATCGATCGACGCGGCCGACGAGATCGGCCTCGCGGTGCTCGCCACCACCATGTCGATCGTCGCGGTGTTCATGCCGGTCAGCCTGATGCCGGGCATCTCGGGCCAGTATTTCCAGAACTTCGGTCTCACCGTCGTCGTCTCGGTGCTGATGAGCCTTGCCGTCGCTCGCCTCATCACGCCGATGATCGCCGCCTATTTCCTCAAGAGCTTCGGCCACGCCAGCCATGGCGAGGGCAGGCTGATGGACGGCTATATGGCGGTGCTGCGCTGGACGCTCGACAGCACGCGGCAGAAGGCGAGCGCGGCGCGCGGCGGCCTGCATCGCGTCACCAGCCGCTGGCGCGATCATCGCATGTGGGTGATGGGCTTCGGCCTGCTCGCCTTCATCGCAACGCTGGCGATGTTCGCGGTGGTGCCGATGCAATTCTCGCCCGCCGAGAACAGCGACAACTCGACCGCGACGATCGAGATGGTGCCGGGCGCGACGCTGGCGCAGACCGACGAGGTCGTCACCCGCGTCGGCGAGTTGCTGCGCCGCCAGCCCGAGGTCGCCTCGGTCTACACCCGCACCGGATCGAACGGCGCGGTCAACACCGGCCGCGTCACCGCGACGCTCAAGGAAGACCGCAAGGTCACCAGCACCGAATTCGAACGCAATCTTGCGCCCGAGCTCGCCAAGTTCGCCGATGCGCGCGTCGGCTTCCGCTCGCAGTTCGGCTGGGGCTCGTCGGGGCGCGACATGACGATCGTGCTCGGCGGCGACGATCCGGCGCTGCTCCAGAAGACCGCCAATACGCTGGTCGATCAGATGGCGAAGCTGCCGACGCTGACCCAGCCGCGCATCTCGGGCAATCTCCAGCGGCCCGAGATCGTCATCAAGCCGCGCTTCGACCTCGCCGCCAATCTCGGCGTGACGACGCAGGCGCTGTCGAGCGCGATCCGCATCGCGACGCTGGGCGACATCGACCAGAATTCGGCGCGCTTCTCGCTCTCCGACCGGCAGGTGCCGATTCGCGTCGCCCTCGATCAGGGCGCGCGGACCGAGCTGTCGACGATCCAGAACCTGCCCGTCTCGACCGCGAGCGGCGGCTCGGTGCCGCTGGCGCTGATCGCCGACATCAGCCTCGGCTCGGGACCGACGCAGATCGATCGCGTCAACCAACAGCGGCGCATCGCGGTCGGCGCCGATCTTGCCCCCGGCATCGTCTCCGGCGTCGCGCAGAAGCAGATCGACAATCTGCCGATCATGAAGAACCTGCCGCTCGGCGTGAACAAGCTGACGCTCGGCCAGGCGAAATGGCAGGCGGAGATGCTCAACAACTTCGTCGTCGCGGTGATCGCCGGCACCTTCCTCGTCTTCGCGGTGCTGGTGCTGCTCTATCGCCGGGCGCTGCCGCCGTTCGTCAACATGGCGTCGCTGCTGCTCGCGCCGCTGGGCGGGCTGATCGCGCTGTGGGCGACGGGCAATCCGCTGTCGCTGCCGGTGTTCATCGGCCTGCTGATGCTGCTCGGCATCGTCGCGAAGAATTCGATCCTGCTGATCGACTTCGCGCTCGAGGAGATGAACAAGGGCGTCGACACGCTGACCGCGATCATCGACGCCGGGCACAAGCGCGCGCAGCCGATCGTGATGACGACGGTGGCGATGGTCGCGGGCATGATCCCGACCGCGCTGTCGATCGGCAGCGACGGATCGTGGCGCGCGCCGATGGGCATCGTGGTGATCGGCGGCCTGATCCTGTCGACGATCCTGACGCTGGTGATCGTGCCGGCGGCGTTCAGCCTCGCGGTCGGGATCGAACGCTATGTCGGGCCGCGGCTCGGCCGGCGGCTGCTCACCTATCGTCCCGGCGACGACGGCAGCACGGTGGTCGGCATCGCCGGCCCCAACCAGCCGAGCATCGCGCCGGTGCCGGGCCGGCTGGGCCATGACGACGGGGGCGCGCAGCCGGCGGAGTGATCCGCCGGCGACGGATCGGCCGGCGGACGTTCAGCCGACCGAGCGGATCACCGCGCCGCTCGCGTCGCGGATGTCGGTGCGCTCGATCTGCCAGACGACGCCGGGCAGCGCGTCGAGGCGATAGGCGCCGCTGACCGGACGCAGCGTGTCGCGTAACTGGTCGAGCCCGCCCCGATCGAGCGTCACGCACGGCGGCCGGGCCTGCGCGTTGATCCTCGATGCCTCGCCCGCGGCGAACCGGATCGCGTCGTCCGTATCGAGCAGCAGCAGGTCCCGCCCGAACGGCAGCCGCAGCGCGAGCAGGGTCTCGACCTGACCCGCGCCGATCCGGATCAGTGTCGTGGAGCGGACGGGTCGCCCTGCTGCGAGCAGGCGACCGTCGGCACGAACAGCATCCCCATCGACGACCCGTCGCGATCGCGCCCCGTCTCCACGGCGTCTCGTACGTCGGGCCGGTCGAGCAGCGAGGCGCGCGCGAGATCGGTGATCCAGAGCGGCAGGTGCGGCAGCAGCGCCGCCAGCACCCCGCGCGTCTGCCAATGCTTGCCCGCCTCCATCTCTTCGAGGATGAGGCCGACGATCTGGACGAAGGCGACGCTGCCGTTCGGCGTCGCGATCGGCGGCAGCTTCGGGTCGGCGACGAAGGCGAGCCCCCGCAACTGCGTGTCCGTGTCGAGCGCGATCGATCCGTTGCGGGCCATCCACTCGCCGTCGCGCAGGGCATTGCCCAAGGTGACGACGTAGCGCGCCAGATTCTGCATTAGGCTGATCGCCCACCCGGGCGGGTCCTCGTCCGCCGGATCGCAGCGCAGACGGAAGGTCAGTTCGAAGCCGTGGCCGCTGGCCTCCTCGTCCTCGCTGTCTTTGCTATAGAGGTCGGTGAGGCCGAAGCCGACGCAATGCCGATGCGGAATCGGCTCGGCACGCTTCCACGCGCTGATCCCGTCGAGCGGATTGCCGTCGAAGCCGAATGGCAGGCTCGACCCATAATGTCTGGGCTCCTGCTGCGGATAGAGGTGCGTGCACGCGGCCCGGATCGCATCCCAGCCGGCGGTGGCCGCATCGTCGCCTTCGGTCATGACGCGAGGCTAGGAGCGGCGCGAAAGGCTGTCGACGCCGCACCGGCAAGCCGTTGACCGGGCAGCGCCCTCGTGCCGCACCTGACGGAATCCGCGGTGCCGGTGCGACGCGACCCGGCGGTATGCGAGTGGCCGCCGCCATCGGCAGGGGGGGGGGGATGCGCAAACCGAACGCGATCCCACTTGAACTTCCCCGCCGCTCGCGGATTGTTTCGCCCATGAACACCCGTCCCCGCAGCGCCACCGAGGCGGCTCCGCCCGCTCTCGTCGCGATGCGGCGGATCGCCGTCGGGCTGCTGGTGGCGATGGCGGCGCTGTTCCTCGTCAGCCGTCATCTCGCCCCCGCCTATCCCGGCTGGGGGTTCGTCCAGGCGTTCAGCGAGGCGGCGATGGTCGGCGGGCTGGCCGACTGGTTCGCGGTGACCGCGCTGTTCCGGCATCCGCTCGGGCTGCCGATCCCGCACACCGCGATCATCCCGCGCAACAAGGACCGGATCGGCGATACGCTCGCGCAATTCCTGCGCGCCAACTTCCTCCAGCCGGCGGTGATCGGCCGGCGAATGCGGCGCGTCGACGTCGCCACCGCGATCGCGCGCTGGCTGACCGATCCGCCCGAGGGCGCCGGCGGACGCTTCCGCCAGGGCGCATCGAAGCTGGTCGCGCAGGTGCTCGACGGGCTCGACCCGCAGCGGCTCGGCGGGATGGTCAAGGCTGGGATCGCCGCGCGGCTGCGCGCCACCGACGTATCGCCGATCCTCGGCCGGATGATGCAGGCGGCGATCGCCGAACAGCGGCACGCGCCGCTGCTCGACAGCGCGATCCGCTGGGGCGCGAAGGCGCTCGCCGCCAACGAACATCTGATCCGCGCGATGGTGCACGAACGCGCCGGATCGATCCTGCGCTGGACCGGGCTCGACGAGACGGTCGCGGACAAGTTGATCGCCGGGCTCGACAAGCTCGTCGCCGACATGGCCGAGGATCCGCAGCATCCGTTGCGGCTCAAGGCGGAGGAGGGGCTCGACCGGCTCGCCTGGGACCTGCAGTTCGATCCGGCGATGCGCGCGCGGGTCGAGGCGATGAAGGTCGAGCTGATCGCCAATCCGGCGATGCAGCGCTGGCTCGACGGCCTGTGGGAATCGGCGCGCGCCGCGCTGCTGCGGATCGCGCGCGATCCGGAAAGCGCGATGCAGGGGCAGCTCGGCGACATGCTGCGCCAGCTCGGCGAGACGCTGACCCACGATCCTCGGCTGGCGCGGACGATCAACCGCTTCGTCCGTCGCGCGGTGGTCGGCATCGCCGCGGATTATGGCGACGGCATCGTCCGGCTGGTGTCGGAGACGGTACGCGGCTGGGACGCCCGCACGATCACCAGCCGGCTGGAGAATGCGGTCGGCCGCGACCTGCAATATATCCGCATCAACGGCACCCTGGTGGGTGGTCTGGTCGGCCTGATCATCCATGCGGTCGACGTGCTGCTGTGAACCCAGCCTGTCCGGTCAACCCAACCGTCGCGTATGATAAACGCCTTGCCGAAGGTCGGAACTTGGCTCACAAGCGCAGGCGATGAGCGCCACAGCCGAATTCGAGCAGGACAGCGGCGGAACCCTTCGCTTTTCCGGTGACCTGCTGCTGCGCACGCTGGGCGATCTGCCCGACCGGCTCGACGCGGTGAGCGGCCCGGTGCGCAGCATCGACCTCAGCGGCATCGACCGGATCGACACCGTCGGCGCCTGGCTGGTCCACCGGCTGGCGACGCGGCATCAGGCGTCGATCGAGGGGCTCGACGCGGACGGCCGCTATCTTCTCGATTCGGTGGTCGCGGCGGATCGCCCGGTGGCGATGCCGGTGCGGCCGAGCAATGCGTTCAGCAAGCTGCTCGGCGAGATCGGCGATGCGGTGGTGATCACCTTCCGCACGCTCTACGGCTTGCTCGGTTTCCTCGGGGCGACGACGATCGCCTTCGTCAACGTCGTCCGCCACCCCAGCCGCTTCCGCTTCAACGCGACCGTCCACCGGTTCGAGGTGGTCGGCGTGCAGGCGCTGGCGATCGTCGGGCTGATGAGCTTCCTGATCGGCATCGTCATCGCGCAACAGGGTGCGGTGCAGCTCCGGCAGTTCGGGGCCGAGGTGTTCACGATCAACCTCGTCGGCCGGCTGACGCTGCGCGAGCTCGGCGTGCTGATGACCGCGATCATGGTCGCGGGCCGCTCGGGTTCGGCCTTTGCCGCGCAGCTCGGCACGATGAAGCTGACCGAAGAGATCGACGCGATGCGGACGATCGGCGTCTCGCCGATGGAGGCGCTGGTCTTGCCGCGGACGATCGCCGCGGTGCTGCTGATGCCGCTGCTCGGCTTCTATTCGTCGCTGATCGCGATCGTCGGCGGCGGGCTGCTCGCCTGGGTGTCGCTCGACATTCCGCCGGTGACCTTCATCCAGCGCATCCGCGAGGTGGTGCCGATCACCGACCTCTATATCGGCCTGATCAAGGCGCCGGTGTTCGGGGCGATCATCGCCATCGCCGGCTGTTTCCAGGGCATGCTGGTCGAATCGGACGCCGAGCAGGTCGGCCAGCGCACCACGTCGGCGGTGGTGCAGGCGATTTTCCTCGTCATCGTGCTCGACGCCTTCTTCGCGGTGTTCTTCACCTGGGTGGGGTGGAACTGATGGCCAACACCCCGGCATCGGCCCGCCCGCGCGACTCGGGGCGCGACGAATCGATCATTCAGGTCCGCGGGCTGAAGAATGCCTTCGGCGAATCGGTGATCCACGACGGGCTCGACCTCGACGTGCGGCGCGGCGAGATCCTCGGCGTGGTCGGCGGGTCGGGCACCGGCAAATCGGTGCTGATGCGATCGATCATCGGCTTGCAGACCCCGGTGGCGGGCGAGATCACCGTGTTCGGCGAACCGACGATCGGCCGCGAGGAGACCGAGGCGACCGCGATCCGCAAGCGCTGGGGCGTGCTGTTCCAGGGCGGCGCCTTGTTCTCGACGCTGACCGTCTCCGAGAACGTCCAGGTGCCCCTGCGCGAATTCTACGGCGGGCTCGATCCGGCGCTGATGGCGGAGATCGCCGCCTATAAGGTGGTGATGACCGGCCTGTCCCCCGATGCCGGCCCCAAATATCCGTCCGAACTGTCGGGCGGCATGAAGAAGCGCGCCGGCCTTGCCCGCGCGCTGGCGCTCGATCCCGAACTGCTGTTCCTCGACGAGCCGACCGCCGGGCTCGATCCGATCGGCGCGGCGGCGTTCGACCAGCTCACCAAGTCGTTGCAGAAGACGCTCGGCCTCACCGTCTTCCTCATCACCCACGATCTCGACACGCTCTATGCGATCTGTGACCGGGTCGCGGTGCTCGCCGACAAGAAGGTGATCGCGGTCGGTACGATCGACGAACTGCTCGCGCTCGATCACCCGTGGATCGAGGAATATTTCAAGGGTCCGCGCGGTCGCGCCGCGATCGCGACGCAGGAGGCGCAGGACGCCAGCCAGCATCCGACCGAGGTCAAGACGCAGCAGATCGCGGCAAGTCCGGCCGCGGCCACCACCACCGAACCGGCCGACCCGGCCCGACCCCCTGTAGGGACCGACTGATGGAAACCCGTTCCAACCATGTGATCGTCGGCGCGGTGGTGCTGATCCTGCTCGCCGCGCTGGCGGTCTTCACCGTCTGGATCGCCCGCCTGGGCAGCGCCTCCGAGCGCGAATACGACATCTTCTTCAAACAGTCGGTCGACGGCCTCGCCAAGGGGTCGACGGTTACCTATTCGGGCGTGCCGACCGGACAGGTCAAGGCGATCGCGCTGTGGAAGCCCGATCCGCAGTTCGTCCGCGTACGGGTGACGGTGAAGGACGAGACGCCGATCCTCCAAGGCACCACCGCGACGATCCAGGGCAGCTTCACCGGCACCAGCACCGTCGCGCTCGACGGCGCGCGCAAGGGCGCGGTGCCGATCGCCTGTCCCGATCATCCCGATGCGACGCAATGCCCCTATGGCGTGCCGGTGATCCCGACCAAGCAGGGCGGCATCGGCGCGATCCTCAATTCGGCACCGCAGCTGCTCGAGCGGCTGTCGACGCTGACCGAGCGGCTGACCGGGCTGCTCACCGATCGCAACCAGGCGTCGATCGCCGGCATCCTCGACAACACCAACCGCCTGTCGGGCGCGCTCGCCGACCGCGGGCCGGAGATCGCGGCGACGCTGGCGCAGACGCGCATCGCGATCCAGCAGGCGGGCGATGCCTCGCAGCAGATCGGCAAGCTCGCCGAGACGACCAACGGCCTGATCGCGCAGGACGTCAAGCCGACGATGCAGAACCTCAACAAGGCGATCGCCTCGGCGCAGCAGAGCGCCGAGACGCTCAATGCGGCGATCCAGGACGCACGGCCGGGCCTGCAGACCTTCTCCAAGCAGACGATCCCGGAGGCGAACCGGCTGGTGCGCGATCTGCGCGTCACCGCGACGGCGCTGTCGTCGATCGCCGACAAGGTCGATCAGGGCGGCGCCAGCTCGCTGATCGGTCAGCAGAAGCTCCCCGATTACAAGGGCAAGTGAGATCATGAAGACCAGGCTCCTCATCCTCGCCGCGACGCTGCCGCTCGCCGGCTGCATCAGCTTCGGCGCCAAGCCGCCGCCCTCGCTGCTGACGATCGAGGCGACGTCGGCGCCGGCGGTGGGCGCGGACCAGAATTCCGCCAAGGCGCGCTCGATCACCATCCAGGTGCCGACGACGCCGACCGCGATCGCCGGCGCCCGCGTGCCGGTCCAGGCGACGCCGACCAGCATCGCCTATGTCAAGGACGCGCAATGGGCCGAGCCGCCGGCGCGGCTGTTCGCCCGCCTGCTGTCCGACACGGTGTCGGCGCGCAGCAACATGGTGGTGCTGTCGACGGTCCAGTCGATCAGCGATCCGAGTGCGACGCTCGCCGGCGAGCTGCGCCGCTTCGGGCTCGATGCGACGACGCGCGAGGCGGTGGTGACCTATGACGCGGCGCTGACCCGCGCCGGGCAGGACACGGTCGAGAAGCGCCGGTTCGAGGCGCGCGTCCCGGTGCAGACGATCGACGCCGCCAATGCGGGGACGGCGATCAGCCAGGCGGCCAATCAGGTCGCGGTCGAGGTGGCGGCCTGGGTCGCCGGCTGAGCGGCGGTTCGACAAGCGTAACTAGCTGGGGTGCAATCAAAATTGGCCGTCCGGATGGCGCGGCCTTACGCTAGGCGTCGCTGCTATGCCTGATCTTGCCATCCTGTACGAACATCCGCAGTGGTTCGCGCCGCTGTTCGCCGCGCTCGACGCGCGTGGCATCGATTATACCGCGATCCATGCCGACGGCTTCGCCTTCGATCCCGCCGCCGCCGCGCCGCCGGCGCCGCTGGTGTTCAACCGCATCGCCATGTCGAGCTTCCTGCGCGCGCCGGAGCATCCGATCTTCCACGCCGCCGCGGCGCTGGCGCAATGGCAGGCGCGGGGGGCGCGCGTGCTCAACGGCGCGCATGCGCTGGCGATCGATTCGTCCAAGGCGCGGCAATTGTCGCTGATCGCCGGCCTCGGCCTCGCGATCCCGGCGACGCGCGTCGTCCATCGCGCCGCCGACCTGCCCGCGGCGGCGGCTGCGCTGCGCTTCCCGATCGTCGTCAAGGCGAACATCGGCGGGTCCGGGGCGGGGATCGTCCGCTATGACGATGCCGCCGCGCTCGCCGCCGCGGTCGCGGACGGCAGCGTGCCCGACAGTATCGACCGCGTGCTGCTCGCGCAGGAATATGCCCCGGCGCGCGGCGACCGGATCATCCGCATCGAGACGCTCGGCGGCCGCTTCCTCTATGCGATCGAGGTCGACGGCGGCGGCAGCTTCGATCTCTGTCCGGCGGATGCCTGCGCATTGCCCGGCAAGCCGACGATCACGATGACGCGCGTCGATCCCGATCCGAGCCTGATCGCGGCGGCGGAGGCGATCGTTGCGGCGGCGGGGATCGACGTCGGCGGGGTCGAGGTGCTGATCGACGATCGCGACGGCGTCGCGCGCTTCTACGACATCAACGCCTTGTCCAATTTCGTCGCCCGACCGTTGGAGGTACTCGGCTGGGACCCGCATGCGCGGCTGGTCGACTGGCTGACGGCGATGCTGGCGGAGACGAGGCGATGAGATATGGATATTGGATGCCGGTGTTCGGCGGCTGGCTGCGCAACGTGCCGGACGAGGGAATGGCGGCGGACTGGGACTATGCCAAGCGGCTGACCCAGGCGTCCGAACGCTGGGGCTATGACCTCACGCTGATCGCCGAGCTCAACCTCAACGACATCAAGGGCGTCGACCAGCCCGCGCTCGACGCCTGGTCGACCGCCGCCGCGCTCGCCGCGGTGACCGAGCGGATCGAGCTGATGGTCGCGGTGCGGCCCAATTTCCACCATCCCGCGCTGTTCGCCAAGGCGGCGGCGAATATCGACCGGATCTCGGGCGGGCGGCTGGCGCTCAACGTCGTGTCGAGCTGGTGGGCGGACGAGGCGCGGCAATATGGCCTGCAGTTCGATCAGCATGACGATCGCTATGCGCGCACCCGCGAATGGCTGCAGGTGGTCGACGGGCTGTGGACCGAGGAGCGGTTCAGCTTCGCGGGCGACTTCTACCGGACCGAGGAGGCGATCTGCGCGCCCAAGCCGGCCCGGCGGCCGACCGTCTATGCCGGCGGCGAGAGCGAGAAGGCCAAGGCGATGATCGCCTCGCAATGCGACGCCTATGTCATGCATGGCGACCCGGTCGCGGCGATCGCGCCCAAGATCGCCGACATGCGCGCGCGGCGTGCCGCGGCGGGCGGGGCGCCGATGCAGTTCGGCATGGCCGCCTATGCGATCGTCCGTGACAGCGAGGCGGAGGCGCAGCGCGAGCTCGAACGGATCACCACCGTCACCGATCTGCCGGCCGGTTACGCCAATTTCGACCAGTGGCTGTCGGGCACGCAGCTCGAGCGCGAGCTGAAGTTGCAGGAATATGCCGTCTCCAACCGCGGCCTGCGCCCCAATCTGGTCGGCACCCCCGAACAGCTGAAGGAGCGGATTGCCGAATATGAGGCGGCCGGGCTCGACCTGCTGCTGCTCCAGATGAGCCCGCAGGCGGAGGAGATGGAGCGGTTCGCGGTGCAGGTGATGGGGACGGCATAGGATCGACCGACCGGCTCGCGCGGGCAAGCGCCGCGCGTCGGGCCGATGCCGCCCCGCCGGTTGGGCGGTCGTCCCATCCGGATGCCGAATCTCCTGATGCGCGGAGAGCTGGCATCGGCGTGTCCGGGTGGATGCGCATTGATGGACGTGCAGAACGGCAACGACCGGATCGCGGCGGCCGGCCGAACGCCGCGCGGCCGTGTGACATGACCGGCAACATTTCTCCCATCATCGTAATAAATGATACGCGGCGTGACCCGCCGGCAAGGTCCTGATAAGAACAGTTGCGGGATCAGCACGCCGTTGCAGCGTAATAGACCCGATCGATGTCAGTCGGTTGATCCCGATCTGCTTCGCCCGCATGCCTGACGTTCGGTACCATTATCCCCGATAAGGGTGGGCCGCCATCTCAGGACTGGTGTGGAGTAAAGATATGCAAAGGGTTCACCGTCGACGATTGCTGGCCACGACGCTGCTGCTGGGCTGTGCGACGCCGGCATGGTGCCAGAGCGACGCCACCGCCGTCGCCGCCACCGCCGACGCGCAGACCGCGCCCGAGGCGGCGCCGCAGGACGAGATCGTCGTCACCGGTTCTCGGCTCGGCGGAGCGGCGCTCGACCAATCCTCGCCGATCGCGGTGGTCAGCGCGCGCGAGATCGCGCTGTCCGGCCAGGTCAACGTCGAGAACATCCTGAAGGACCTGCCGCAGCTGGTGCCGAGCATCACCTCGGCCTCGAACAATCCGGGCGGCGGCGTCGCCACCACCGATCTGCGCGGCCTCGGCGCGTCGCGGACGCTCGTGCTGGTCAACGGCCGCCGCTACGTATCGTATGATTCGAGCCAGATCGTCGATCTCAACACCATCCCCGCCGGGCTGATCGAGCGCGTCGACATCGTCACCGGCGGCCGGTCGGCGATCTACGGGTCGGATGCGATCGCGGGCGTCGTCAATTTCGTCATGAAGAAAGACTTCACCGGCGTGCAGGCCAACGCCAATTACCGCATCAACGAGGCGGGTGACGGCGGCACGTTCAATTCCAACCTGCTGCTCGGCGGCAATTTCGCCGACGGGCGCGGCAATGCGACGCTCTATTTCGATTATACCAAGCGCGACGGGATATTGCAGGGGCAGCGCGCCTATTCGCGGCAGGCGCTGGTCGACGACGGCGACGGCAATCTGATCGCCGGCGGATCGGGATCGATCGAGGGCACGCGCTTCGCGATCGGCGGCGTCAACCGCAAGTTCAACGCCGACGGCAGCTACAGCGCCTACAGCGCGGCGAGCGACGCCTATAATTACGCGCCCTACAATTATCTGCAGGTGCCGCAGAAGCGGTTCCTGATGAGCGCGCAGACGCATTACGAGGTCAGCCCGGCACTCAACGTCTATGCCGAAGGGCAATTGATCAACAACCGCGTCAAGAACCAGCTCGCGCCGACGCCGTTCACCGGATCGGCCGCGCTCGACGTCGATTCGTCGTTCCTGTCGGCGTCGTCGCGCGCGCTGCTCACCGGGCTCGACACCGATGGCGACGGCTATGTCACCTCGACGATCTACCGCCGGCTGACCGAGGTCGGCAACCGCATCTCGAGCGTCGACAATACCGCCTATCGCGCGGTGCTCGGCGCCAACGGCGATATCGGTCACGGCTGGGCCTATGACGCTTATTACAGCTATGCCCGCACCCGCTCCGACGAGACGCAGACCGGCAACGTCTCGCGCAGCCGCGTGCTCCAGGCGCTGCGCACCACCTATGATTCGAGCGGCAATCTCGTCTGTTCGGACAGCAGCAACGGCTGCGTGCCGCTCAACATCTTCGGCGCGGGCAACATCAGTTCCGCGGCGGCGGCGTTCATCACCATCCCGGTGCAGAACAGCAGCACGATCACCGAACAGGTGGCGAGCGCGTCGATCTCCAACAAGAATCTGTTCGACCTCGGCGCGGGGCCGGTCGGCATCGTGTTCGGCACCGAATATCGCAAGGAATACGGCGTCTACAGCCCGGATTTCTCGCTGTCGTCGGGCGACGTCGTCGGCTTCAACGCCGGTGAGGGGCTGAGCGGCGGCTATGACGTCAAGGAGCTGTATACCGAGGTCGCGGTGCCGCTGCTCGCCGACAAGCCGTTGATCCACAAGCTCGAGATCAACGGCGCCTATCGCTATTCCTATTATTCGACCGCGGCCAAGTCGGTGAACACCTATTCGGCGGGCGCGGTGTGGGCGCCGATCGCGGATCTCTCCTTCCGCGGCCAATATGCGCGGGCGGTGCGCGCGCCGACCGTCGCCAATCTGTACAGCGGCTCGGCGCAGGACTTCCCGACCGCGACCGATCCGTGCACGCTCGCGGTGGCGGTGACCAACGCCAATCTGCGCGCGAGCTGTATCGCCACCGGCGTGCCGGCGGCGCTGCTCGGCACCGCCTATGACGGCGGCAGCACGCAGATCCAGACGGTGACCGGCGGCAATGCCGCGCTGCGCGAGGAGACGTCCGACACCTATACCGCGGGCATCGTCCTCCAGCCGACCTTCCTGCGCGGCTTCTCGTTCACCGCCGATTATTACAAGATCAAGATCGCCAACTATATCGCCTCGGCAGGTACGGCCAATCTGATCCGCGCCTGTTATGGCGACGCCACCAACGGCTATACCGCCTATAATGCGAGCTATTGCGCCTCGCTGCCGCGTGACGCCAACAGCTATGCGATCACCGATGCGGTCAACACGCTGTCGAACACCGGCGGCGTCAAGACGCGCGGCGTCGACTTCGAGGCGCGCTACGGCCTGCCATTGGCGTTCGGCGCGTTCGGCAGCAGCACCAGCCGGCTCGACTTCCGATTCAGCGGCACGCGGCTGATCGCCTTCGACTATAACCCGCTCGCCGCGATCCCTGACCTGACGCTCAACTGCGCAGGCAAGTTCGGCATCAGTTGCGGCAACCCCTATGCCAAATGGCGGCTGTCGGGGCGCACCACCTATGCGACCGGCCCGATCACCGTATCGGTCCTCTATCGCCATCTGTCCGCGGTGCGCGACGACGACGATACGACGACCTATACGGTCGAGCGGATCAAGCCCTATGACTATTTCGACCTGACGGCGGCGTTCGACGTCAAGCCGGGCTTCACCTTCTCGGTCGGCGTCAACAACATGTTCAACCGCAAGCCGCCGATCCTCGGCGACAATCAAGAGCAGGCGAACACCTATCCGTCGACCTATGATCCTTATGGTCGTGCCTTCTTCATGAGCACCAGCGTCAAGCTGTAGGCCCGCCCGCGACCCCGCCGCGCCGACGGGTGGCGGGGTCGCAAGCCAAATGCGTCACAAAAGCGTCATAAAGCGCCAATGTCGCGTAACATTCCACGGAGTGACCGCAACATAGCGGACATTCCGTGGTCAATGCCCCGGGTTAGAGGCTCCGCCCGGGCGGCGTGCTGGACACCGCCAACTCGGGAAACAACTGTGAAACAGGTTCATCTGACCCGCGGCCTTCTCGGCTGCTCTCTCTCCCTGCTTGCCGCGCCGGCTCTGGCGCAGACCACGGGCACGCAGGACTTCGACGATATCGTCGTCACCGGCAAGGCGGCCGACGCCAATGTCGGCGGCGTGACGCTGCCCGCGACCGCCAAGGCGAAGGTCGGCCTCGACAGCAGCTTCATCCAGCATGAAACGCCGGGCCAGACGATCAACGACACGCTCAACATGCTGCCGGGCGTCAGCTTCCAGAACAACGATCCCTATGGATCGGCGGGCGGGACGATCAGCATCCGCGGCTTCGACGGCAGCCGCGTGTCGCAGATGTGGGACGGCTTTCCGCTCAACGATACCGGCAATTACGCCATATACTCCAACCAGCAGCTCGACCCCGAGCTGATCGGCCAGGCGACCGTCAGCCTCGGCTCGACCGATGTCGACAGTCCGAGCGCCTCGGCGACCGGATCGACGATCAACTATCAGACGCGCAATCCGAGCGAGGACTTCCACGTCCGCGTCGCCGGATCGGTCGGCGACTATGACTTCATGCGGATCTTCGGCGTGGTCGACACCGGCGTCATCACCCCGTTCGGCACCCGCCTGCTGCTGTCGGGCAGCAAGTCGACCAACGATGTCGTCTTCACCGACAAGGGCAAGATCGACAAGACGCAGTTCAACGCCAAAGTGTATCAGCCGATCGGCAGCAACGGCGACTTCATCTCGATCGCCGGGCACTACAACCGCAACATCAACAACTTCTTCGGTTCGGTGCCGCTCAGCACCGTGGGCGGCAGCGTCGGCACCGGATCGGGCAACCGCTTTCCGCTGACCCGCGCCGAGCGGTTCTACGACGTCGCCGATTGCGTCAGCAGCGCCGGCGTGGCGTGCGGCTTCGGTGCCTATGACTATCGCTACAATCCGTCGAAGACCGCCAACGTCCGCGTCAATTCGCGCTTCACGCTCGCCGACCGGCTCGTGCTGACGGTTGATGCGGCCTATGCCTATACGCTCGCCAACGGCGGCGGCACCGCGACCGCGAACGAGGGCTTTGCGACGATCGGCGGCCAGCGCGTCGCGGGCTATGTCGGCAGCACGCCCTATTTCGGCGGGGTCGACCTCAACGGCGACGGCGACACCAACGACACTGTGCTGGTCAGCGCGCCGAGCACCACCCATACCGACCGTTATCTGCTCAACCTCGGTCTGCGCTACGATTTCAATCCGTTCCAGACGGTGCGGATCGGCTACAGCCTCGATTACGGGCGGCACCGCCAGACCGGCGAGCTGACCACGATCAACGGCTACGGCCTCGCCAGCACGCCCTTCCCGAGCGAAGCGCCGCTGCTCGATTCGACCGGCACCGCCTTGCAGAAGCGCGACCGCCTGTCGAAGGCGATCCTCAACCAGGCGTTCGGCGAATATCGCGGCCGCTTCCTCGACAGCCGGCTGACGCTCACCGCCGGCGTGCGCGCGCCCTTCTTCACGCGCGACCTGACCAATTATTGTTTCACGACCAGCGCGAGCGGAGCGCTGATCTGCTCGGGCCGGAATGCCGCGACCGATGCGATCATCGCCGCGGCCTATCCCACTTATCAGGGGCCGCAGAATCGCCTCTTCCACTACAGCCGGGTGCTGCCGAGCGCCGGGCTGGTCTATCAACTGACCGCGCCGCTCGCCTTCTTCGCGAACTATTCGAAGGGGATGCAGGTGCCGGGCACCGACAATCTCTACAACAGCTTCTATTATGCGCAGGGCACCAGCGGCGCCGAGGGCGCGAAGCCCGAGACGACCGACAATCTCGACGCGGGGCTGCGCTATCAGGCGGGGCGCGTCCAGGCGCAGCTGTCCGGCTGGTACACGGTGTTCCACGACCGGCTGGCGTCGTCCTACGATCTCGAGACCAACACGACGATCTACCGCAACCTCGGCACGGTGCACAAATATGGCGTCGACGGCAGCGTCAGCTACCGGCCGGTGCGCGCGCTGACGCTCTATGCGTTCGGCTCCTATCTCAAGTCGAAGATCCTCAACGACGTGCAGGCGAGCGCGACGACCACCTATCTGACTGCGGGCAAGCGCGAGGCGGGGGCGCCGACCTATACGTTCGGCGGCCGCGTCGAGGGCCATGCCGGGCCGGTGCGGCTCGGCATCGAGGCGAAGCGGACCGGCGAACGCTATGTCAACGACCAGAACCTGCCGGTCGTGATCGGCGGGGTACAGGTCTATGGCGCGAAGGCGCCGGCCTATACGCTGGTCAACCTCGATGCGCGCTTCTCGCTCGAGCCGCTCGGGCTCAACGACCAGACCTATCTGCAGCTCAACGTCAGCAACCTGTTCGACACCTTGTACGTCGGCGGGTTCAGCGGCACGACCTCGACCGCGTCGCTGACCTATGCGCAGATCGGCGCGCCGCGCGCGGTGTCGGCGACGCTCACCATGGGCTTCTGATGGCGGGCGGGCGGCGCGCTCTCGCGGCGGGCCGCCCGCGTCCGGTCAGGGCCGGGGCGTGAAGCGGATCGCGACCGCGGGGGCGAGCGGCGATCCGGCGAGCAGCGCCATCGCGGCATGCGGCCCGGTGATGCCGCGCGGCAGCGGCGGCAGCGCCTCGCCATGGCCGAGCCGGTAGGAGGGCGATCCCGCCGCGGCGATCCACGCCGCGCCGAGGCTCGGGCGATAGCTTACTGGCATGTGACGGTTCCGTTCGTGACGAGGGGGTTGATGCCGTGCTGGCCCATGAAGTCGAACAGGCCGGCGAGCAGCCCCTGCGCGGCGGGCACCGACAGCGCGAGCCGGCCGACGACGACGCGTTCCATCGCCGGCTGCGCCTTGGTGTGATCGCAGCGCGCGCTTTCGACGGTGATGCAGACGATGCCGTTGATCACCGACAGGCCGGAGATGCCGGTCGCGAAAATCTCGGGGGTGAAGGGATTGTCGATCAGCGGCACGCTGTCGGGCGGTGGCGTCGGGTGGGGATGCATGTTCATCGCAAGGGTCCTGGACGAGGGGGGCGGGCAATCATGCCGCTGAAGACTGTTGTATGTGGGCAACATGTCCCCGGAATTTCGCGGGCATGTCCGCGACCACATCCGAATCCTGTTGCAATTTTCCTAATTCGCCAGCGCCGTCTCGCCCGGGCGGCGATAATGGACCATCGGTACGAACAGATAGCCGCCGTTGCGCACCGTGCGGATCAGCTCGTCGCGGGCATGCAGCGCGAGCTTGCGACGCAGGCGGCTGAGGTTGACGTCGATCGAGCGATCATGCGGATTGCCCCATTCGCGGCCATAGGCGCGCACCAGCTCCTCACGGCTGTGCACCGTCTGCGGCGCGGTGACGAAGGTGGCGAGCATGCCGAATTCGCCGTTGGTCAGCGGCACCGGCTCGCCGGCGGGCGACACCAGCCGGCGCGACCGCACGTCGAACGCCCAGCCGGCGAAGCAGGCGACCTCGACCGGCGGCAGCGCGGTCGACGCGATCGGGCGGACGCCGTCGCGCGACAGCCGGTTGCGCCGCCGCAGCACCGCGCGCACCCGCGCCAGCATCTCGCGCGGGCTGATCGGCCGCGCGACGCAATCGTCGGCGCCCATTTCGAGCGCGACGATCCGGTCGACCTCGGTGGCGAGCCTGGTCATCACGATGATCGCCGGGCTGCGCTGTCCGTCGGTGAGCGAGCGCATCACCGACAGTCCGCCGTCGCCGCAGGCCGCCATGTCGAGGATGACGACGTCGCAGCGGTGCAGCCGGTGATGATCGAGCAGGGCATGCGTGCTCGCCACCGCCGTCGCGCCGATGCCGTTGTCGAGCAGCATCTCCGCCAGCGCGGCGGTCACGCCGGCGTCCTGGTCGACGATCACCACCGCCGGCGCGTCGGGCGGCACCGCGCCGGGCGGCGGGGTGGCGGCGCGGCCGAGCGGGGGCGTGTCATTCGTCATGGTTCATGTCCTGATCAGCGATGGCCCGGCCGGAGCCGTTACGTTGCGATGATCTGGCAAGCTGGCTTGTCAGCGAAATGTCAGGATGTTGCAGTGCCGCATCATCGCATCGGGGACGTGCCGATTCGTGACGCGCGACGGGTCGTTCCGCCTAGAACGACCCGCCGACGTTGAACGTCACCAGCTTGGTGTCGTCCCCCGGTGACTTGACCAGCGCCTTGGCGAGATCGATGCGCAATGGCCCGAACGGCGAGGTCCAGTTGACGCCGACGCCGAGCGACACACGCGGCCGCGCGGTATTGCCGCTATAGGTCTCGCGATAGCTGCCGAGCGTATAGGTATAGGCGGTGCCGGTGTTGGTCGTCGTCGTCGCGCCGCTGCTGTCGAGATAGAGCAACTCGCCGGCGCTGTTGGTATATTGCCGCGTGCCCGCGACGCAGGCGGTCGCGGCGGCATTGGCGACCGCACAGGTATCGACCAGCGTCGGCTTGGTGCCGCCGAACACAGCGCCGACATCGAGATAGATCGACGGCCGCAGGCCGAGCTCGCGCGCGCCGGCGCCGAGCGGCAGTTCGAGTTCGAACCGCGTCTGGTAATAAGCGGTGCCGCCGAGCGCGGTGCGTGTCGTCGTGCTGCTGTCGGTGACCGTCGCCGGCACCGTCGATGTATCGTAATAGCTGCGCGTCACGCTCGGCCCGACGCCGCGGATGTCGAAGCCACGCATCTGCGGATCGCCGAGGTAGAAACGGTCGGTCAGCCGCACGTCCTGCCCCAGCCCCTTGATATAGCCGCCCTCGGCATGGGCGGTGAAGACGAAGTTCGATCCCAGGTCGATATATTGGGAGGCGTTGGCGGTGGTGCGGATATAGCGCGTGTCGCCGCCCAGGCCGGCGAAATCCTGGCTGAAGGTGACGCGGCGGCCGCGGGTCGGGCGCAGCCGGCTGTTGGTGCTGTCGAAGAGCAAGGAATAGCCGACCGACGAGGTCCAGCGGCTGCCGACCGCATCGCACAGATAGGTGCCGGCGATCGCCGTATCGCACACCCCGTTGGTATAATACGTGTCGGCGTCGAGCGTGACCTGATCGTAGGACAGGCCGTAGCGAGCCGACAGCGACCAATATTCATTGAGCGGCATGCCGGCGCGGATCTGGAAGCCGGTGGTCACCTGTTCATAGGCGGAACTCGCCGAACTGCTCGAGGTGCTGTACGAACTGTAATCGCGGCGGAAGATGTCGCCGCCGAGCGCGATGTTGGTGTCGAACAGATAGGGTTCGGTGAAGCCGGCGTTGACCGACTTGGAATAGGACGAGACGCTCGCGCTCAGCCGCAGCTCCTGGCCCTTGCCGCGGAAATTGCGCTGGGTGACGCTTGCCTGGGCGATGAAGCTTTCCAGGCTGGAATAGCCGACGGACAATTGCAGCTCGCCGCTGCTCTTTTCTTCGACGTTGGTTTCGAGGACGACGCGGTCGGCGGCGGAACCGGGGTTCTGCTTGATCTCCATCTTGTCCTGGAAGAAGCCGAGGCTGTTGATGCGATCCTGCGAGCGCTTGACCTGGAAGCTGTTGAAGGCGTCGCCTTCGGCGAGGCGGATCTCGCGGCGGACGACCTTGTCCTGCGTCTGCGTGTTGCCGTTGATCTCGATCCGCTCGATGTAGGTGCGCTGCGCCTGCGCGATGTGGAAGTTCATCCCCATCGTCAGCGTCTCGGGATCGCGCTGGAAGTCGGGCGACACGTCGGTGAAGGCATAGCCGAACAGGCCGGCCGCCTCGCTCAGCTGGTCGACCGACGTCTCTACCAGCTTGGCATTGTACCAGTCGCCCTTCTTGATCGGCAGCGACGCGGCGAGCTTCGTGTTGTCGAAGTCGCGGATCTCGCTGTCGACGGTGATGTCGCCGAACTTGTAGCGTTTCCCTTCCTCGACCACATAGGTGATGATGAAGTCGCGCTTGTCGGGGGTGAGCTCCGCCACGGCCGAGGTGACGCGGAAGTCGGCATAGCCTTCGGTCAGGTAGAATTGCCGCAGCTTCTGCTGGTCGTAGTTGAGCCGGTCCTGATCGTAGCTGGTGTTCGACGACAG
>NZ_JBBBDM010000011.1:0-83529 GCF_037120395.1 Sphingomonas kyungheensis
CGGCCCGGGGCTTTCGTGCGTTCCCGAGGGCTCGGCCTCACCCCAGCAGCCGCTCCCGCTGCTGCTCCACCTGCGCGCGTGCCGGGCGGGGCAAGCTGATGGGCTCGCGGATGCGTCGGATCAGTCTTCCGCGTCGCCGGCAGAGGGCGTCGCTCGGGCCGACCGGCGTTTCTGCCACGGCCAGCGCCCGTCTATTTCGACTTCCAGCGAAAAACTCAGGAAAGTCCGGATCAGGACGATGCCGGCGAGGACCAAGAGGCTCTCCAATGTCGGCTCGACCGCCACTGTATTGATGATGTCCGCCGCGACAAGAAACTCCAGACCGAGCAGGATCGACCGGCCAAGTCCCGATCGGAAATCGGCGATCAATACTGCCCGGTCGGTCGCGCCTTTGATCATCCCGATGAGGAACGCCCCCAGCGTGGCGAACGCGCCGACGACGATGATCGCGGTGCCGACGATCTCGACGGCATTGGTCGCAAGGTGGATCCAGCCGCTTTCGCTCGTGAACATCGCGCCCCTTGCCCTTACAGGATCGACTGCGCGGATCGCCGCGCGATGCCATCGTCGTCAAGGCAGCGACGCGTCGCGCTAGCCGTTCCCGGATGCACGACGCGCGACGGGCGGCTCACGGCCCCTCGTCGCTGGCGCGGGTCTCGACGCGTAGCGCCTTACCCGCCTTGAAGCCCAGCGCCGCGCCGACCCGGTCATCCCAGCCATAGGGATCGTTGCGCACGATCGGTTCGCCGGCATCGTCGAACAGCACCGTCTGGTAGAGCATCCGCACCGGTATCTGCTTGGGCAGCTTGACGAACGTCTCCTTGCCGGTGGCGCGTGCCTGATGCCATTGATCGGTCACGCCCTCGTCATGCGCGAGGATTTCAGCGAAACCGAGCGCGTCGTCGACGCGCACGCAGCCGTGACTGCGCTGCCGCTGGATCATCGCGAACAGCTGCTTGGCGGGCGTGTCGTGCAGGTAGATCGCCTGGTCGTTGAGCATGTCGAACTTGACGAGGCCGAGCGAATTCTTCGGCCCCGGCTGCTGCACCAACCAGCCGTCCTTGCGCGCGATATTGTTGGCCTTGAGATAGGCCGCGCCCTTCGCCGCCGTCTCACCCTCGATCGAGCGCGGGATCGTCCAGGTCGGGTTGGCGACGAGGCGGAAGATCGGCGAGCCGAGTTGCGGCGTCTCGCGGTCGGGTTCGCCCACCACGACCTTGCGGCTGTCGGCGATCTTGCCGTCACGCCAATAGGTCAGCCGTGCCGCCGCGAGATTGACGTCGATCCGCGTCGCGGGCGGTGTCCGTTCGAGCCAGCGCAGCCTTTCCATCGCGATCGCAATGGCGCGCGCGCGATCGGTATCGGACATGTTGAGGATCGCGAGCACCGCGCTGCCGATGACGCCGTCGGGCTTCATGCCGTAATCGGCCTGCATCTGCTGCACCGCCTTGGCCATCGTCGGCGTATATCGATCGCCCTGCGCCGATCGCTGATCGAGATAGTCGAGGACCACCAGTTCACGCGCGATCGTCGCGACGCGCGGATCGACCGCGCCGGGCTTGATCGCCTCGCCATGGACGGGGATCGCGGGGGTCGGCGTGCCGGGCTGCTGGCGCAGCGCGAGATAGGCTTTCGACAGGCGCGTGTAATTCTGATCGGCTGGCGCGAGGCTGGCGAGCCAGCCTTTCACGTCGTTGGCGCGCAGCGCATTGGCCAGCCCGGCGCGCAGGTCGGGATTGGGCCGCGGCACCGTATACACCTCGTATAATTTGGTCGGATCGGTGGCGCCGCGCGCCAGGGCGGCGGCATAGGCGAGCGCCTGCTGCGTTACGCCGGCCTCGTCACCTGCGTTGCTGGCGAATGCCATCTGGTCGAGACCGTGCGCCGCCCGCGCGTCGATCGCCTGGCGCAACTGCGCGCGCGTCTCTTTGGTCCAGTGCGCGGCGGCCGCGGGTGCGCCCGTATTGGCGCTCGTCGTTTGATTGTCGGGGGCGACGCTGATGCTGCATCCCGCCAGGAGCAAGGCGACTATCGATAACTGACCCAATTTCACAATCACATCCGACTCCTGTCGTTACGCTGGCAGAACGCACGGGACGGGTGTCTGCTCCCCCACGTGCGATCGCCATGGGTGGTGGCTCCTGAAGGCCAGCCTGCTGCCGTCGTAAGCCGCATGACCGCACCTGTGACGACCGGCGCGCGGCACGGCCGGCGACGCCGGATTGACCGCGCCCCATTCCAGCCTCCGGGCGCAATGTGCACGATGATTTGGCCGTTGCCTCGTCGATCCAAGCCGAACGCCTGTCAGCGTGCGATCCTGTATCGGATTGCTTCGCCTGGCTGGCGCGTCGTTCTCCGTCTCGAAGCGGGCGGTCAGCACGATCACCTGCCCGGAGCGTCTGTCGACAGACGGGCCATCGCGGTATCTCGACGAGGTTCCGTTCGCCCGGACCTTGGTGGGGTCTTCCCGAACCTGCGCCGGGGCGCCGGGGGGGGGGGCGCACCTTATGGACCAGCCATAGGCTGGCCGCGCCTCGCGGAGAGCCGAGACGTCAGGTCGATGCAGGAGAATGGTTGCGCCGCCATGCGACCGTCACCGTCACCGTCACCGTCACGGTCACACAGCGGCGAGACCCCACGCTCAACGCCTCAGGATGGAAAGATCGGCGATCGCGATAGCGCCGGCGGGCCGTGCGGTCTGGTGGAAGACGAAGCGCAGCCATGTCACAGCCGCACCGGACGCGAAGGCAATATGCTGCGGTGACAGTGCGTTGACGATATTGGAAAACTCGCCGTCTGCGAGCGGATGCCACCTGCTGCCGTCGGGACTGGCCTCGACCGTATAGCGTTTGGGCGGCGCGGCATCGTCCATGACGGCGCGTGAAGGCGTCAGGATGAAGCCGGCGAGGCGCTGCGCGGTATGGAAGCGAAGCGTGACCGCCGCCTCTGCCGGGCCGCCCGACACCGGCATCCGCCAGACCGTCCCGGCATCCGCGTCGAACAGCGCCTGCACATGCGGCGCGGAGCTCGACACCAGCGTCCACTCCGCCGGTGAGACCGCGTTCTGATCGGGCGCGGCAGGGCGCGCGACCGGCAGTGGGGTCACCTGCCGGAACAGGGCGATCTCGCTGATCGCGGGACATGCCGGCGCCTCGGTGATGCGCAGGCGCAGGCGACGGGCCTGTACGGGCGCGGGCAGGCGGACGATGCGTTGCGCGGCGATACAGGCACCTGCGGCGACCTCGCGCCAGCCGCTGCCGTGGTCGAGATCGATCGCGAAGCGGGTGACGCGCACGCCGAGCGGCAGACATTCGCGCAAGCGGATCAGGTCGAAGGCGCGTCCGGGCGGCAGCTCGAGGACCAGCGATGGCGTATGGACGGCGTCGGGGGGCGACCAATAGCTGTTCGGATCGCCGTCCAGCACCCGCGCCGCGGCATAGGCGCTGCCACGGACCTGGTCGGCCTGCGCGACGGCACCCCGGGCGAGATCGTTCGCGAAGGTGGCGCGCTGCGCATCGCCGAACGACCGGAGCACCGCGCAATCGATGTCGGCGAGCCGGCCGCGCCGGTCGGGCGGCAGGTTGAGGATCAGATTGGTGCCGCGCGCGACGGACTCGTCGTACAGCCGCACCAGCCGCTGCGGATCCTTGACCTTCGAATCCTCGTCTTCATGGTAGAACCAGCCCGGCCGGATCGAGGTATTGGTCTCTGCCGGCCACCAGAGCGGGCCGTCGCGCAGCCCGGCATTACCCTCCGCCTGGCTCGGCTTGTGGTTCGGCATGGTCGGCCAGCAGGGATCGCCGGCGACGCCATCCTCATTGCCGACCCAGCGCGCATCCGATCCGAGCGGTTCGAAGGTGCAGGCCATCGGCTGATGGCGATGCACCAGCGCGACGATCTCGGGCCAATTGTAATAGGCCTCGGCGTCGATCTTCCGCGTCTCGCGCGCGCCGCCATAATAGCCGTCGCCGCCATTGGCGCCGTCGAACCAGAATTCGAACAGCGGGCCGTAGCGGGTGCAGAGCTCGACGATCTGTCGCCGGTAATAATCGATATAGGCGGGCCGGCCATAATCGGCATGATTACGGTCCCATGGCGACAGATACAGGCCGAAGGCGAGCCCAGCCCGGCGGCAGGCCCGTTCAAATTCGCGAACGACGTCGCCCTTGCCGCCGCGGAACGGGCTGTTGCGCACGCAATGCTCGGTAAGCCGGGTCGGCCACAGGCAGAAGCCATCATGGTGTTTGGCGGTGAGGATGAGGCCGCGCAAGCCGCCCGCCTTGGCCGCATCGACGATCTGATCGGCCGAGAAGTCGGTGGGGTCGAACAGCGCCGGGCTTTCGTCGCCATAGCCCCATTCGCGATTGGTGAAGGTGTTGATCGAAAAGTGGACGAAGGCATATTGCTCGCGCCGGTGCCAGGCGAGCTGGCGGGGCGAGGGCGTCGCACCGTAGGGCGCCGGGGCGGCCGGCCCAGGCGGTGACGCCTGGGCGAGGCTGATGCCCGCGCTGGCGAGGCCCGAGGCCATGAGGGTGCGACGCGATAGGATCGGCATGAAAGGTCCTGAAGGGAGGTTCGGTCAGGCCGCAGTCGCCGGAGCGGGCGGCACAGGACGCAGGGTGATCGCATAACGCAGCCAGCGCCGCGTGCGCACGCGGGTGACGCCGTCATCGCGCCCGAAGTCGCAGCGGCGGTGACCCTGTCGGATCGTCGTCACGGCGAAGCCCGGCGGCGCGCGCAGGACGAGCGCGTCGCCGCCTGCCGTCACCGTGGCGTGGATCGCGTCCGGCTGCCACGTGATGTCGACGGTATGGCCGCCGCGTGCGCGCAGGCCGGTGAAATTGCCCGATCGCCAGCCCGCCGGCATCGCCGGCAGCAGCGCGACGACATCGTCGTGGCTCTGCAGCAGCATCTCGGCGATGGCGGCGGTGATGCCGAAATTGCCGTCGATCTGGAAGACGGGCCGCGGCTGCATCGGATGCGTGTCGAGCAGATTGGCGGCGACCGCATGGCCGAGGAAGGCGGTCAGCGACCGGGCGGTATCCTCGCGCCGGCCGAGCCGCGCCCAGATCGCCGTCGCCCAGGCACGGCTCCAGCCGGTGCTCGATCCGCCATGCGCCTCGCGTCGTGCGAGCGACACGGCGCCCGCGGTCGCCAGCGTCGGCGTGCGCTGCGGCGTCAGCTCGGCGCCGGGATAGAGCGGGTAGAGATGCGAGACGTGGCGGTGGCCGGGGTCCTGCTCCGCATAATCTTGCGACCATTCCTGCAACTGGCCGTAGCGGCCGACCCGATAGGGCTCCAACCGGTCAAGCAGCGCGGTCAGCCGCGGGGCGAGATCGCTGGTGTCGCCGACCAGCGCGGCCGCGGCGATGCAATGCCGGAACAGCTCGCGGATCAGCGCGAGGTCCATCGTGCAGCCCGCGCTGATCGCCGCGGTCTGGCCGGGCGCGACGACGAACAGGTTCTCCGGCGAGATCGACGGTGCGGTGGTCAGTCGCGCGCCGGCCGGATCCGCGACCAGCCATGCCGCGCAAAAGTCGGCGCAGCCGCGCAGCAGCGGGAAGCCGCGCTCGGCGAGGAAGCGGCGGTCGCCGGTGAACTGATAATGGTCCCAGACATGGCGGGCGAGCCACGCCCCGCCCATCGGCCAGTTCGCCCAATTGGGGTCGCCCGCGCCTTCGCCGACCGGGTTGGTCATCGCCCACAGATCGCTGTTGTGATGCACGCACCAGCCGGGCAGCCCATAGAGCGTGCGCGCGGTGCGCGCGCCATTGACGGCGAGCCGCTCAATATGATCGATCAGCGGCAGGTGGCATTCGGAGAGATTGCAGCTTTCCGCCGGCCAGTAATTCATCTGCACGTTGATGTTGGTGGTGTAGTTGCAGCTCCACGGCGGCCGCAGCTTCGCGTTCCACAGGCCTTGCAGGTTGGCGGGCATCGTCCCGGCGCGCGAGGCGGCGATCAGCAGATAGCGGCCGAGGTGGAACAGCCGCTCGACCTGCGCCGCCTCCGCATCGTCCGCCGCATCGGTCAACGCCAGCGCGGTGCGCCGGTAGAGCGCCTGATGATCGCGCAGATGGCGCGTGCGCAGCGTCGCGAACGGTCTGCCGCCGGCCGCCAGGACGCGCGTCGCCTCGGCGACGACGGTCGCGGCGGGCGTGTCGGGCATGCGGTCGAAACCGCGGAAGCCGGTCGCCGCGGCGATGCGGATGACGATGGCATCGGCGCCGGTGACGTGCAGCGCATCGCCCCGGCTCGCGACGCGGCCGCCCTTGGTCTCGACCGACAGGATCGTCGCAAAGGCCATGCCGTGGCCAGGCCGGTCCGAATAGGCGACCGGATCGGCGACGTCGCGATAGTCCGGCGCGCAGCGTGTCGGCGCCTTGCCGGTGAGCGTCACGCGGTCGTCCTGCGCGACCGCCTCGCCCTGCAACAGCGTCGCCAGCGCGATCCGGCCGTCGAGCGCGCCGGCGCGATCGGCGGTGAGGCGCAGGATGATGATCTGATCGGGGTGCGAGGCGAACAGCTCGCGGCGAAAGGTGGTCCCGGCGCAGCGGTAGGAGACGGTGGCGATGCCACGGTCGAGATCGAGCGCGCGGCGATAGTCGCTGACCGGCGCATCGTGCGACAGGTCGAGCAGCAGGTTCGCCATCGGCGCATAGCTCTGGCTGAAGGCGCCCTGCAGGCGCTTGCTCAGCCGGTCGGCCGCGCGCGGATCATCGGCGAAGACCGCGTCGCGCACCGCGGCGAGTGCGGCGCGGCCGTCATGGTCGGGCCGCTCCGCCGGCTGGCCCGACCACAGGCTGTCGTGATTGAGCGCGATCACCTCCTGCGCGACGGCGCCGCCCATCATCGCGCCGATCCGGCCGTTGCCGACCGGGTGGCCGAGCAGCCATTCGCTGGCGGGCGTGGTGGCGACCAGCCGATGCCCGCGCCGCCCGGCGGGCTCGCCGGCCTGCGCCGCCTCGTCCACGGCGGTCAGGCCGAGCAGGAAGGCCGCACCGCCCCCGACGAGCAACTCGCGTCGCGACGCATCGGCCGGTGCGGCGGCGGGGTGAGGATCATCAGAAATTGAGTGTCGCCCCCATGTTGATCGATCGGCCGAGCGCGTCATAGACCGACGGCGAGGTGTTGACCCGCTCCGCCGCTTCGAGCGGCGGGCTGGGCCGCACCGGCGGATTGGTGTTGAAGATATTGTTGACGACGACGCGCAGCGTCAGGCTGCGCGATACGGTAACGCTGGTGCTGAGATCGAACAGATCATAGGCCGGCAGATATTTGTATGCGTCGGGAACGCTCGCATCGTCGGCGCCGAAGATCGGATTGCCGTCGAGCCGTGAATTCTTGAGCCCCGAATTGTGCCGCCAGTTGAGCGACACCAGCCCCTGCGTCTTCGCGCTGTCCGGTGAGGCGAGCGTTACGCGGACATTATGCTGGTAGCGGCGGTAGCCCTGGCCGGCATAGGGGCCGAACAGGCCGACGACGTTGAAGTCGGTGTCCGGCAGGCCGAGGTCGCCGCCCTTGGCGGTCTGCAACGTCGCGACATAGCTGGTCGACAGTTTCGCCCAGCCGCCGAGCCGCCGATCGTAATTGGCCGAGAAGTTGAAGCCGCGCGCGTTGGTCTTGCCGAGATTGCTGTAGCCCTGATTGATGTAACCGCTCGTCGATCCCGTGTTGCTGAACAGGCTGCCGTCGGCATTGCGGACGAGCTGGCCGCAGAAGAAGTCGTAGCCCGTGTTGGCGCAGGTCTGCAGGAAATCGATCGCGCGATAATAGCCGATGCCGTTTTCGATCTGGATGCTGTAATAATCGGCGGTGAGCGACAGGCCACGCAGCCAGTGCGGCGTCACCACCAGACCATAAGTATAGGTATGGGCGATCTCCGGGGTGACGAGACCCTGCGAGCCGTTGCGGACGGTGCAGAGATTGTCGGGACATTGCGGGATCGTGCCATATTGCGCGGCGGTCACGCCGCTCTTCTGGCAGACGGCGAGGCTGGCGGATGGCGTCGCACCGGCGCACGGATCGCCCAATGTATTGGCGTCGAGCGTGCCGTAGCTGACCGAGGCGTTGGACGAGAGTTCGTAGATGCTCGGCGCGCGCGTCGCCTTGTTGTAGCTGGCGCGCAGGAGCAGGTCCTCGACCGGGCGCCAGCTGCCGTCGATCTTGTAGGTCGAGCGCATCTTGTCGACGCCGGAATAATCGGAGCCGCGGATCGCCGCGCCGAAGCTCAGATCGCGGACGAACGGCCGGTCGCTGACCAGCGGCACGTTGATCTCGCCATAGATGTCGAAGGCGTGGTTCGACAGGCTATTGGCCGTCGATCCGAAGGCTGCGGTATAAGCGGCGTCCGGGTTGGAGCGATAGGTGTTCCTGCGATATTCGGTGCCGAGCGCGACATTCACCCCCTTGCTCGAGAACGGGCTGCGGATGCCATATTCGCCGAGGTCACCGGTGATATTGGCATTGCCGACCCATTGTTCGTAGCGTTCACGGAACAGCCCGCCGCCTTCGGCATAGGAGACATAGTCGATCGCCGCGGCGCTCGGCCCGGCGGTGGTGAAGATATCGAGCGGGACGCAGCCGGGATTGCTCGCCGCTGCGGCGCAAGTCGCGACGCCATTGACGTCCACCACCTGCAAGGCGTTGGCGACCTTGACCGGATCGACGCGATTGAGCTGGCGCTGGCGATATAGGGTCGTCGAATAGACCCCGCCGACGTCATAATGCCAGGCGCTGCCGAGATCGCCGCGGACGCCGGCGACGCCGCGATAGATTTCGTTGCGGGAACGGGTGATCTGCGGCGCGCTGAAGCGATAGCGCACGTCCGTGGTGACGCTGGTCGCGGTGCCCGCCGCCGTGCCGCACAGCGATTGCGCCTGCTGCGCAGACAGCAGCGGATTGTCGCAATTGATGCTGTACGCCACCGACCCGGGTTGGATCGTCGCCGGTGCCGACTGGCTGGTGGCGTCCGACCGGAGATACAGGCCGTTGGCGTAGAGCTGGATCGCCGGCGACACTTCGTAGTTTAGGAAGACCGCGCCGTTGTAGCGGGTATTCTGACGCTGGAAATAGAAAGCGTCGTTGTAGTTATAGCCGTTGGTGCCGGTATACGGGGCAAAGGCGCGCGCGCCGTCGGCGGCATTGGTGAAGATGGCGCCGGTCTGGGCGGGGCCGGACAGCGCCTGAAAATAACCGGCCGGTGTCGCCGACGAGGGGGAGGCGCAGACCACGGTCTGGCCCGACAGCGTGATCGGACAGACCGAAAAGGAGCGCGAGGTGGCGAGCACCGGCTCGACCTGGCTGTACGCGCCGAACAGCGCGACATTTCCGCGACCGCCGGCGAAATTGTGGCCGATGCTGATATTGGCGTCGAACCGGCCGCCGTCGTTGCGCGCGCCGGTCGGCACGGCGAAACCCGAATTGCGTGCCGCCTGGGCGGCGATGTTGTCGCGATTGTCGGCGTTGTAGAAGCCGTAGTTGATATTGGCGTTGAGCCCTTCGAAATCCTTGCGCAGGATGAAGTTGACGACTCCGCCGATCGCATCCGAGCCATAGACCGCGGAAGCGCCGCCGGTGAGCAGGTCGACGCGCTCGATCAGCCCGACCGGTATCACCGACGCGTCGATCCCTTCGGTCACGCCGATCCGCTGACCGTCGATCAGCGTCAGCGTGCGGTTGGTGCCGAGGCCGTGAAAATCGAATTGCTGGCGACCATTGCCGTTCGACAGATTGGTGTCGCTGTTCTTGATCGCGGGTACGCGGTTGAGCACCTCCTGCACGCTGAACGCAGATTGCAGCTTGATCTCGGCCTGGCCGACGCTGGTCACCGGTGCGGTCTCGACGAGGTTCTTCGAGCGGATGCGCGATCCGGTGACGACGACATCCTCGCCATCCGGGCTCGGATCGTCCTGACGATCGGCCTGCGCATCGACCGGGCCGACCGTATCGCTCTGTGCGGTCAACGCGGCCGGCACCAGGCCCGCGGCGCGGCTGATGACATAGACGCCCTGCGGCGTCCGCGCGACGGCGAGCCCGCTGCCTTGCAACAGCCGGTCCAGCCCTGTCTCGACGGTCATGCTGCCGACGAGCGGGGGGGCGGTGCGCGTGCCGAGCAGCGCTTCGTCAAAGGCGAGCTGGATATGCGCCTGCCGCCCGAACATGCGGAGCGCCTGGCCGAGCGATTGCGCCTTGATGGCGATACGAACCGGACGCTGCTGCGCGACGGCAGGCGATGCGATCGTCATCGTGGCGAGGGCCGCCAGGCTGACGGCGGTGAACAGATGGCGACATCCTGCCATGTATCGAAACCCCTCTTATGTTGTGTTTTTATGACGCACGAGGGCTCCGGATGCTCAGCACGTTGCGCGAAATTAATACCTGTCCTGCAGATTGGTATGGGATTGGCTATTAGCGCGCGACGAGCGTGAGCGTGTCGCGACCGGTTTCGACGCGGGTCGGCAGGGTCGCCGCGACCGCCTGGGCAAAGGCGTCGCTGTCACCGGCGTTGAACACGCCGCTGATCCGCAGGTCGGCGACCGCCGGCGCGACGACGATCCGGCGCGCGCCGGCAAAGCGGTTCATCCGCTCCGCCGCGATCGCGAGCGGTTCGGCGGTGAAGCTCAGCTGCCCCTCGTCGAGCCCGTCCCCCGCGGCGAGCGGCGTGATCGACGCCGCGGCCGCACCCGCCGCCAGCCGCAGTTCGCTGCCCGGCACCAAGGCGCGCTCGGCGGGGACGAGCCGGTCGCCGCGGCGGGCCAGCGTCGCGACCGGGCCGCGCCCGGCATCGTGGAGGATGGCGACATGGCCCTCGAACAGGCCGACGCGGATTTCGCCGGTCAGCGCCTCGACCGAGAATTCGGTGCCGGTGGCGACCACCACGTCGCGGCCGACGTGGACGGCAAAGGGGCGCAGCGGGTTCTTGGCGACCTTGAAGCGCGCGCGGCCGCGCACCAGCGTCAGGTCGCGGCGCTGATCGGTGAAGGCGGTCGAGACCACGCTGTCGGCGTCGAGCGACAGTCGCGAACCGTCGGCGAGCGCGACGACGCGCCGCTCGCCGATCCCGGTCCGGTAGACGGCGCCGCCCTGCTGCTGCCAGAGCAAGGCCGCCAATGCGACGGCGACCAGCGCCAGCGCCGCTGCGATCGCCTGCCACGGCGTCCGGCGCAGCACGGCGAGCGGACGCCGCGCGGCGGCGCACGCCATCGCGTCGCGGGCCTCGTGGCGCAAGGCGATCAGCTCGGGCGTCTCGGCGTCCGCCTCGATCCCCGCCCATAGCGCCAGCGCTTGATCGAGATGCGACTGACGGTTCGCATCGCCGGCGAGCCAATCGCGCAAGGCGCGATGTTCGGCGGGGCTGAGGTCGCCTGCGTCGAGCCGGATGCACCAGCCGATCGCCGCCTCCCGGTCCGCCATCGCCGCGTCGCCGCTCATCGCCGCTCCTCCGCATTCGCGAGCAGCGCCTGCATCGCCTTGGCGATATGCTTCTCGACCGCGCTGACCGAGATGCCGAACGCCGCGGCGATGGCTTTGCGTTGCAGGTTCTCGAGCCGGTAGAGGATGAAGATCTGGCGGGTCCGGTCGGGCAGGGTGGCAAGCGTCGTCGCGACGCAGCCCACGCTCTGCCGCGCGGCGAGCAGGCGTTCGGCGTCGAACGTGTCGACGTCGGCGCTGCCGTCTTCCGCCCAAGACTGGATATAGCGCACCCGCGTCGCCTCGCGGCGGACGTGATCGCGCAACAGATTGGCCGCGGTCTGAAAGATATAGCCTTCGGGATTGCCGGCGACGCGTCCGTCCATGCCGCTGATCCGCACGAACATGTCCTGCACCAGATCCTCGGCGAGCGTACGATCGTGCAGGCGGCGCAGGAAGAAGGCGAGCAGCGCCGGCCGCATCTGCCGCAGCATCGCGAGCAGGTCGGGCGTGCCCCCCGCCGGATCGGATCGTACCAGTCGCATGATGGTGAGACGTACGGGCGGGCGATACACTCAGCAAATATTTGCGGACGATCGATCCTCTGATTGCTCGGAATCGGTCCGGTTCCGGCAGTTGAGGCGATGTGGTGGTCGGCGCGGTGACCGATACGATCGCATCGGTCGTGCAACCGGCCCCGTATTGAAAGCTGGATCGTCCAGGAACGCTTGTTCAGCCGGTTCGCTATGGTCGATCGCCTGTCGCTCGCAGGCACATCGAAAGTCACGCATGTTCAACGGTCTCAGCCTACCGGTCCTGCTCGCGATCTTTGCCGGCTGTGCGGGCGTGATTTGGGTCGCCGGCGTGAAACTTGCCGATACCACCGACATCCTCGCCTCGCGGCTCCATCTCGGCAAGGCGCTGGGCGGCATCATCGTGCTCGCCGTCGCCACCAACCTGCCCGAGATCGCGATCACGGTCAGTGCGGCATTGGCTGGCAATCTGGGGGTGGCGGTCGGCAACATCCTGGGTGGCATCGCGATCCAGACGGTCGTGCTCGTGGCGATGGATGTCGCCATGACGGAACGAATGCCCCTGACCTACCGTGCCGCCAGCCTCACGCTGGTCGTGGAAGCCGTTTTGGTCGTCGCGGTGCTGATCGTGGCGATCATGGCGACGCAATTGCCCGGTACGCTGATCGCGGCCCGCCTGACTCCCGGGGCGGTGTTGATCGCGGTTCTGTGGGTGATCGGCGTTTGGCTCTCCAGCAAAGCCAGTAAGGGGCTGCCATGGCACGACGCGAGCGGCACCGCACCCGATGGCCAGGACGAACCCAAGGGTTACTCGCAGGCCAAGAAGGACGATGCATCCGGTCGGAAGGGTGAGAGCACGGTCCGCGTCGCCTTGGTCTTCGGCGCGGCTGCGCTGGCCACGCTGGCGGCCGGTGTGCTGCTGGAACGTAGCGGCGATGCCATCGCCGAGACCATCGGGCTCAGCGGGGTCCTGTTCGGCGCGACGGTACTGGCGGCGGCGACGTCGCTACCCGAATTGTCGACCGGTATCGCGTCGGTTCGGATGAAGGATTATCAGCTCGCGGTCAGCGACATTTTCGGCGGCAATGCCTTTCTCCCGGTCCTCTTCCTGGTGGCCGTCGTCATTTCCGGCAAGGCGGTGCTGCCAGACGCGCAGGCCAGCGACATCTATCTCGCAGGTCTCGGCGTCCTGCTGACCTGCGTCTACGCCGCAGGCCTGATCTTCCGGCCCAAGCGGCAGATCTTGCGGATGGGGATCGACTCCCTGACGGTGCTGGTCCTCTACGCTCTCGGCGTGGGCGGCCTGTTCGCGATCTCCGGAGGAAACGGCGGCTAGGCCAGGCTCCCGAACCGCATCTCTGCATGAAGGCCGCTGACCACGCCCATCCGCCGCGCCGGTCAAATCGCGCGGGCGCGCTCCTCGACGATCCGTTGCAGCATCGAGAGCGGCATGGCGCCGGCCTCCAGCACGTCGTGGAAATGTTTGAGGTCGAAGCGGTCGCCGGCGATCGTCCTGGCGGTTTCGCGGGCGCGCAGCCAGGCGGCGTGGCCGATCTTGTAGCTGCATGCCTGACCGGGCGAGACGCAATAGCGCTCGACCTCGCGCTGCGAGCGGCCGGGCGCGAACCCGACGGTGTCGACGAGGTATCGTGTCGCCTGGTCATGCGTCCACTGCTTGGTGTGGATGCCGGTATCGACCACCAGACGCGCGGCGCGGAACAGGAAGGACTGGAGATAGCCGGCGCGCTCCACCGGTGAGGCATAGCCGCCAAGCTCGTCGGCGAGCTGTTCGGCATAAAGCGCCCAGCCTTCGAGATAGGCGTTGAAGAAGGCGATCTTGCGCAAGGGATGCGTCGGCGCGCGCTGCGCCGTCGAGATCTGCAGGTGATGGCCCGGCACGCCCTCGTGATAGGTCAGGCTCGGCAGCGTGTATTTCGGCCAGTCGTTCACGCTCTTGAGGTTGATCCAGTAGATGGCGGCGCGCGAGCCATCGAGCGGCGCGCGGAAATAATAGCCGTTGGGGGCGCCGTCCTGGATCTCGGGCGCGACGCGGCGGATCTCGAGCGCCGCATTGGGCGGATTGCTGAACGCCTGCGGCAGCCGGGCCTGCATCGCCCGCACGCCGGCGTTGAGGCTGGCGAGCAATGCGGTGCGGCCCGCATCGCTGTCGGCGAAGAGCTGCGCGGGCAGGCGGTTGAGCTGATCGAGGCGGGCGCCGACGCTGCCCTGCGTCAGCCCCTGGCTGCGCAGGATCGGATCGAGCTGCGCGGTAAGCTCCGCGACCTGTTGCAGGCCCATGCGATGGACTGCCTCGGGTGACAGATCGGTGGTCGTCGATTGCGCCAGGGCGGCGGCATAGATCGCCGCGCCGTCGGGAATCGCCCAGATGCCGGCCGCCGACCGCGCCTTCGGGCGCAGCGCGCGGAGCAGCGCGATCTGCCGGTCGAGCGCGGGATAGACCTGCGCGGCGACGATCCTGGCGGCGCGGGCCTGCCAGTCGCCGGGGATGGTCGCCGCCGCGGTGCGGCGGGTCAGCGACTGGACCAACTGGCTGTCGGCGGGCGCGGGGGCGCGCAGCTTCGCCATCTGGCCGAGCGCGAGATCGAGCGAGAAATCGGGCGCGACCCGGCCCTTCGCCGCCTCGCGCCGCTGCACCTCGGTCTCATTGTCGAGCTGGCGGCCCATCAGCGCCAGCCGGTCGAGATACGCCTCCGCATCGTCCGCGGTCTTGACCGGATGGGTCGAGGCGAGAAAGTCGGGCAGCGAGAAATAGACACCGTCCTGCTGCGAGATCGGATAGGGCCCCTGCGGCGAGGCGAGCCCGAACCGCTCCGGGCCGACCATGTTCGATTCGATATTGTAGAGGACGACCTCGCGATCGATCCGCGCCTGCGGCGACAGCGAGGCGGGATCGACCGCGGTGATCAGCGCACGCGCGCGGCGGTTGCGGGCGAGATCGTCGGCGATCGCCTTGTAGCTGTTGTCGCCGAGCGTGTGGCGCAGGGCGGCATTCTTGCCGGTATCGAGGCCAAGCGAGGTGGCGAATTCAGGCGACTGGCGGACCGTCTCGTCGAGCACCTGATCGAAGGCGGCGTTGAGCCGCGCGTCGCCCGCCGACGCCGGCGTCGCATTGGCAGGGGCGGCCTGCGCGAGGGCGGATCGGGCGGGCAGCAGGCTCAACCCGGCGGTGGCGGCGGTGGACATGATGAAGACGCGACGATCCATGCCGATGATCCTGATGTGAGGCCCGAAACGCCGCACGCTAGGCGACGACGATCGGCCTGCGCAACCCGGTTGCGCGCCGGCGGCCGCCCTATCGCAGCTACGTCAAGCAACCCCTTGTGCACGCGGGCGAAGCTCGCGAGGATCAGCGATCAACGTCGGGAAGATCCATCATGCATCGTCGTACCTTCCTTGCCGCCCTGCCGGCGGCGGCGCTGGGTCCCGCTGCCGGCGCGGCGGCGGGGCAGGACGGCCGCGGCGTGCCGGGCGGACAGGGCGCGCCGGGGCCGGGGCAGGGGGGCGCGCGGTCACCGGCGGCGCCGGCGCTGCCGCCCCGATGGGAGGCGGGCGCCGATCGCTTCCTGCGCCCCGACGTGTCCGCCGGTGATCGCCCGGTCGGCGCGAGCTTCGCGTCGCGGACCGCCGCTTATGGCCTGCACGGCGCCGCCGGCACCGCGCACCCGCTGGCGACGCAGGCGGGAATCGACATCCTGCGCCGCGGTGGTTCGGCGGTGGATGCCGCGATCGCGATCAACGCCTGTCTCGGCATGCTCGAACCGACGTCGAGCGGCATCGGCGGCGATGCCTATGCGATGATCTGGGACCCCCGGCAGCGCAAGGTCGTCGGACTGGCGGGATCGGGCGCGTCGCCGCGCGGGCTGAGCCTGGAGACGGTGCGGTCGCGGGCGCGGGGCGGCGCGCTGCCGCCGCTCGGCGCGGTGTCGGTGTCGGTGCCGGGGGCGGTGGATGCCTGGTGGACGATGCACCGGCGCTACGGGCGGCTGCCGTGGGCGCAGCTGTTCGAGCCGGCGATCGCCCATGCCGAGGCGGGGGCGCCGGTGCCCGACATCATCGCTTATTACATCCGCCGCAGCATGGCGGCGTTCCGCCGGCCGGGTAACGGCATCGAAGAGACGGCGAACGCGCTGCGCACCTATGGCCTCGCCGATGGCAAGGGACCGGCGGCGGGGCAGGTGTTCCGCAATCCCGATCTCGCCCGCACCTATCGCGCGATCGCCGCCGGTGGCCGCGACGCCTTCTACACCGGCGATATCGCGCGAACGATCGACCGCTATTTCAAGCGGATCGGCGGCTGGTTGCGCTATGAGGATCTGGCGGCGCACCATTCCGAATGGGTCGAGCCGCATCGTACCGGCTATCGCGGCGTCGACGTTCACGCGCTGGGCGCCAATACGCAGGGCATCGCCACGTTGCAGATGCTCAACATCCTCGAAACGTTCGATCTCGGCGAGGCGGGCTTCCAGTCGCCGCTGTCGATCCACCTCCAGGCCGAGGCCAAGCGGCTCGCCTATGAGGACCGCGCGCGCTTCTACGCCGACCCGCGGTTCAGCAAGGTGCCGGTCGAATGGCTGATCTCGAAGGACTATGCGCGCCAGCGCGCAAAGCTGATCCGGCCCGATCGCATCCTCGATCCCGTCTATCCCGGACAGGCGCCGAGCCATGGCGACACCACCTATTTCAGCTGCGCCGATGCGGACGGCATGATGGTGTCGATGATCCAGTCCAACTTCCGCGGCATGGGATCGGGGCTGGTCGCCGACGGCCTCGGCTTCATGTTCCAGGATCGCGGCCAGCTGTTCAGCCTCCAGGACGGCCACCCCAATATCTATGCGCCGGGCAAGCGCCCGTTCCAGACGATCATCCCCGGCTTCGCGACGCGGGGACGCGATCCGTGGATGAGCTTCGGCGTGATGGGCGGCGACATGCAGCCGCAGGGCCAGACGCAGATCATCGTCAACCGGGTCGACTATGGGCTGGAGATCCAGTCGGCCGGCGATGCGCCGCGCTGGCATCACGAGGGGTCGTCGCAGTCGATGGGGGAGGATGCCGCCGGGCTCGGCCCGCGCGGCCTGCTGCGGCTCGAGACGGGCGTGCCGCACGCGACGCGGCAACGGCTGGCGGAGATCGGCTGGACGATCGGCGAGCCCGACGGCGGCTTCGGCCGCTACGAATGCGTCGAGCATCGGATGGACGGCGACACCCGCGTCTATGCCGCGGCGAGCGAGATGCGCGCTGACGGCTGTGCTTTGGCCTATTGAGGGGGATGACGATGCGATATTGGATGACGGCGCTGCTCGCCGCGACGGCCATGCCGGCCGCCGCCGCGACCTATGAGCTGAAGGCGACGCCGCAGACGGTCGCCTGGGGCCATTATGACGCGACCGACCCGCCGGTGCTGACGATACGGTCGGGCGATACGGTGGTGATCCACACGCTGCTCACCAACAGCCCGGCGGGGCTGGAGAAGGCGGGCGTCGCGCCGGCCGATGTCGAGCCGGCGTTGCGCGCCGTCTATGACGGCGTGCCGGCGAGCGCGCGTGGGCCGGGCGGGCATATCCTCACCGGCCCGATCGCGATCGAGGGCGCGGAGCCCGGCGATATGCTCGAGGTACGCATCCGCAAGATCGATCTCGCCATTCCCTATGCCTATAACGCCTTTCGCTACGGCGCGGGATTCCTTACCGACGATTTCCCCTATGCGCGGATGAAGATCGTGCCGCTCGACGCCAAGCGGATGATCGGCCGGTTCGCGCCGGGGGTCGAGGTGCCGCTGGCGCCCTTCTTCGGCAGCATGGGCGTCGCGCCGCCGCCCGCCTTCGGCCGCTACGATTCCGCGCCGCCGACGATCAACGGCGGGAATATGGACGACAAGGCGCTGGTCGCGGGGACGACATTGTTCCTGCCCGTTCATGCCGCGGGGGCGCTGTTCCAGGCCGGTGACGGTCATGCCGCGCAAGGGAATGGCGAGGTCGACATCACCGCGCTGGAGACGTCGCTGACCGGCACGTTCGAATTCGTGCTGCACAAGAAGACGGCGATCGCCTATCCGCGTGCCGAGACGCCCAAGGCCTATATCGCGATGGGCTTCGACGACGATCTCAGCCATGCGACGCGCAAGGCGCTGCGCAACATGATCGACTTCCTCGTCGCCGAAAAGGGCATGAGCCGCGACGACGCCTACATGCTGGTCAGCGTCGCCGGCGACGTCGAGGTCACCGAATTGGTCGATCGCAACAAGGGCGTCCATGTCGTGCTGCCCAAGGCGCTGTTCACGCAGCGATAAAATCCGGCCGGCGGCTTCCGGCCGCGCGCCGATCGTGCATTATGGTCTGACATCGTTGGGGGACATATCATGAGACTGGGGCATCGGATCGTGTTCGGGGCGGCGGCGCTGGCCGTGCCGCTGGCGGCGAGCGCGCAGGTCGCGCCCGCCCCGCCATCGACGCTGCGCCCCGATCAGCAGGCGTTCCGCGCGCTCTACCAGGAGATGGTCGAGACCGACACCAGCATCACCACCGGCAGCTGCACCGCGCTCGCCGACAAGGTGGAGGGGCGGCTGAAGGCGGCGGGCTATACCGATGCGGCGATCACGCGCTTCGCCGTGCCCGATCATCCCAAGGAGGGCGGCATCGTCGTGGTGCTGCCGGGCTCGTCCAAGACGCTGAAGCCGATGCTGATGATCGGCCATATCGACGTCGTCGTCGCCAAGGCCGAGGACTGGACGCGCGATCCCTATAAGATGGTCGAGGAAAACGGCTATTTCTACGGCCGCGGCACGTCCGACATGAAGGCGATGGACGCGATCTGGGTCGATTCGATGATCCGCTTCAAGCAGAGCGGCTATACGCCCAAGCGGACGATCAAGCTGGCGCTGACCTGCGGCGAGGAGACCAGCTGGGCGTTCAACGGCGTCAAATGGCTCGCTGAGAACAAGCCCGATCTGATCGCGGCGGAATTCGCGCTCAACGAGGGCGGTGGCGGTCGGACCGACGGCAAGGGACGGCTGGTGATCGCCAACATGCATGTCGGCGAGAAGGCCGCGGTCAATTACCGGATCGAGGCGACCAACCCTGGCGGCCACAGTTCCGCCCCGGTGCGCGACAATGCGATCTACGAACTCGCCGACGCGATCGGCCGGATCCGCGACTATGACTTTCCGGTGCAGATGACCGATACGACGCGCGCCTATTTCCGCGTTGCGGGCAAGGCGCGCGGCGATGCGATGGGCGCGGCGATGGTCAAATTCGCCGCCGATCCCACCGACCATGCGGCGGAGGCGCTGCTCAACAGCGACAAGAGCTATCATTCGATGCTGCGCACCACCTGCGTCGCGACGCTGCTCGACGGCGGCCATGCCAACAATGCGCTGCCGCAGCGTGCCGGGGTCAACATCAACTGCCGCATCTTCCCCGGCGTCTCGTCCGATGCGGTGCGCGCGACGCTGGCGACAGTCGTCGCCGATCCGCGGATGACGGTGAAGCAGGTCGACGATCGCGGCCCCGCCGCGGTGCCGCCGCCGCTCGATCCCAAGATCGTCGGGCCGGCGGAAAAGCTGCTCGCGCGTTATTATCCGGGCGTTCCGCTGGCGCCGCTGATGTCGACCGGCGCGACCGACGGCATCTATCTCGAGGCGATCGGCATCCCCTCCTACGGACCGCCGGGCCTGTACGGCGATCCCGACGGCAATGGCGCGCACGGACTCAACGAGCGGGCGATCGTCAAGGCGGTCTATAGCGGGCGCGACTATCTCTACGACCTGATCAAGGTCTACGCCGGCTGAGGCTGCTGCCTCCTGCTGGCGCCGACCTCCCTTTGCCCGCTGCGGCTATCCTCATCCGGAGACCCATGTGATCCGATCTTCCCACCGCGCCGCGATCCTGGTCCTGCTCGCGACGCCGACGCTCGCCGCCGCACCCGTCGCGCCGCCGCAGGCCATCGCGCCCGCCGCGGCCGCCGACGATGCGCGGCTCTACGCCTTCCTCGATCAGGAATTCGCCGCCGAGCTGCGCGACCGCCCGCAGCTCGCCACGCAATTGGGCATTAAGGAAGGCCAGGACCGGCTCGACGACATCAGCGACGCCGCGGCCTTGCGGCGGCTCGTCGCGCGCCGGGCGAGCGTCGCGCGGATGAAGGCGCAGTTCGTGCGCGCGCGCCTGTCGCCCGCGGCGCAGGCGAATTACGACATCTGGGCGTTCGAGCTCGATCGCGCCGAACTCGCCTACCGTTACCGGCAATGGTCGCCGCCCTTTTATTCGTTCCTCTATTCGCTGCACGCGCAGCTCCCCAATTTCCTGATCAACACGCACACCGTCCAGGATGCCGCCGACATGCGCGACTATATCGCGCGGCTGCGGGCGATCCCGGCGGTGCTCGACGAAGCGATCGCGCAGAGCCGGGTCTCGGACCGCGCGGGCATTCGCGCGCCGCGGTTCGAGATCGAACGGGTGATCGCCGGCAGTCGCGCGATCGTCACCGGGGCGCCGTTCGATGCCGGCACCGCCTCGCCCTTATGGGCCGATGCGCAGGCCAAGGTGTCGCGCCTGCAGACCGCGGGCAAGATCACCGCGCCCGAAGCGCAGGCCCTGCTCGCCGACGCGCAGGCGGCATTGCTGACGATCCGACCCGCCTATCAGCGGGTGATCGCCTGGGCGGACGGCGACCTCCCCACCGCGCCGTCGGGACGGGTCGGGGCGCTGACGTTGCCCGACGGCCAGGCCTGGTATGCGGCGGCGCTGAGGCTCAACACCACCACCGACCTCACCGCCGACCAGATTCACCGCATCGGCCTCGACGAGGTCAAGCGGATCGAGGGCGAACAGGATGCGCTGGCGCGGCAGGCGGGCTTTGCCGACCGGATCGCTTATTATGCGGATCGCGCCAGGCGCCGGCCGCCGCAGCCGTGGACCGACGCCTCGCGCGCCGACTATCTCCGCAACGCCAACGCCGTGATCGCGCGCAACCGCACCTTGCTCGCGCCGCTGTTCGGCACGCTGCCCGAATATCGGATGGAGGTGGTGCGCGAACCCTCGTTCAGCGAAGTGGCGGGCGGCGCCGCGCATGCCGCCGGGCCGAGCCGCGACGGTGCGCGACCGGGCCGCGTCTACGTCCATCTGCTCGGCACCACCGACGATCCGTCGCCCGACGCGATCGTCGACCTGATGTGCCACGAAGGCGTGCCCGGCCATGTCATGCAAGGCGACATCCAGGTCCGGCAGAGCGGCGGGCCGAAATTCCGGCAGGCGACGCGCTATGTCGCGTTCGGAGAGGGCTGGGGCCTCTATGCCGAGGCTTTGTGCAAGGAGATGGGCGCCTATCCGGACGTCGCGTCGGATTTCATGCGGCTCGAGGCGGAGCTGTTCCGCGCCGCGCGCCTGGTCGTCGATACCGGGCTGCATGCGCAAGGCTGGAGCGAACAGCAGGCGGTCGACTATATGGTCGCGAGCGGGCGCGCCTCGCCGGATCAGGCCCGGTCGGAGGTGCGCCGATACATCACGCTGCCGGGGCAGGCGACCGGATACAAGATCGGCATGCTCAAGATCATCGAATTGCGCCGCAAGGCCGAACGCGCGCTCGGCCCGAAGTTCGACATCAAATCCTTCCACGATCTGCTGATCGGCACCGGCTCGCTGCCGCTGTCGGTGCTCGAACGGCAGGTCGACGACTGGATCGCCGCGCGCGCCTGATCGCGCGGCGGGGCGGCGGAGCGGTGCCTTAGCCGCCCGGCCGTTGCGCCGCGCTCGCGTCGCGGACCGTCTTGAACTCTGAGCCTGCGTTCCACGTCGGCCAGGCGTCGCCCGCCGCCAGATCGAAGCCGATGCGGCGCAGCAGATCGACGTCCGCCGCGGCGCCGTCCAGCTTCCAGTCGCGCGACCAGGCGTCGCAGGTCTGGTGGTAGCAGCGCATATAGTCGTCCAGCCAGCGCTGCCCCGCGGCGCGGCCGCCCGTGACCAGATCCGGCGCGCCGCTGATCGCCATCAGCAGCAGCGTCGGCACGCCGCGCCGCGCCAGCGAGAAATGATCGGCGCGGTAGAACAGGCCCCGTTCGGGCAGGGCCTCCGGCGTCACTGTGCGGCCCTGCGCCGCCGCGGCGGCGGTAAGGCGCGCCTCGAGCGCATTCTGGCCGGCGCCGACGAGCAGCACGTCACGCGACGGCCCCGCCGTCTGCAGGATGTCGAGCGTCAGATTGGCGACCGTCTTCTCGACCGGAAACAGCGGATGCGCGGCATAGGTTTCCGAGCCGAGCAGGCCGCGCTCCTCGCCGGTCCACAGCGCGAACACCTGCGTCCGGGCGGGGCGGGGCGCCTTGGCGGCGGCGCGGGCGATCGCGAGCACCCCGGCGACCCCGAGCGCATCGTCATTCGCGCCGGGCCGGATCCGTCGCCCCGACGCATCCGGCGCGCCCTCGCCATAGGCGTCCCAATGCGCGCCGTAGATCACCGTCTCGTCGGGACGGCCCTGTCCGGTGCGTTTGGCGATGACGTTGCGGCTTTCGGCGCGGGTCACCGCGACCGGCAGATCGGCGGAAAAGCCGCTGCCCTTCAGCGTGACCGGCCGGAAGTCCGCGCGCCGCGCCGCGACCTTCAGCCGGGCGAGGTCGAGCCCGGCGTCGGCGAACAATCGGGTTGCGGCCCCACCCGCGATCCACCCCTGCAACGTCACCCGCGACGCGGACGGCGCGGCGACATCGTAATTCTCGCCACCGGGTGCGGTGACGGTGGCCCAGCCATAGCCGGCGCCGGCGGTGTCGTGGACGATCAGCGCGGCGACCGCCCCCCGCCGTGCCGCCTCCTCGAACTTGTACGTCCAGCGGCCGTAGTAGGTCATGCGCCGATTGCCGAAGCGGCCGAAGGCATCCTCCCCGGCGGTCGCCTCGAAATCCGGATCGTTGACGAGGAAGACGGCGACCTTGCCTGTGAGGTCGACGCCCTTGAAATCATCCCACTGCCGCTCGGGCGCGCTGACGCCATAGCCGACGAAGACCATCGGCGCGTTCCTCACCGTCGCGCGGTCGACGGGGCGGACGGTCGACAGATAGACGTCGCGCGCGCTCGTCCATGCGGTGCCGTTGGCGGTGACGGCGCCGGCGCCGAGCCGGGTGCGGATCAACGGCACCGGCTGGGTCCAGCCGCCATCGGGACCGCCGGGTTCGAGCCCTGCCGCCTTGAATTGCGCGACCAGCCAGTCGACCGTCTTCGTCTCGCCCGCGGTGCCCGGCGCGCGACCTTCGAAGGCGTCCGACGCCAGCACCTTGACGTCGGCGGAGAGGCGGTCGGCCGATATCGCCGGCGCGCCCGGCGTGGCGGCCGCCGCCGGCGCGGCGAGAAGCAGGGCGGCGATAACGGCATGTGATGTCATGGTGATTCGATCCGGAACCAGTGTGGGGGAGCGCGATTCGAGGACCGCTCAGCGCAGGCGACGCACCCGCACCGACCGCCGCCCCGGCGCGGTCGCGACATAGCTGCCCAACGATCCCGCCTTGATCGTCACGGTATCGCCCTGGCGCAGCCCAACCATCGTAGCCTCGGTCGTCTCCCACATGCCAGCCCCTTGTAATGTGAACCGCATCAGCCCGCCCGGCAGACCGGTTGTCGTTTGCAATACGCCGACAAGTTGTTTCAGCGGCTCGTCCGCTTGACCGTCCCCGAACAGGCGAATGGACGGCAGCGAGAAGCCAAACAGATCGCGCTTCGCTTTCTGTACCTCGCCACGCTCCAGCACGACGAAATCCTTCTTCGTCTTGGCGTCATCGATCGCCACCACGGTACGATCGTAACAGGCAAGTCGTTCGGCATCGATTTTGATGGTTCGACAGTCGCTCATCTTTTGCAGCAAGTCCCGGCCGGGCGCTGGATCGGCCGCCATGGCAAAGAGGATGATGGACAGCATGACGTACCTTTCAGAAGGAATATTAGGTCAGGGTCTATTAGGTAAATGACGTAGGATGATGGGCGGCAAGATGATACGATGTGACTGAAATGTCACGTTTGATTTGTCTTCGTCACAGATGGGCGATTCAATATTGTGAACGTTTCGCGACCCTGCGACTGATCTGCTGCGACCGGCCAAAAAGGCACGGCGCCGCGCCGACTTACGGGAAGCGGCGATCAAAGGGGTAATTATGACGCGACGCCATCGTTCTTATCTGCTCAACTCGACCCTGCTCGTCGGTGTCGCGCTCGTCGCGTCGCCGGCCCTGGCGCAGACGGCGCCCGCCACGCAGGAAACCCAGCAACAGACGGACGATCCCAATACGCCGCCGCCGGCCGCGGAAGGGCAGGACATCGTCGTCACCGGTACGCTGATCCGCAATCCCAATCTCGTCTCGTCGAGCCCGGTCAACGTGGTCTCCGAGAACGAACTGACGCTGCGCAACGTCAACAACGTCGAGCAGATCCTGCGCGAACTGCCCGGCTCGGTGCCGGGCATCGGCTCGGCCGTGAACAACGGCACCGGCGGTTTCTCGACGGTCAACCTGCGCAACCTCGGCTCGCAGCGCAACCTCGTGCTGCTGGACGGCGACCGGATCGTGCCGGCCCAGTCGGGCGGCAGCGTCGATCTCAACAACATCCCGACCGCGCTGATCCAGCGCCTCGACGTCCTGACCGGCGGCGCCTCGACCAGCTATGGCGCGGACGCGGTGTCCGGCGTCGTCAACTTCATCACCAAGAAGAACTTCTCGGGCATGGAGGCCTCGGCCAGCCAGCAGATCACCGAGAAGGGCGATGCCAATTACTTCCGCGCGGACCTGACCGTCGGCGCGAATTTCGACGACGGCCGCGGCAACGCCGTGCTGAGCCTCGGCTATCAGGAAGCCGATCCGCTGTATCAGGGCGCCCGCGACATCTCCGTCTACGGCATCGATTCGGGATCGGGCGTCGCTTCGGGCTCGTCGCGGACCAGCGTGCCGACGACGCTGACCTTCAATCGTGCACAGGCCGCGCTCGCCGGTGTGCCGACCTCTGGCAATCTGCAGGTCAATCCGGCCGGCACCGGGCTCGTCGCCTTCTACAACGGCTTCAATTTCAACCCGTACAACATCTTCCAGACGCCGTATAAGCGCTACAACTTCTTCGGCCAGGCCAATTACGAGATCAACGACAATCTCGAAGTCTATACGCGTGGCCTGTTCTCGAAGAATACGGTGCAGCAGATCATCGCCCCGTCGGGCGTGTTCGGCGAAAACCTGACCATTCCGGGCAACAACCCCTATCTGCCGTCGGGGATCCGCGATCAGCTGTGTCTGGCGAACGGCATCGCATTGGGCGCGACCTGCAACACCAACACCGCGATCCCGCTCGGTGCGGTCTATCGCCGGTCGGTGGAGCTCGGGCCGCGCGTCTCGACCTACACGACGACGGTGTTCGACTATAAGGCGGGCCTGCGGCTGCGCTTCTCCGATCACGTCAAGCTCGACGTGTCGGGCGCCTATGGCGAGAGCGACCTCAACCAGTCGCAGACCGGCTACGTGCTGCGCAGCCGTGTCCAGCAGGCGCTCAACGCGACGAACACGACGACCTGCAACAACACGGCCAATGGCTGCGTCCCGGTCAACCTGTTCGGCGCCGCCGGTTCGATCAGCTCGGACCAGGCGAACTTCCTGAGCGGCCAGAGCAGCATCGCCGTCCACACCGCGCTGTCGCAGGCCAAGGCCGTGCTCAACGGCGATTTCGGCACCACCTCGCCGTTCGCCAACGAGCCGATCGCCTTCGCGGCGGGCGGCGAATATCGCAAGTACAGCTACAGCCGCGTGCCCGATGCCTATGCGCTCAGCCCGGGTGAGCTGGGCGGTGCGGGCGGTGCGGTGCTGCCCTTCTCGGGCAGCTATGACGTGCGCGAGGCGTTCGGCGAATTGATCGCGCCGCTCGTCGCCGACAAGCCGTTCTTCCACTCGCTGACGCTCGAAGCGGGCGTCCGCTATTCCGACTATAAGGTGCAGGCGACCAACAGTCCGAAGTTCTCGGCGACGACCTACAAGGTCGGTGGCAGCTTCGAGCCGGTCGAAGAGATCAAGTTCCGCGGCAACTACCAGCGCGCGGTGCGTGCGCCCAACATCGGCGAACTGTTCTCGCCGGTGGCGACCGGGCTTGACAACCTGTCGCCGGGCCTCGACCCCTGCGTCGGCGCGCTGCCGTTGACCAGCGCCAATCTGGCGCTGGCGTGCCGCAACCAGGGTGCGCCCGCATCGAGCATCGGTTCGATCAGCGAGCCGATCTCGGGCCAGCCGAACGTCACCGGCGGCGGCAATCCCGACATCCGTCCGGAGATCGCCAAAACCTATACCGTCGGTGTCGTCATCCAGCCGCGCGGCGTGGTGCCGGGGCTGAGCGTCGCGGTCGATTATTTCAACATCAAGATCGAAAACGCGATCGCATTCGCGACCCCGGCGGACATCCTGTCGGCCTGCTTCGGGTCGAGCCCAGCATCGATCACCGCGGCGCAGGCGGCGTCCTCGGCCTGCACCAGCATCCGCCGCAATTCGGCGGACGGCAGCCTCAGCGGCTCGTCCGCGTCGGTCGCCGGCCTGCCGCAGCCGCTGACCAACCGCGGGCGTCTGCGCACCGACGGCATCGACCTCAACGCCAACTACAAGCGCACCCTGGGCGAGATCGGCCTCGACGTGGGCTTCCAGGGCACCTGGACCAACCACAATTACTTCCGTGCGTCGGAGACGTCGTACGATCGTGATTGCGTGGGTTATTTCAGCACCAGCTGCGCCTCGATCCAGCCGGCCTTCGCCTGGAACCAGCGTACCAGCCTGAGCTTCGGTCCGGGCACGCTGTCGCTGCTGTGGCGGCATATCGGCGCGGTGAAATATGAGGCCCTCGCCCCCGACGCCGCGCTGCGTCAGGTGACGACGCCGCTGTTCTCGGGCGTCGTGACCGGGCCGACCCCGCTCGCCGGCGGCACCTACAACTTTAACCGCATCGGCGCGTACAACTACCTCGACCTCAGCGCGCAGGTCGAAGTCAACGACCATCTCACCTTCACGTTCGGCGTGCGCAACATGCTCAACAAGAAGGCGCCGCTGGTCGGCTCCACCGCGGGTTCGACGTCGTTCAACAGCGGCAACACCTATCCCTCGACCTATGACGTCCTGGGACGGCTGTTCAACGTGTCGGGCAAGCTGCGCTTCTAAGCGCTGGCGTCGCACCGATCGTTGCGGAGGGGCGGCTCACTGCGGGCCGCCCCTTTTTTCGTTGATCCCAAGCCCCTGCTGCGCGAGGCTTCTTTAGACAATGACCGACTTATCATCGCGTGCCCGCACCCTGGTGGCCCAGTCGATCGCCGCCCGCGAGCGCGGCGATGCCGCCGGCGAGCGACAGCTGCTCGATGCCGCCCTGGCGCTCTCGCCCCGGCATCCGCAGCTGTTGAATGCCCGCGGCATGCGATCGCTCGCCGACGGCGCGCTTGCCGAGGCGCTCGGCTTTTTCGCCAGCGCGGCGGCGGAGGATCCGCAGGCCGTCATCCTCTGGATCAATCAGGCGACGGTCCATCGCATGATCGGCGACGACGCGGCGGAGCGCGATATGCTCGAGCGGGCGCTGTCGATCGACCGGCTCAACTTCACGGCGCAGCTGCGCATGGCGGAATTGCACCAGCGGTGCGGGCGCGAGATCGACGCCGCGCAAGCCTGGTCCGGCGTGGTGCAGATGGCCGCAGCGATGCCGGAACGCCCGCCCGCCATCGACACGGTGCTGGAACGCGGGCGCGCCTATCTCGCCGATCATACCGCCGCCCTCGGCCGCCGCATCGACGACGCGCTTGCCGGCAATCCGTCGCGGCGCATGGCCGCCTGCGTCGATCATATGCTGGGTCGGCGCGCCATCTACACCAATCAGTGCGCCGGCATCCATTTTCCGTTCCTGCCGGCGGACGAGTTCTTCGACCGCGCGCTGTTTCCCTGGTTCGCCGACCTCGAGGCGAAGGCGCCGGCGATCCGCGCGGAGGCGCTGGCGCTGGTCGCGGCGGGCGGCGATGCGATCCGGCCCTATGTTCGGCAGGACAAGGGGACGCCGGCGAACAAATGGTCGCCGCTCGACGGCAATGCCGACTGGAGCGCCTGTTTCCTATGGGAATATGGCGAACGGAACGATCCGGTCTGCGCGCTCTGCCCCGAAACGGCGGCCGCGCTCGCCGCCGTGCCGCAGAGCGACATTCCGGGCAAGGCGCCGACGGCGTTCTTCTCGATCCTGAGGCCCCATGCGCATATCCCCGCCCATACCGGAGTGACCAACACGCGAGCGATCGTCCACCTGCCGCTCGTCGTGCCCGAGCCGTGCCGCTTCCGCGTCGGCGGCGAGACCCGTGCGTGGCGCGAGGGCGAGGCCTTCGCCTTCGACGATACCATCGAGCATGAAGCGTGGAACGACAGCGACCAATCCCGTATCGTGCTGATCTTCGACGTCTGGAACCCCCATCTGACCGGGGCGGAACAGACGATGCTGCAGGAGGTCTTCCGGCTGACCGGCCAGGGCGGCACGGCGCCCTGACCGGTCAGCCGCCGGCCTCAGTATCGCGTCGTTCTGATCCGCACCGTCAGGGCGAGCTCGTCCCGCGCCGTCAGCACCTTGCGGCGGACGTCGACCGGCAGGTCGGGATGGTCGCCGAGAAACCGGTCGACGATCTGAAGCGCCGCGGCATCGCGCTGGCCGCCGATGAACGCCTCGATCCACGCGGGCAGGAAGAAGATCCGGCGGTTCTGACGGATCCACTCCAGCCGGTCGAGCGCCGGGCGCAGGAAGGGGAGGGTGAGCGTCGCCTGTTCGATCGTGTTGAACGCGCCGAGGCTTTCGCTCGCCCAGGCTTCGTTGAGCGCCGCATCGTCGAAATAGCGGGTGAAATAGGATGATTTGACGGACCGGTCGGGGGTCGCGGCGCGCGCGACGAAGGCGTCCTTCACCGCCTCGCTCGACTGGTCGAGCCGTTGTTCGCTCGCGTAGAGCGCGGTCGCATCGGGTGCGCCGATCGCGATCAGGCGGCGGACGATCGCCCAGCGCGTCGGCTGACGGATCGCGGCACCGACCAAGGTCGCCCGGCCGGCCAGCAGGTCGCGCAGCCGCGTCAGCGCGAGCGGCGTGCGCGCGGTCGCGATCAGGCGGTCGAGCGCATCCTTGCGCAGGCCGTAACCGAGGCGAGGATCGTCGATACGCGCGAGCAGTGCCTGTTCCCAGCGGCCTCTCAGCGGTGCAGCGCCGTCCTCCGGCAAATAGAGGTCGAGCGCGGTGGCGCCGCGCGACAGGATGGTGCGCGAGATCTGCTCGTCGCGTTCGCCGGGCAGATGATCGAGCAGCATGGTGACGTAGCGGGCGGGCGCGAAACGGCCTTCGCGCAGAATGTCCCAGATCGCGCTCCACAGCATGGCGCGCAGCAGCGGGTCCGACACCGTCCCGACCTGCGCGACGATCCAGGCGACGGTGCGGTTATCGGGCAGGAACAGGCCATAGCCCTGATCGTCGTCGTTCGGCCAGACATAGTCCGGCACGGGCAGTCCCGCTGCCGCCGCCACGGTGGCGGTCTGGCCGTCGAAGGTCGCGTCGAGCACCACGTCGGCGCGGTCAGAATAACCGAGCCGCACGCGCACCTTCATCGGCCACGCGCCGCCCCGGTCGCCCGGCAGCGACCGCGCCGGCCTCTGGACGAGGGCGAGCGATGCGATGCTGCCGCCCGCCAGCCGGAGCTGCGTGTCGATGCGCGGCAGCCCGGCACGCAGGACATAGTGCTGACCGAAGGCGGTCAGATCGACGCCCGAGGCTGCACCGACCGCGCCGAGCAGATCCTGCCAGGTCGCGTTGCCATAGGCATGGTCGGTCAGGAAGCGGTTGAGGCCGCGACGAAAGCCTGCCTCGCCGACGAGGAAGGCGAGCTGTTTGATGATCGCCGGCGCCTTGTTGTAGACGATCGGGCCGTAATTGCTCTTGGCGGCATCGAGATTGTCGAGCGGCTGCCACAGCGCCTGCGTGCCGCTGGTCGCATCGGCGCGATAGGCGGGCGTCTTGGTCGAGAGCAGGAAGGTGGTCCAGGCGTTGCTCTCCGGCTGGAGCTCGGCCTGGATGCGCGCGGCCATATAGGTCGAAAAGCCCTCCTTCAGCCACAGATCGTCGAACCAGCGCATGGTGACGTCGTCGCCGAACCATTGGTGGCTGATCTCGTGGTAGATCGTCGCATCGCGCGCCAGCCGCTGCGGCAGCGTCGGCGGTTCGCGGAAGATGAAGCGATCCTCATTGTAGAAGACGGCGCCGACATGCTCCATGCCGCCGAAGGGGAAGGCGGGCGCGAGCAGCAGGTCGAGCTTGGCGAAGGGGAAGGGGATATCGAACCAGCGGCTGAGCCAGCCGACCGCGGCGCGGTTGGTCGCGATCTGCGCCTCGGCATCGACTTCCGCCCGGCGCGAGGCGCGGGCGTAGAGACTGATCGGGCGCTCGCCCGCGGGTGCCGACGTCCAGCGCGTCCACGGCCCCGCGGCGAATGCGGCGAGATAGGTGGAGATCGGCTCGGTCTCGGCGAACCGCCAGCGGGTGCCGGCGGATGTCGTCTCCTGTCCCTCCAAGGCGCCGTTGGCGATCACCGTCCACCCGGCGGGCGCGGTCAGCGTCCAGCGGAACCGTGCCTTGAGGTCGGGCTGATCGAAACAGGGGAAGAGCAGATTGGCGTCGGACGGCACGAGCAAGGTGTAGAGATACGTCTGGCCGTCCTTGTCGTCCTGATAGCGGATGATCGCCGCGCCGGAGGCGGCGATCGGCGTCTCGAACCGCGCGGTGACGCGGTTGGCGCCCTTCGTCAGCAGGCGCGCCGGCAGGACCAGATGCCCGTCGGCGCGCGGCCCGATGTGCAGGGGATGGCCGTTGACCGTCAGATCGGCCAGCGTCGGGCCACGAAAGTCGAGGATCAGATCGTCGGCCGAAGCGACCCGATCGAAGCGGATGGCGACGGTGCCGACCGCGACCGCCGCTGCCGTCACGTCGAGCGACAGGTCGTAGTGTAACCGGGTAAGCTGCGTCGCCCGCCGCCGCGCGAGATCGAGCGCGATGCCGCGCCCGAGGCCGGCCTCCGCCGACCTGCCGGCGGCACCGGCCTGCGCTATCGTCCGGACCCCCAGCGGCGCGAGCATGGCGGAGCGCAGCAACGCGCGGCGGGTGTTGAGGAACTGCAGGTCGGCCCCCTGTGGTGGTGGAGAGATATCCCTAACGCGACCGGGCGTCGCCTGTCGATGATCGGGGCATGGCCGTTCGCTCCCGTCGACGGCCGGCGACGAGGAGGGCAGGCGCGGTCTACCCGGCGACCGGCCGCCGTGTCGTCGCACCGGATTGCGCCGCCGGCGTCACCATCAGCAGCGTCACGCCCTGACGCGGCAGATCGAACGCCAGATCGGCCGTCCCGCTGCGCAGCGCCAGCCGGGTCGGCCTGGCGTCGGGCGTCGTCAGCTCCGCCGCCTTGAGCAGGGTCGCGCGCTGCGCGTCGGTCGGCGCGAGCGGCGATCCCATCGCGCGCCATGCGGCGAAGCTGTTCGCGTGGCGGTCGTCGATCCGATATTGCGTCACCAGCGCGCCGCGCGACAGAGCCGGCGGCAGGCGGCGGAGATGCAGCCGGACCGCCGCGTCCGGACCGGGCCGGTCGTCGTCGTGATAATGCCAGACGAGCACGGCGAGCGAGCTTTCGTCCCGGCTCGCCACACTGCCGACGTCCGCCGCACCGCGCACGCCATCGCGCATGACGGTATCGAGGTCGAGCTGATGGTCGGATGTGGCGGGCACGTATCGGCCGGTCATCTTGGCGAACAGCTTGAACATGTTCATCACCGGCAGATCGATGCCGTTCGAGGTCAATTGCCGGAAGCCGGCGAACGGCGGCTGATCCTCGAACTCGAACGCCCAGGTCAGGATGCCGGCCAGCGACAGGCCCCGCCGCTGCGCCAGCGCGAGCAGGCGCGGAAACACGGCGGCGGTATAGCTCGAATACACGGTGCCGTTGCGATAGGCGTTGGCCGGCCCCTGACAGGCGGCGCAGCCTTCCGGATCCGACTCGCCGATGATGATCGGCTTGGACCGGAACGCCGGATTGGCGGCGATCGCGGCGAATTCGTGGTCTGCGGCCTTGAGATGGGTGTTGAGGCCCATGCGGACATGGCTGCCGGTCGCGTCGGTGACGACCTCGGGCTGTCCCTTGGCGTGGAAGGAGAGGAAGTCGGTCGGCGTGCCGGCGGCCTGCGCATGCGCCATGAACGCGCCCAGGAAATCGTCACCCGCGCCGGCGCTGTCCGGCCCGCCGACGCGCGCCTCCGGCAGCGCCCGGCGGACGCCGCGGACGGCGGCATCGTGCAGGCGGAAGAATTGCTCGCGGCTGCCGCCCCAATAATATTGCGGCAGGTTCGCCTCGTTCCACGTCTCGAAATACCAGCTGGCGACCTCGGCGCGGCCATAGCGGTCGATGCAGTGCCGCACCCATTGGTGGATCAGTTCCTCCCAGCGCGCATAGTCGCGCGGCGGATAGGCCCAGCCGGTGCGCAAGGTGCCGCTGCCCGGCCGCCAGTCATGCTGATAGGGGATCGGCTTGGTCGACATCGCCTCGGGCATGAAGCCGAGCTCGACATAGGGTTTGACGCCGCGCGCGCGGTAGGTGTCGAAGATCCGGTCGACGATCGTCCAGTCATAGACCGGGCGCCCGTCCGCATCCTCGCTGTAGATGCCGGTCGACCCCCATTTGAGCGCGGGCGTGCCGTCGCCGGACGTCAGCAGATTGTGCGTGCGGAAATAGACGCGGCCGGGCGCCAGCGCGCCGAGCGTCGCCAGCGTCGTCCGCCCGTCCTTCATCGTCGCGTAATTGGGCTCGTCCGCGCCGAAGAAGCGCCAGACGGGATCGACCGCCGCGCCGGGCCGGCCCGCGTCGACCTCGATCGTCACCGGGAAGGCGGGCGCAGGGGCGGGACCGGCACCGGCCGGCGCAGTGGCGAGGATCGCAGCGAGTATCAGCCGTTTCATCGTGTCGTGCTCCTGCGGAACCCGATGATGCGGGCCAAGAGCATCATGGTCAACACGGCTGATCTATTTGCCGATTCCGAGCGGGACGGCCGCTGTCGCCCCGCCCGCCGCACCCCGCGCCCGCCAGGACAGCGCGACTAGCGGGTCAGCGTGAAGCTGCCATGCACGCCGTCGGCCTGCGCCGAGGGCGCGATCCACACGTCGAACAGCCCCGGCTCGACGGTCGGGCGCAGGTCCTGGCCGAGGAAGGTCAGCTGCGCGCGGGTCAGCGTGAAGCGCACCGTCTCGCTGGCACCGGGGGCGAGCGCGAGCCTGCGGAACGCCTTGAGCTCGCGCACCGGCCGGGTGATGCTGGCGACGCGGTCGCGGATGTAGAGCTGGGCCAGCTCCTCGCAGGCGCGGCTGCCGGTGTTGGTGATCGTCGCCGCCACCTCGATCCGCCCGTCCCATGCCAGCGTCGCGGGTACCACCGGCACCGCATAGCTCACCTTGCCGTAGGTGAGGCCGTGGCCGAAGGGGTAGAGCGCGGCATTGGGCGACGTCCGCCACTGTGCCTTGTACGGCTCGCGCGGGCCGTCGGGGGCGGGCCGGCCGGTCGCCTTATGCGCGTAATAATAAGGCTCCTGACCGCTTTCGTGCGGGAAGCTGAGCGGCAGGCGGCCCGACGGCCCGACCTTGCCGAACAGCACGTCGGCGATCGCATGCCCGGTCTCCGAACCGAGGAACCAGGTGACGAGGATCGCCGGCGCATCCCGGACCGCGCCCTCCAGCGCGAGGCCGCGGCCGTTCTTGAGCAGCACGACGATCGGCTTGCCGGTCGCCGCGACCGCCTCGGCAAGCGCCATCTGCGGTGCGGGCACGGTGATCGACGTGCGCGACTGCGCCTCGCCCGACATCGTCTCGCTCTCGCCGATCGCGAGCACGACGACATCCGCAGCGCGCGCCGCCGCGACCGCCGCGTCGATGCCGCCGGCGAGCGGCGCCTCGACGCCCGAGCCGAGCGTCACGCTGACCGCGCGCGCGCCCGCCGCTTTGACGCCGGTGGCGAGATCGATCGCCTGATTGTTGTCGCCATAGACGACCCACGGCCCGTTGAGATCGTGCTGGCCGCTCGCGAACGGGCCGATCAGCGCGATCCGCCGCGCCGGATCGAGCGGCAGCAGGTCGCCGTCGTTCTTGAGCAGCACCATCGACTTCTGCGCCGCCTCGCGCGACAGCGCCAGCGCCGCCTTGGTGCGCGAGCGCGCCGTCTCGCGCCTGGCGTCGATGCGGCGGAACGGATCGTCGAACAGGCCGAGCCGGTGCTTGACCATCAGCACGCGCCGGACCGACCGGTCGAGCGCCGCCTGCGGCACCGCGCCTTCGCGGACGAGGTCGGCGAGATGCAGCGCATAGAGGTTCGACTGCATGCTCATGTCGACCCCGGCGAGGAAGGCGAGGCGCGCCGCGTCCTTGCCGTCCCTGGCGAAGCCGGCGGCGATCATCTCCTCGTCACCGGTATAGTCGGAGACGATGATGCCGGGGAACTTCCACTCGTCGCGCAGCACCTGCTGCATCAGCCAGGCGTTGCCGGTCGCGGGCACGCCGTTGATCTCGTTGAACGAGGCCATGCCGCTCAGCGCACCGGCGTCGAACCCCGCCTTGTACGGCGGCAGGTACACTTCGCGCAGCGTCCGTTCCGACAGGTCGACGCTGTTATAGTCGAGCCCGCTTTCCGCCGCGCCGTACGCGGCGAAATGCTTGATGCACGCCATCACCGCGTCGGCATCGGCGAGGTTCCTGCCCTGGAAGCCGCGGACGCGCGCCGCGGCGAACATCTGCCCGAGCATCGTGTCCTCGCCGGCGCCCTCCATCGTCCGGCCCCAACGCTGGTCGCGGGCGATGTCGACCATCGGGAAGAAGGTCCAGTCGATCCCCGCCGCGGCGGCCTCATAGGCGGCCATGCGCGCGGTGCGCATCGCCAGATCGGGATCGAAGCTCGCTGCCTCGGCGACCGGCACCGGAAAGATGGTGCGGTGGCCATGGATCACGTCGGCGGCGAAGAGCAGCGGGATCTTGAGCCGCGACTGGCGCATCACCGCCTGCTGCATCCGCCGGGCCATCACCGCGCCATTGCCGTTGAACACGCCGGTGAGCTTGCCCGCGACCGCGTCGGCGAGCTGGTCGTCGAAACTCGGGCCGCCGCTCGACGGCGGATTGAGCCCGGTGGCGATGCCGCCGCTCCACGCCGCGGCGTTGAGCTGCAACTGCCCAGCCTTTTCCTCCAGCGTCATCCGGGCGAGCAGCGCCTCGATCGCGGCGGGCAGGGCCTCGTCCTCCGCGGCGGCGATTAGCGCGCGCGCCGGACTCGCCGCCCATGCGGCGATCGTTCCGGCGCCGAGCAGCGCCGCGCGCCGCGAGATGGTGAAGTCGCTCATATCCAGGTCGTCCCCTCATCGCCGTCATAGCGCGTGCCCGGCGGTACCCGTGACCGACCCCGGTGCTTTTCGCGTTGACGCTGTCCTGTAACCGGTTACACAGCTCGCAGGCGTCGCACAAGATGTGTCGCGACGATAGACGGCCGGGGATGGCTTGCAAGGGGAGGGTATGAAACAGGCATCCGCCACGGTCCGCGACGTCGCCCGCGTCGCCGAGGTATCGGTGGCATCGGTATCGCGCGCGCTCAACGGGCACAGCAGCGTCCACCCCGACATGCGCGCGCGCGTGCTCGCCGCCGCCAAGACGCTCGGCTATGTGCCGCATGCCGGCGCGCGCAGCCTGTCGCTGGCGCGCAGCCATGCGATCGGCGTCGTGCTGCCCGATCTGTACGGCGAGTTCTTCTCCGAGATCGTCCGCGGCATGGATCGCGAGGTCACGGCGCGCGGCTATCACCTGCTGCTGTCGAACATGCATGCCGATGCGGCGCTGGCTGCACAGGCGATGCGGTCGATGCGCGGCCGCGTCGACGGGCTGATCGTGATGGCGCCGCAACTCGACGCCGCCGAGCTCGACGAGGCGCTGCCGCGCGACGTTCCGGCGGTGCTGGTCAATTGCCGCGAGACGGTCGGCCGCGCCGCCTACCGGATCGACAATACCGCCGGGATCACCGCCGCGGTCGCGCATCTCGCCGCGACCGGCCGTCGCCGGCTGCTGCACATCAGCGGCCCGGAGGGCAATATCGACGGACGCGAACGCCGCGATGCCTTCCTCGCGGCGATGGCGGTCCATGCCCCCGGCATCGCCCCGATCGTCGTCGCGGGCGACTTCCGCGAGGAATCGGGCGTCGCCGCCGTGCGCCGGCTGATCGAAACCGGCGAGACGTGCGACGGCATCGTCGCCGCCAACGACATGATGGCGCTGGGCGCGATGAGCGCGCTGCGCGAGGCGGGGATGGCGGTGCCGGGTGATATCGCCGTCACCGGCTTCGACGACGTGCCGCTCGCCCGCTACCTCGGTCTGACGACGGTGCGGATCACCCTCGCCGAGATGGGCGCGCGGGCGACCGCGCGACTGATCGACGCGCTCGACGGCGGCGCATTGTCGCCGGACATCGAGATCATCGCGACCGAGCTCATCATCCGTTCCACCACCGGACCTTTGCCGACATGACCTTCGCCCCGATCGACCGCCGCGCGCTGCTCGCCCGCGCCCCGCTCGCCACCGCCGCCGCCTGCTTGCCCGCGGCGGCGGGGGCGGCGCCGGCGCGCGTCGTCCTGCCCGGCTGGTTCGACGACCTCGAAGAGCGCACCTTCCGCTTCTTCTGGGACCTCGCCAATCGTGACAACGGGCTGGTGCCGGATCGCTGGCCGACCCCGTCCTTCGCCAGCATCGCCGCGGTCGGCTTCGCGCTGACCGCCTATCCGATCGGCGTCGCACGCGGCTGGATCCGCCGCGAAGAGGCGCGCGACCTGACGCTCGCCACCCTGCGCTTCTTCGCCACCGCGCCGCAGGGCGATGCGCCGGCGGGGATGAGCGGGCACCGGGGCTTCTTCTACCATTTCCTCGACATGAAGACCGGCACGCGCTTTCGCGACACCGAACTCTCCAGCGTCGATACCACGCTCCTCTTCCTCGGCATCCTGTTCGCCGGTGCCTGGTACGATGCCGCCGACCCGGCCGAGGCGGAGATCCGGCAGCTGGCGCAGGCGATCACCGATCGCGCCGACTGGCCCTGGTTCACCAACGCCCGCGGCAGCGTGTCGATGGGCTGGCACCCGGGGCAGGGCTTCATCGACCGGGCGTGGGAGGGGTATAACGAGGGGATGATGGTCTATGTCGTCGGCCTCGGCAGTCGTGGCAAGCCGCTCGCCGACGGCGCGTGGGAGGCGTGGACCAAGACCTATCCCGCCTTCTGGCGCGGGCGGGGCAAGACGCGGCACCTCGCCTTCGCACCGCTGTTCGGCCATCAATACAGCCAGATGTGGATCGACTTCCGCGGCATCCGCGATGCGGTGATGCGCCGGGCGGGGATCGACTATTTCGAGAACAGCCGCCGCGCCACTTATGCCAACCGCGCCTATTGCATCGCCAATCCAATGCGCTGGGACGGCTATGGCCGCGATATCTGGGGGCTGACCGCCTGCGACGGGCCGGGCAATCTCACCTTGCCGTTCAAGGGCCGGACCGCGACCTTCTTCGGCTATTCGGCGCGCGGACCGCTCGGCCAGCCTGACGGGCGCGACGACGGTACGCTGGCACCGACCGCCGCGCTGGGCAGCCTCGCCTTCGCGCCGGAGATCGTCGTCCCTTGCGCCGAGGCGATGAAGGCCCGGCCCAGGCTGTACGGTCAATATGGCTTCCTCGACAGCTTCAACCCGTCGTTCCGCTACACCGACGCCAGACTGGAGGCGGGATCGGTGGATGCGACGTCGGGCTGGGTGGATGGCGATTATCTCGGCATCGATCAGGGTGCGATTCTCGGCGCGATCGCCAACACGCGCGACGAGGGCGTGTGGCAGGTGATGCGCCGCTCGCCGACGATCCGGCGCGGGTTGCAGCGCGCCGGCTTCGCGGGGGGATGGCTGGGATGAGCTTTATACTCGAAGGTGCCGAACGCGTGAGACTGCTGCGGACTCCTGGTTCGATTTCTGACGGTCCCACCCCGGCGGAGGCCGGGGTCCAGTGGGGTAAGGGTTGATAATGACGGGCGGCCGTCTCCCAGCTGGACCCCGGCCTTCGCCGGGGTGGAGCGTGGCGTTTTCCCTAGGTCTCGTGCTCGCGCGGCCGACCGCGACAGGGCAGGGCGCATGACCGCCGCCCATCCCAATCCGCCGCTCAAGACGGTCACCATCGTCGGTGGCGGCACCGCCGGGTGGATGACCGCGGCGCTGCTGTCGCGGCTGCTGCTCGGCGCCTATACCATCCGGCTGATCGAATCGGCGGAGATCGGCACGATCGGCGTCGGCGAGGCGACGATCCCCGCCATCCGGACGTTCAACGGATTCGCCGGCATCGACGAATTCGAATTCGTCCGCGCGACGCAGGCGACGTTCAAGCTCGGCATCGAATTCCGCAACTGGGGCGGCGTCGGCGACAGCTACATCCACGGCTTCGGCAAGATCGGCCAGGATCTCTACTGGCTGCACTGCCACCAATTCTGGCTCAAGGCGCGCGCGGCGGGCGATGCGCGGCCGTTCGACCATTACTCCCTCAACACGCTCGCGGCGCGGATGAACCGGTTCGCGCTGCCCGATCCGGCGCATCCCCATTCGCCGATCGCCGACCTCGATTACGCCTATCATTTCGATGCCGCCCTCTACGCCGCCTTCCTGCGCCGCCGCGCCGAGGCGGCGGGGGTCGAGCGGATCGAGGGGCGGATCGTCGCCGCCAACCGGCGCGGGCAGGACGGCTTCCTCGATCATGTCGTGCTCGCCGACGGGCGGACGGTCGACGGCGACCTGTTCGTCGATTGCTCGGGGATGCGCGGGCTGCTGATCGGCGACGCGATGGGCGTCGGCTATGAGGATTGGGATCGCTGGCTGCTCTGCGACCGGGCCATCGCGGTGCCGAGCGCGCGGCAGGGGCCGCTGACGCCCTATACGCGCTCGATCGCGCACGATGCCGGCTGGCAATGGCGCATCCCGTTGCAGCATCGCACCGGCAACGGCCATGTCTATGCGAGCCGCTTCGTCTCGGACGAGGCGGCGGCGCGGACGCTGCTCGCGCATCTCGACACCCCGGCGATCGGCGATCCCCGGCCGATGCGCTTCCGGCCCGGCAAGCGGCTGCGCGCATGGGAGAAGAACGTCGTCGCGCTGGGCCTGGCCGGCGGTTTCCTCGAACCGCTCGAATCGACCAGCATCCACCTGATCCAGACCGGCATCCTGCGGTTGCTCGCGCTGTTTCCCGGGCGCGGCTTCCATCCCGCCGACATCGCCGAATACAACCGCCAGACCGACTTCGAATATCGCGACGTGCGCGACTTCATCATCGCGCATTACAAGGTCACCGAGCGCGAGGACACGCCGTTCTGGCGCTACGTCAAGCATATGGAGGTGCCGGACAGCCTCACCGAACGGCTTGCGCTGTTCGCGGCGTCGGCGCGCTTCTTCCTGCACGGCAGCGCCGAACTGTTCCGCGAGGAGAGCTGGGTGCAGGTGCTGCTCGGCCAGCGGCTACACGCGACCTATGATCCGATGGTCGACATGGTGCCGGCGGAACAGGCCACGGCGTTCCTCCACGATGTCGAGGAGGTGATCGGCGAGGTCGCCGCCGGCATGCCGACGCACGAAGCGTTCATCGCCCGTCACTGCCAGGCCTGACTGTTGCCGGGCGGCAACACTGCCAGCCTTTAGCATCAGCCCGGTTGTAACCGGTTACGGACGCGAGTAACCGGTTTCATACGCCCAGCGCGATCCGCTGCCGTCGCTCGTCGACGTGCCGGCGGGAGCAAAGATCGGGTAACGGATGGAGGGGTTTGCAATGGCAGCAGGGATTCACGCCGCACGGTTCCGTCGCGGCATTTCGGCCGTGACGCTGGCTGCGGCGCTCGTCGTCGGTGCGCCGGCGCTTGCGCAGTCGACCTCGACGTTGCGCGGCAAGGTGGAGGGCGTCGCGCCCGGCACCGCCGTCGTCATCACCGATCTCACCACCGGGCAGGTGATTCGCGGCCGTACCGACGATACGGGCACCTACACCATCCCCGGCATCCGGCCGAGCACCTACCGCGTCGCGGTCGACGGCCAGCGGCCGCAACAGGTGGTGGTGCCGGTCGGTCAGACGATCACGCTCGACATCAACACCGCGGCCGCCGCGACCGAGGCGGGCGCGACCGAGACGACGACCGCCGCCGATGCGGGCAGCGGCTCGGGCAGCGACATCGTCGTCACCGGCCGCCGTACGCAGGAGGTGCGCACCGCCGAGGTCGCCACCAACGTCTCGCAGCAGCAGATCGAGAGTCTGCCGCAGAGCGACCGCAACTTCCTCAACTTCGCCGCGCTCGCGCCGGGCGTCGCGGTGACGCCGGGACGCAGCAACCGGCAGGTGCAGGCGGGCGGGATCAGCGCCGACAACGTCAACGTCTTCATCGACGGCCTCAGCCTCAAGAACCAGGTCAATCACGGCGGCGTCGCCGGCCAGAACTTCAGCCAGGGCAATCCCTTCCCGCAGCTCGCGGTGCAGGAGTTCAAGGTCGATACGCAGAACTTCAAGGCGGAGTACGAGCAGGCGGGTTCGGCGATCATCACCGCGGTGACCAAGTCGGGCGGCACCTCGTTCCACGGCACGATCTTCGGCGAATGGCAGCCCAAGGGGTTTTACGGCACCAAATATTTCGATCGGCCGGGCAAGGCGAACAATCGCGACGGCTCGCTCCAGCAGGGCGATTACGACCGCAAGCAATATGGCGGCGATTTCGGCGGCCCGATCATCAAGGATGTGCTACATTTCTACGGTGCGTTCGAGGCGACCGACCAGAAGGCGCCGTCGGCGGCGGTACTGCTCGGCACCACCAATAGCGATCAGCCGACGCAGGTCGTACCGCAGGCGATCGCCGATCAATATAACGGCAGCTATGCGCAGGATTTCCACCAGAAGCTGTATTTCGGCAAGCTCACCGCGTTCGTCAGCAGCGCCGATACGGTCAACTTCAGCGGATTCTTCCGCCGCGAAAGCAACCTCGCTGATTTCGGCGGTACGTCGGTGCCGTCGCACGGCCATCTGCTGCAATCGAAGATCGACCTCTATCAGCTCGAGTGGAACCACCGCGGCGACAATTGGCTGAACGAAGCAACGATCGCCTATAACACCGTCTTCAACGGCACGCCGCGGACGAGCAGCGGGCCGGAGATCATCCTCGGCCAGCCGGGCGCGGTGGTCGCGGCGCTCGGCACCAACGGCTTCGAGCAGTCGGACAATCAGAAGACCTGGACGTTCAAGAACAACGTCACCTTCTTCAGCGAAAACCACGTCATCAAGGCCGGCGCCAAAGTCTCGCTCAACGACCTGTCGCGCGCCGAGGACAATCTCGGCAACGGCTCGTACTACTTCACGCCTTCGACCTACACGACCTTCGATGCCTCGACGCCCCAGCAGGCGGCGGTGTCCGTCGTTCCGGTCCAGGCGGCGAAGGTCAAGGACACGCAGATCGGCCTGTTCATCCAGGATGACTGGACGGTCAACGATCACATCACCGTCAACGCCGGCATCCGCTGGGATTACGAGACCAACGCCAAGAACGACAAGTTCGTCACCCCCGATGCGATTGCCACCGCGCTGCGCAACTATCAGCCGTGGCAGGCGGCGGGGATCAATCCCGAAGATTATATCTCGAACGGCAGTAATCGTAAGCCATATTGGAAAGCATTCCAGCCCCGCCTCGGTATCTCCTACGATATCAATGGCGACCGCGACACGGTGCTGTTCGCCGGTGCCGGACGCTATTATGATCGGCCGCTGTTCATCACGTCGGGGATCGAGACGGTCAAGGCGCTGTACCAGCGAACCGTCACGCTCAGCTTTTGCGATGGTCCGGGGCAGCCGACCTGCGCAAGCTTCCGCCAGGGCAATGGCGGGGTCTTGCCCGCGACGACCCTGGTGTGGAACGACAGCTACAAGAACGTCGACAACCTCCGCGCCGCGGCGACGGCGACCGGCGTCGGCGGCGACGTCTGGCTGCTCAACAACAATACCAAGCTGCCCTATTCCGACCAGTTCAACTTCGGCGTCCGCAAGCGGCTCGGCGTGGTGCAGACCTCGATCACCTTCAGCCACATCCGCAGCCACAACATCTTCAAGTACGTGCGCGGCAACCGGCTGCCGAGCGGCCAGTACACCAGCCAGGGCGACCAGTGGATCGAGGATAACTTCCCCGCCTCTGGCATCCTGCCGGGCTACAGCGGCAAGCTCAACATCGGTTCGAACGACGGCAAGGCCGAATATAATGCGGTCTATTTCACCGCGGAGAAGCCGTTCGTCACCGGATCGAAATGGGGTTTCACCGCGACGCTGACCTTGCAGCAGGCGAAGAGCAACGTCGCGCAGGAATTGCAGAGCGACGAATTCTTCAACGGCCCGCGCGTCGATGCCTATGGCTGGAATTACGTCGCCGGCGTCGAGAAATGGCGTTTCGTCGGCACCGGCATCGCGCGCGGGCCATGGGACACCAAGCTGTCGCTCACCGGGACGTTCAGTTCGGGGCCGTCGTTCGGGCAGGTCATCTTCCCGGCCGTCAAACCCGAGAACGCCTCTGCCTACGGCAATTTCGGCGGCGTATTCTGGCCCGACCAGATCGTCGGCTATGCCTCGGTCGATGCGCGCATCTCCAAGACGTTCCGGATGCCGTGGGGGACCGACCTCGAGGTCAATTTCGCGGCGTTCAACCTGTTCGATTCGGTCAACCGCACCTATTCGGCGTGGGGCGCGGGATCGGGCGTCAATCCGAGCAAGCGCGAGAATGACACGCAGGGCGTGCCGCGCTCGTTCCAGGTCGGCGCGCGGTACAAGTTCTGAGGCCAGTGCGATGACGCCGAGCCTGCTGCGCGTCGGGCACAGCCGGAGCCCGGTCGTCATCGTCGACGATGCGAGCGGCGACGTCGACCGGATCGTCGCCAGTGCCGCGGCGCTCGCGCCGTTCCCGGTGGCGGGTGGCCATTATCCCGGCGTGCGACGCGTGCTCGGCACCGGCGACGGCGCGGCCTATGACTATGCGGCGGCGCTGCTCGATCGCGTCGCGCCGTTCATCGGCGGCGCGTTCGATGTCGATGGCTTCGACTGGATCGAGGCGAGCTTCTCGATCGTCACCGCCGCGCCCGCGGCGCTGACCCCGGTGCAACGTGCGCCGCATTTCGACGCGATCGACGAGGGCTATATCGCCGTGCTCCATTATCTGACCGATCAGCCCGCGGGCACCGCTTTTTACCGCCAGCGTGCCACCGGCATCGAGCGGGTCGACGCGGGCAATTGCGCCGCCTTCGTCGCCGCCGCGCGCGACCAGGGCGCGGCGCCTGCCGGCTATATCACCGCGAGCAACGCCGCGTTCGAGCAGATCGGCCGGGTCGAGGCGCGGCGCGACCGCGTCGTCATCTATCAGGGCTGCCTGCTCCATTCGGGGATCATCCCGGACGACCTGCCGCTTAGCGCCGATCCGCGGCAGGGGCGGCTGACCGCCAATCTGTTCGTGCAGGCGCAACGATGATCGCCTGGCTCGCGCTCGCCGCCGCTGCGCCGGGCCAGACCTATGCCAATCCGGTCGACCTCGACTATCGCTACAATTTCGAACAGATCAACGAGGGCGTGTCGTACCGCACCGGCGCCGATCCGGTGATCGTGCCGTTCAAGGGCGCCTATTATCTCTTCCTGACGCTGGCGGACGGTTATTGGCGGTCCGCCGACCTGGTGACGTGGCGCTTCGTCACCCCGAGCCGCTGGCCGGCGGAGGGGATCGTCGCGCCGGCCGTCAGTTCGGACGGCGAGCGGCTGCTGATCATGCCGTCGATGACCGGGCAGGGGGCGATCTACGGCACCTCCGATCCGGCGAGCGGCCGGATCGACTATGTCGTCCGGCGCATGCCCGTCCTGCCGGGGGCGGTGAAGTCGGGGTTCGAGGACAGCATCACGGGCGATCAGGTGCCGCCCGGCCCGTGGGACCCGGACCTGTTCCGCGACGACGACAAGCGCTGGTACCTCTATTGGAACTCGTCCAACGTCTTTCCGATCTATGGCGCGCCGGTCCGCTTCGCCGAGGGCAGGATGACCTATGGCAGCCCGCGCAAGGCGTTCATCCGGCTCGATCCCGACCGGCATGGCTGGGAACGGTTCGGCCAGGATCACAGCGGCACCCTGCCCGACGGCACGCCGATCAAACCGTTCATGGAGGGCGCGTGGATGACCCAGGTCGGCGGGCGCTACTATCTGCAATATGGCGCCCCGGGCACCGAATATAATTCCTACGCCACCGGCACCTATGTCGGCGCGTCGGCGATGGGGCCGTTCACCTATGCGCCCTATAATCCGGTCGGCTACAAGCCGGGCGGCTTCGCCCAGGGGGCGGGGCACGGCAATACCTTCCAAGACCTGCACGGCAATTGGTGGAACACCGGTACGCCGTGGATCGGCTATAACTGGACGTTCGAGCGGCGCATCGGCCTGTGGCCGACGGTGTTCGACGCCGACGGGCAGATGCGCGTCTCGACCCGCTTCGGCGATTTCCCGCAGCGCGTGCCGACGACGCGCGTCACCGATCCGGACTCGCTGTTCACCGGCTGGATGCTGCTCTCCTACCACAAGCCGATGCAGGCGAGCGGCAGCGTCGCCGGGCATCCGCCGAGCGATGCCGCCGACGAGAACCCGCGCAGCTTCTGGCTGTCGCCCGACGCGGCGCCGGGCGCGACGCTGACGATCGATCTCGGCGCGGTGAAGACGCTGCGCGCGGTCCAGGTCAACTTCGCCGACTATCAGGCCGGGCGGTTCGGCGACGCGCCCGACATCTATACCGAATTCCGCCTCGAATCGTCGCGCGACGGGCGGACATGGCGGCCGCTGGCGCGGACCGGACAGCCGCGGCGCGACCGGCCGAACGCCTATTTCGAACTGCCGCGACCGACCGCCGCACGCTTCGTCCGCTATGTCCATGTCCATATCGGCGGCGCGCATCTCGCGATCAGCGACCTGCGCGTCTTCGGCACCGCCGGCGGAGCGGCGCCCGCCGCCCCCGCGCTGATCGCGGCGACGCGCGCCGCCGATACGCGCGACGCGACGATCCGCTGGCGCCGCGTTCCCGGTGCGGTCGGCTATAACGTCCGCTGGGGTATCCGGCCCGACCGGCTCGCGCTGACCTATCAGGTGTTCGCCGATCGCGTCGCGACGGGACCGGCGGCGACGCTGCCGCTGCGCGCGCTGACCAAGGGGCAGGGCTATCATGTCGCGGTCGAGGCGTTCGACGAGAATGGCGTTTCCCCGCTCAGCCGCGTCGTGGCGATGTAGCGCGTCAGTGCGTCGGATCGCCGGGGCGATAGCGACGCTCGACATGGCCGGAGAGCTCGTCCGGGTAGAAATAGACCGGGCGCAGCCGTCCGGTGGCATAGCGGTCGATCTGGTCGGCGAAATGCGGCGAGGCGGGATCGCCGCTCTGGCCGCCGGCCATCACCGCCATCGCCCGCACCCGCGGGCCGAACTCGACGATCGCGACGAAGCTGTTGCCGCTGGTGCCATAATAGCGCTGCGTCCCCGGCCAGGTCTTGGCGCCGAACGACGCGAGGCTGCCCCATTGCGCCGAGGTGAAGGGGACCGGGGTCGACGGCCGTGCGTCGTCGAAATGCGGCTGGATCGCGTCGTCGAGCCGCTGGAACCGGTTGATCGCACGCCACGGCGTGCGCCAGCTGCCGAAATCGCGGGTCAGCCGCGCGACCGCGGCGTCGAGCGCGGCGAGTTTGGCCGCGGGGGTGACCCGCGTGGCGATATAGTCGGGTACGTTGATCCGCTCGGCCTGGGCGAAGGCGCCGACCTCGCGCCATAACTGGTCGCCCCAGATTATGGCGAGGCTGGTCGCGACCGAGTCATAGCCCCAGCGGTCATCCCAGCTTGCGAGCGTCGCGATCGGCGCGGCGAGCGTGCGCCGGCGCGGATCGCCCGCCGGCAGCGACCGCCACGCCGCGACGAGGCCGGGCAGCAGCCGCGCGAAGGCGGGCAGATATGGGTCATAGGCGGCGGCGCGCAGTCGCTCGGGCGTCCAGCCGCTCTTGCCGGTCAGCAGCAGGTCGGCATGGTCGCCGCGCGCATTGCCGCCGATCTGGTCCATGTAGCGCGGATAGGCCGTAGCTTTCGGACTGTCGGGACCCGCCGCATTCCACGGCCAGTCGTTGGTATTGTGCACCCAGCCGACGCGCGGATTGGCGACGCTGGGCAGCGTGGCGAGCGCGTGCAGACCCTTCCAGTCGGTGGCGGGGTCGCTGCCGTCGACCGGGCGGGTATAGTCGAAGCGGTCGTCGCGCACCGGCATGAATTGCGGCATCAGAAACGCGATCTCGCCGCGATCGTCGGCGAACAGCGTGTCGTTCGAGGAATTGGCCTTGCGCTCTGCGATCGCAGTATAGGCGGTGAGATCCCTGGCCTTGGTGCGCAGCCAGCTTTGTTCGAGCGCCGGCACCGGGCGCCACATCAGCGCGGTGGCGATCCAGCGGCCGTTCTTCGTCGCAACGATCGGGCCATGATGCGTCGCCCAAGTGGTGAACCGCCGTTCGCCCAGCCTGCCATCGGGCTGGCGGACGCGGATCGTCACGCTGCGGGTGGTGACCGGCCGCAGATCGCGGCCGTAGCGATAGGCCCAGCCGTCGCCGCGCCGGACGACCGCCTCGGCGAACTGGTCGACGTTGTCGACGGTGGCGGAGGTGTGCATCCAGCCGGCGTGCGCGTTGAATCCCTGGTAGACGAAGAACTGCCCCCAGGTGCTGGCGCCATAAGCGTCGAGCCCCGCATCGCTGGTCATCTGCGCTTCCGAGCGGAAGTAGAAGCTGGTGTGCGGATTGATCAGCAGCAGCGCATGCCCCGCCTGGGTCAGCCGGGGCGCGATGGCGATGCCGTTCGATCCCGACGGCTCGCGCGGGATCGCGCCCAGCTCCTGCGGCGAGGGCGGCGTGGGCTGCCCGTAGAAGGTCTTGAGGTCGGCGAGCGAGATGCGCTCGATATCGCCGCCGATGCTGCCTTCGGTGAAGCTCAGCGCCATCCACGGTTCGAACCGGGTCAGCACCTTCGGCTTGGTCTGCGGATGCGTCGCGAGATAGAAGTTGAGCCCATCCGCCCAGGCCGCCATCAATGCCCGCAACCAGCCGGGGCTGGCGGCATATTGCGCCTGCAATCCGGCCGGGTCGACGAACAGCCGCTGGCGCAGGTCGCTCCAGACCGCGCTCTCGCCCTCCGCCTCCGCGGTACGGCCGAGCGCGGTCAGGTAATTGGCCTCGATCCGCGCGAAGTCGTCCTCGGCCTGCGCATAGATCATGCCGAACACCGCGTCGGCGTCGCTGCGGCCGCGGATATGCGGCACGCCCCAATCGTCGCGGGTGATCGTCACCCGCGCCGCCTCGGCCTGCCATCGCGCCATGTCCGGCAGCGGCGCGGCGGCGGTCGTCGCCAGCAGGCTTGCGAAGATCAGCGGATTGCACGCGCGCCGGAGCAGGGTAACCATGAGGCGAGCCTAGAACGAGGAGTGGGACATGGCCAAGCGCTGGTTGGCGATCATGATGGCGGGGCTGCTCACCGGCGCCGGCGCGCCGCCGGACGCGCCTGCCACCGGCGGCGCCATCCTCCTGCGGCCCGCGGCGGTGTTCGACGGCGTCGACGGGACGCGCCATGCCGGCTGGCAGGTGCTGGTGCGCGGCGACCGGATCGTCGCGGTCGGACCCGGCCTTGTCGCGCCCGCGGGCGCGCGGAGCATCGATCTGCCCGGCGACACGCTGATGCCCGGCATGATCGAGGGGCATGGCCATCTCTTCCTCCACCCCTATGACGAGGCGAGCTGGGACGATCAGGTGCTGCACGAGCCACTCGCGCTCCGCACCGCGCGTGCGGTGACGCAGGCGCGCGCGACGCTGCGGGCCGGCTTCACCAGCGAGCGCGACCTCGGCACCGAAGGCGCTGGCTATGCCGATGTCGGGCTGAAGGCGGCCATCGATCAGGGGATCGTCGAGGGGCCCCGGCTGAGCGTCGCGACGCGCGCGATCGTCGCGCTCGGCGCTTATGGCCCCAAGGGGTTCGAGCCGGGCGTCGCCATCCCGCAGGGGGCGGAGGAGGTTTCGGGCGTCGAGTCGATCGTCGCCGCGGTGCGCCGCCAGATCGCCGCCGGCGCCGATTGGATCAAGCTCTACGCCGATTATCGCTGGCGGGCCGGCGAGGACAGCCGCGCGACGCTGAGCCTCGCCGAGATCGAGGCGGCGGTGGCGGCAGCGCATGACGCGGGCCGGCCGGTGGCGGTCCATGCCGCGACCGCGGAAGGCATGCGCCGCGCGATCGCTGCGGGGGTCGACACGATCGAACACGGCTATGGCGGCACGCCCGCGATCTTCGCGAGCATGGCGGCGAAGAAGATCGCCTTCTGCCCGACGCTCGCCGCGGCCGACGCGAGCGCGCGCTACCGCGGCTGGAGCGGCGCCGAGCCGGCGCCCGCGGCGGTGCGGACGAGCCGCGAGGCGTTCCGCCTGGCCCGCGCCGCGGGCGTGCCGATCTGCATGGGCGGCGACGTCGGCGTCTTCGCACATGGCACGAATGCGCGGGAGATGACGCTGATGGCGGCGGCCGGGATGGCGCCGGCGCAGGTGCTGCTCGCCGCCACCTCGGGCAATGCGCGCTGGATGCGGATGGGCGACCGGCTCGGCGCGGTGAAGCCGGGCCTGCTCGCCGACCTGGTCGCCGTTGCGGGCGATCCGACCGCGGACATCGATGCCGTCCGGTCGGTGCGGCTGGTGATGAAGGGCGGTATCGTCGTCGACGGATAGCCGCCGGCGATCCGCCCCGTCCGATGAAGCCGCGACGCAACCGATTGCCTAATTGTGCCCGCCATGGCTACACTCGCTGCAACGACGAAAAAGACAGGGAAGGATCGGACATGGCGGCACAGGGGCACGATGGCGGCGGCAGGGGCGCCGCGCGTGCGGTGAAGGCCTTGGTCTTCCTGATGTTCGCCGCCTTCGCGATGACCACCGATTCGGTCGGCACGGTGATTCCGGAGATCATCCGTGAGTTCCGGCTCGGGCTGACCGCGGCGGGCGCCTTTCAATATGCCACCATGTCGGGGATCGGGCTGGCGGCGATCGGCCTCGGCTTCCTCGCCGACCGGATCGGACGCAAGCGGGCGATCCTCGCCGGGCTGGTGCTGTTCTGCGCGAGTTCCGCCTTCTTCGCGCTCGGCCATCGCTTCGGCCTGTTCGTCGTGCTGCTGTTCGTCGCCGGGATCGGTATCGGCGTGTTCAAGGCGGCGGCGCTGGCGCTGATCGGCGACATCTCCACCTCGACGCGCGAACATGCGCGCACGATGAACCTCATCGAGGCGTTCTTCGGCGTCGGCGCGATCGTCGGTCCGGCGGTGGTGAGCGGATCGCTCGCGATGGGGGCGAGCTGGAAATGGGTCTATCTGGTCGCGGCGGCGCTGTGCGTGCTGCTGATCGTCGGCGCCGTGGTGACGCCGTTTCCGAAACCGGCGGCGGCGAAAGCCGACGCGCCGGTCGACATGCGCGGCAGCCTCGCGCTGCTGGGTGATCCGATGGCGTGGTTCTTCGGATCGCTGCTGATGCTCTACGTCGGCGCGGAAGCGGCGATCTACGTATGGGCGCCGACCTATTTCGCGGGCTATCAGGGCCCGGCGGCGTGGCTGGTCGCCTATACGGTGTCGGTCTTCTTCGTGCTGCGCGCGGCGGGGCGGTTCCTCGGCGCGTGGCTGCTCGCGCGGCTCGAGTGGAGCATCGTGATCGCGGCGTGCAGCGGCGCGATGGCGGTCCTGTTCTGGCTGGCGGTGGTGTTCGGACGCGATGTCGCCGCCTATGCGCTGCCGGCGACGGGGCTGTTCATGTCGGTCCTTTATCCGACGATCAATTCGACCGGGATCAGCTGTTTCGAGCGGCAGCGGCATGGCTCGATCGCCGGGCTTCTGCTGTTCTTCACCTGCATCAGCGCGGTGCTCGCGCCGCTGGCGATGGGCGCGGTCGGCGACCTGATGGGGACGAGCGTCTACAGCATCGTGCTCGGCGGCGGCTTCGCGACGCTGCTCGCGGCGCTGTGCGGCTGGAACCTGGTGCGCAAGCCCGCCGCGGCGCGGCTCGCGCGACGGAACCGCGAGGATTATGCCGCCGATCCGGCCGACACGCTCGCCACCGCCGTGCCGGCCTGACCGGCACGGCACGGCACGGCACGGCGGTTCAGCGGAACAGCGTCGGCGGGATCGCCCGCGCCATAGCGGTATTGCCGGCGTCGTTGGGATGGACATGGTCGCCCGGATCGAACGACGGGCGCAGCCGCAGCGGATCGGCGGGGTCGCGCACCGCCGCGTCGAAATCGACCACCGCATCGAAACGGCCGCTGCCGCGGATCCAGGCGTTGACCGCGCCGCGCATTGCTTCGCCCGCCGCCGAATAGAAGGGCAGGCCCTTGGTCGGCAGGATCGTCGCGCCGGCGATGCGGATGCCGTGCTGATGCGCGCGGGTGATGAGCTGGTCGAGGCCGGCGATGATCTGCGCCGCGGTCACGCCCTCGCTGGCGGGGACGCCGGGGATGATGCTCATGTTGATGTCGTTGATCCCTTCGAGCAGCAGCACCCAGCGCACGCCGGGCCGCGCCAGCACGTCGGAGTCGAAGCGTTGCAGCGCGCTCTCGCCCGCGCCCATCTTGAGGATGCGATTGCCCGAGATGCCCATGTTGACCACGCCGAGCCTACCGCCGCCCTCTGCCTGGAGGCGGGCGGCGAGCAGCTCGGGCCAGGCGCGGTGCGCGCCGGGTGTCGTCGCATAGCCGTCGGTGATCGAATCACCGAAGGCGACGATGGTGCCGGCATCCGCAGCGGCGGCGGGGACGCTGAGGCCCGACAGCCAGAAATAGGACCGGACGGACTGCGGTGCGGTCAGCGTCGTCGCGGCGGTCTGGTCGCCCGCGGCGATATAGGCGGGATTGAGCCCGAGCGAATGGACGGTGTTGGTCGGGGTGGCGGCCGGCAGGTGGATCGAGACCGCGACGTCGGCGAGCGGCGCGACGGCGAGCGGGATCGGATCGCTGACGATCGTCGCGCCGGGGAACATCGTCACGCTGCGCCGGCCGCCGAAGGTGACGACGCGATCACTGGCAGTGCTGATGTCACCGTCCGGCTGGGCGAGGGCGGCGTGGATCGCCCCCAGCGTCACCGTCGGACCGCCGGCGGCATTGCGGAAGGCCAGCCGGACCTGCGGTCCACCGACGCTGGCGCGGACGATCATCCGCACCGTCTGGTCGGCGAGGGTCGGCGGGACGGGGACGATCGGCGAGGGCGGCGTCGGGGCCGCATTGCGGGACGGGGCGGGCCGCGCGAAGGCGGGCGGCGGCGGCACCGGGCCGAGCGGCTGGGCGGTGCCCCAGCTTTCGATCCAGCCGGCCATCGCCGGGGTCTGCAAGGCGACGGGCGACGCGGCGGTCTGCGCGCCGGCCGGCGGGGCCAGTGCGATCAGGATCGTCGATGCCGCCGCGGCGATGCGCCCGTTTGCCCGTGTCTTCATGCCCGTCTCTCCTGTTTTCCGGGGAGATTAGGACCGCTCCAGCCCCTGTGCAAACCATTACGTCCACGGCCCGGGGAGGCGACATCTCGCGCTGTCAGGCTCACGACAATCCTTTGCCTGACCGGCTCCCCCGGCTATGCTGGCGCAAAGACAGGAGGGGATATGCCGCGTATCACGATACGGGCCGCCATGATCGCGGCCCTGGGAGCGACCACCGCCATGGCGCAGGCACCGGTCGCGCCGCCGACGCCGCAGCTCGGTGAAGCCTTTGCGGCGGTCAACGGCACGACGATCCGCTGTCCGTTGCCGGTGCCGCCCGCCGCGGCGCAGCAGGCGGCGCAGTTCGAGACGCGGCCGCGCAACCTCGACGAGATGTCGGCGATGGCGCAGCGTTTCATGGACCCGGCCAATCCGATCGGCGCGGGCTTCCGCAAGACGCAGGCGGAGCAGCAGGCGACCGACTGGCCGTTCCTGTGCCGCTATCGCGACGCCAATGCCGCGCTCAAGCAATCCGGCCGGCGTCCGGATGTCGTGTTCATGGGGGATTCGATCACCGAAGGCTGGATCAACGCCGACCCCAGCTTCTTCACCAGCCATAATTACGTCGACCGCGGCATCAGCGGGCAGAGCAGCAGCCAGATGGTGGTGCGCTTCTATCACGACGTCGTCGCGCTGCATCCACGTGTCGTCCATATCATGACCGGCACCAACGACATCGGCGGCGCGACCGGTCCGGTGACCGAGGACGAATCGATCGACAACGTCCGCGCGATGATCGACCTAGCGCAGGCGAATGGCATCACCGTCGTGCTGGCGAGCATTCCGCCGATGTCGCGCCTGCTGCCGCGGCCGGACTTCAACCTGCGGCCCGTGGTGCGCGCGCTCAACGCGCGGCTCAAGGCGCTCGCGGCGGAGCGGCGGATCGCCTTCATCGATTATTACACGCCGTTCGCGCAGCCGGACGGCGCGTTCGATCCGCGTTATGCCAATGACGGCGTGCACCCGACCCGCGCCGGCTATGCGGTGATGGAGCCACTGGCGCAGCGCGCCCTGTCGAGCGCGCTGGCCAAGGCGCCGCGCTAGGGCGCCTTCCGTGCTCCTGCGAACGCAGGATCACGGCGGCTCCTGCCCCCTCGGCAGGAGGGGGCGGCCAGCTCATTGGAAGTTGGCGCGCAGGCGCAGGCCGATCGTCCGCGGGGTCGGGCGCGCGCCGGCATTGGGATTGTTGTTGAGGATGATCGTCGGCCCCTTGGCGTCCGACAGATTGTCGCCGAACAGCACCAGCTCATAGGGCCCGTGACGCACCCCGACGCTGGCGGTGAAATTCTCATAGGGCCGCGCGGTCAGGTTGAGGCTTTGCAGGCGGTTGCCGGTGTGGCTCCACGCGGCATTGGCGAAGCCCTCCCAGTCGGTGGTGATCGCATGGGTGTAGGCGGCATCGACGCGCCAGTTCTGCTCGATCGTGTTGACCAGCCGCGAGCCCTTCTGGAGATAGGGCAGCGCCGCCTGCACGACCGGATCGACGCGGTCATATTCGCCGTGGTTGAAGTTGGCGACCGCGCCCACCGACAGGCCGGTGACCGGCGTGCGCCAGTGGACGTCGATGTCGACGCCGCGCGTCGTGCCGTCGCCGAAGTTGGAGAAGCCGGAAACGCTGGCGTTGAGCGTCGGCGTCGGCGTCAGCAGGTCCTTATATTGCGTGATATAGCCGTTGAGGCCGATGCTGAGGTTGCGGTCCGGCGTCCGCCATTTCACCCCGACCTCGTAATTGCGCGAGCGTTCGGGCTTGGTCTGCGTGCCGGCGGGAATGCCGATCTGGCCGAGCAGATCCGCCTGCACCTGCGACTGGACGATGCCGGCGCGGAAGCCGGTCGCCGCGGTGATGAACGCGGTGAGCGCGTTGGTCGGCAGATAGGAGAGGTTGAGCCGCCACGTCGTCACGTCGCGCGTGTTGCTGTTGGTCGTGCTCGCATCCTCGAAGGTGCGCTTGTCGTGATAGAAGCGCAGGCCGCCGAGCGGCACCAGCTTGCCGTCGAACAGATCGTAGCTGACTTCGCCGAACACCGCATAGTTGCGCGTGATCGTATTGTTGTCGGCGTTGATCGAGACGAAGGGCGGGATGTCGAGCTGGTTGGCCTGCGGCCCCTTGCCGTTCTGATAGGCACCGCCGAGCAGCCAGTGGAACGGCCCGTTGCCGTTCGAATTGATCCGCACCTCCTGGCTGAACATCGTCGGATAGAATTGGCTCGAGAAGAAGCCGGCGGGCGAGATCGGCACATAGATGCCGAAATTGCCGTCGAGCTGGCTGGTCGCGCTCGTCACCGAGAAATGCTTGAGGTCCCAGGTCGCCGACAGGCTGTACAGCTTGAAGTCGCCGTTGCCGAAGCTCGGCTGCGCGGCGGTATTCTCGTAATAGGGCGGACTGACCGATTGCAGGCTGCCGAGGAAATCCTGCCGCGGGCGGAAATGCCAATATTGCGCACGGAAGGTCAGGTTGCTGGCCGGCTTGAACAGCGCGACGACGCGGATGTCGTCGTTCCGTACCTTGTTGACGCCCTTGCGGTCCGGCGTGCCGTCATAGGCGCCGTAATATTCGTCGGCCCAGCCCGGATTGAACGAATGGCCGCCGCTGACGCGGATCGCGAGCAGGTCCTTGACGATCGGCACCGAGATGACGCCCGCGACGCCGTAATTGAGCGCGTCCGCCCCCTTGGTCGACGATCCTTCCAGCTCGACCGCGCCCTCGATCTTCTTGAGGTCGGGATCGCGGGTGTGGAAGATGAACACACCGCCGGCCGAGCCCTGACCGTAGAGCGTGCCCTGCGGGCCGCGCAGCACTTCGACGCGGTCGAGGTCCTGGAAGCGGATCGGCGGCGCGATGCCGAAATTGGTGACGACGAACGGCACGTCGTCGACGTAATAGCCGATCGGCGAGTCGCCGTTGGCCGCGCCGGCGCCGGCGCCGCGGATGCTGTAGGAGCGCGAGGCGACCGACTGGCGCTGGCTTTCGAACGCGCCGGGAATGTTCGAGATCAGGTCGGCGACATTGTTGATGTTGCGTTCGCGCAGGTCCTCGCCGCCGAACGCCTGGATGGCGAGCGGGACCGTCTGCAACGTCTGCGCGCCGGTCTTGGATGCGGTGACGACGATGTCCTGCGTATCGGGCGAGGCCTGTTCGGGCGCCTGGCTCGGGTCGGCGGAGGTCGTCTCCTGCGCGGTGGCGCTCGGCGAGGTGATCTGCGGCGCGCCGTCGGTGGTCGACGTCGTCTGTGCGCCGGCGGTGCCGGCGGCCAGGCCGGCGGCGAGCGCGAGAATCGCGGCTCCCGTCTTCAAATGCATGTTCCTCTCCCTGATGATCGTTTTGATCTATCGTGACAATCGATTGCGTAACCCAATCGACGCACAATGCAAGGGGAAGTCCGTTATCCTGGCTAACGATTGCAGACGACACCGCGGGTGCGTCTTCGATACCACAGCCGCCGCGTGCCGGACGCGGCGGGCGGCGGATCAGCCGGCGCTGGTCGAGGCGCGCTCGGTGACGGTCGGTTGCAGGCTGATCGCCTCGGCCGGCGCGCCGGCGAGGCGGCGCATCAGCGCATCGACCAGCGCGCCCGCACCCGCGGCGAGGTCCTGCCGGACCGAGCTGAGCGGCGGCAGCGTGTGGCGGGCGATGTCGAGATCGTCGAAGCCGATCACCTTGACGTCGTCGGGCACCGCACGACCCTGATCGGCGAGCGCCTGGATCGTCATCATCGCGATCGTGTCGGAAGCGGCGAAGATGCCGTCGATCCCCTCGGCGATGGCGAGATAGTCGGAGATGGTGGTGAGTGCGAGTTCCGGTACGAAATGCACCGGCAGCAGCGCGCCGACATGGCCCGGTCCGGCGCTGCGGATCGCATCGCGAAAGCCGTGCAGCCGCTGCTCGACCTCCGGCACGCGCGGATCGCCGAAGAAGGCGAGCTTGCGGCAGCCGCGGGCGAGCAGATGCTCGGCGCCGATCCGGCCGCCCAACCGGTTGTCGCTGCCGACCGTGGTGTAATGATGCCCCTCAATCCGCGCGCCCCACACGACCATCGGTGCGTAGCGCTGCGCGACCTGATCGAGCACCTCCGCCTGATCCGATTGGCCGACGACGATGACGCCGTCGACGCGGCCGGCGTCGACGATCGCGTCGAGCCAGGCGGGATCGTTGGGCACGACGCGGGTGAGCAGCAAATCGTAGCCGCGCTCAGTGACATTGTCGGCGATATGGCCGAGCAGGGTCATGAAGAACGGGTCGGAGATATGCTGCGTCCGCTCGTGCCCCAGCGGCACGACGACGCCGATCGCCCCGGTCCGGCCGGTGCGCAGGTTGCGCGCCATGCTGCTCGGCCGGAAGCCGAGTTCCTCGGCCAGCGCGCGCACCCGCTCGCGCGTCTGTACGGACAGATTGCCCGTGCCGGCCAGCGCGCGCGACACCGTCGCGGAGGAGACGCCGGCGATCCGGGCAAGCTCCTGGATATTCTGTGGCTTGGCGCGGGTGGCGGCGGGGGAGGGATCGGGCTTGCGGGCCAAGGGGCGCCTCTTCGTCAACGGGCGGTCACCGAACGCGAAGGCGGCGGCCCCGTCAAGGCCGGCCGCCCCGCTGTCCGGCAAATCAGCGGCGGTCCGCCTGTTGTTCGAGATCGAGCAGGCCGTTGATGATGCCGGTTTCGGCGCAACCCTGCTTGAGCCGCGACGACACGACTTCGAAGGTGTTCTGGCCATAGGCTTCGTCATTCGGGATATAGCCGGTGCCGGCCATGCCGTTGGTCAGCGTCGCCATCATCGTCCGCGCCGAGCCGGCCCGTGCCTTGAAGCGCTGCGCGATCGGGTTGAACACCTCGGCATTGACGCCGCCGATCTCGATATGGCCGATCTTGAGCATGCTCAGCCGGATCGGCAGCGGATCGCCGTCGGTATAGGTGCCGGGATAGCCGGCGCGCCCCTGATCGGTGCGGGTGCGGCCGGGGCAGGTGATCGTCTTGCTCGCGCCGAACAGGCGCGGCGCGACCTCCGGCCGGTCGAGCGTGTCGCGATTGACGCGCAGCACCTCCTCGCCGAGCATCTGGCCCATGGCGTTGGCGAGCTGGCGCTGCTGGTTCATCAGCCGGACGACCTGCGGGTCGCGCTTGTTGAGGCCCTGGCCGCCGGGCGGCATGGCGTTGCTGATATCCTCGCCGCGCTTGGCGTAATCGGCGACGCGGATCGCGCGCAGGTCGTAGGTCTGCTGGAAGAAGATCGGGTTCTGGTCGCCCGCGGCGCCCTCGCTCCACAGTGCCACCGCCTTGTTGTCGAGCGAATCCTCGATGTAGCGCGAGGTCGCACCGGGAATGTCGCCGCTGACCTGGTCGAGCTGGCCGTTGATGACCGCGTGGACGGCATAATTGTAATAGATGGCGATCGGCTGGCCGGCGGTGGTCTCGATCCGCACCACGGCGACGGTCTTGTCCGACGGCCCCTCGTAATTCGGCCCTTCCCACCAGCGATGCGTCTTCGGGTCGATAATGTTGCGGTTGACGTTGATGTAGGAGACGCCCTGGCCATAAGCGATCCGCGCCGGCTGCAACCTGCCCGCCGCCTCGCGCAGCGCGGTCATGATCTTGCCGCTCATCGTCGGATCCATGCGGAAGGGGACGCTGTGGGTGTGCGTCGCGGTGATCATCAGCCGTTCGGGCGCGACGCCCAATTCCGTCTGTGCGCCCTGCGTCACCGCCGACCAGATCTCATTGGGGATCGCACCGGCGTCGACCGAGATCAGCGCGGCGCGGCTGCTGCCGTCGTCGAGCACCGCGACGCGTGCGTAGATCGGATCGTTGACGCCTTCGAACCCCTTGGGGAGCGAGGATTTGGCGGGGGTGATGTCGATCTTGGCGGCGCCGGCGCGGAACGGCACGTCAGCCGCCGGTGCCTCGGCCTGCGCTTGCGCCTGCGCCATGGCCGGGCTCTGCAATGCGAGCACGCACGCAGCCATCGCCAGCGGAATCCTTGTCATCAACCTCTCCTGTCTGCTTGTTTTACCGCAGCATAACCGCTCGACAATCGATTACAACAGCGCTCGATAGCTATCGACGTGCCCCGGTCATCGTGATTGGCAAATCGATTGCCAAAGCGAACGGGGATGCGCAGGATGGTGCGATACCGCGGCAACGGCGGCGACAGGAGAGACGGATGCGGCACGGACAGGGGCGGGCAGGGCGCGCGGCGATGGCGGCGATCCTCGCCGGCGGCATGGCGGTCACCGCGGTGGCGCAGACCGCGCCGGCGCCCAAGCCCGCAGCGGCGCAGGACGGCACCGTCGCGCTCGACGGGGTGCGCGTGCCGCTCTCCGACCTGATGAGCCGCGAGGGCGCGGACTATCTGCGGCACCTGATCGTCGACAAGCCGTTCGGCGCCCCCGCTGCCGACATCAGGGCGGAGCGGGCGCGGCAGGACGGCATCATGCGCGACTTCCTCGCACCGATGCGCCGCCGCTATGCGGTCGATATCGCGGAGCAGCGGATCGGCGGCATCGTCACCGACGTGGTGACGCCCTCGGCGGGGATCGCGCCCGAAAACCGCGACCGCGTGCTGATCAACCTGCACGGTGGCGGCTTCACCACCGGCGGCCGTTCCGCCTCGCTGGTCGAATCGGTGCCGCTGGCGGCGATCATGCGGATCAAGGTGATCTCGGTCGATTATCGCATGTCGCCCGAATATGCCTTTCCGGCCGGCAGCGAGGATGTCGAGGCGGTCTATCGCGCGCTGCTCAAGACCTATCGGCCCGAGCATATGGTGCTCTACGGCTGTTCGGCAGGCGGCATGCTGACCGCGGAGGTACTGTCGCGCTTCCACCAGCGCAAGCTGCCGATGCCGGCGGCGGCGGGCGTGTTCTGCGCCTCGCTCGGCGCTTTGACCGCGGGGGATTCGGCGTTGCTGGCCGGGCCGCTCAACGGCTTCACATTTCCGCCGCCGCCACCCGGCCAGCGGCCGGCGATGCCGCCGATGGCCTATCTCGCCGCGGCGCGTGCCGACGATCCCCAGGCCTATCCGCTGGTCTCGCCCGACACGCTGCGCGCCTTTCCGCCGACCCTGTTCATAACCGGCACGCGCGCCTTCGAGATGAGCGCGGCGCTCAACTCGCATAACGCGCTGGCGCGGGTCGGCGTCGAGTCGCAGTTCCACGCCTGGGACGGCATGTTCCACGGCTTCTTCTACAACGCCGATCTGCCCGAATCGCGCGAGGCCTATGCGGTGATGGCGAAATTCTTCGCCACGCACATGGCGCGCTGACCGCGGTGCTCAGTCGCCGGCGAGGGTCGCGCGCTCGCCGTCGAGCGTCAGGTGCAGCACCGGCGCGAAGGTGGCACCGAACCGCCGCGCGCCCGCGTCGGCGGTGCCGCGACCCCAATCGTCGATGAAGCTGATCACCGACAGATCCGGCAGCACCAGCCAGCTATACGCCTGCCGCGGTGCGTCGGCAGGGTTGGCGAAGACCAGGCCGCTGCCGTTGAGCGGGGTCCAGTCGCCGTCGAGGGACTCGGCGACCATGCCGTACAGGCCGGTCGGCGCATGCGCGCAGGCGGGAGCGAAGACGTGGCGCTGCGTCGACCAGAACAGATAATAACGGCCGCCGTGGGCGACGACATGCGGCCGTTCGAGCTCGTTGTTGACGTCGGTCGCGTCGACGATCGGCGGCTGCAATTGCCAGTGCGGCGCACCGTCCCGATCGGCATCGATGCGGCCGATGACGCCGTTGAACTCGCCCGTCGCCTCGGCGCGCGATCCGGCGAAGAACAAGGCGCGGCGGCCATCGGCCGGGTCGCGGAAATAGGCGGGATCGCGAAAGGCCTTGATCGTGCCAATCGCGCCGGTGCCGGCATCGCTCGCCATATAATAGCGCGGATCGCGGACGACGATCTCGGCAAGGTCGCGCCAGTCGCGCAAGGCGGGCGTGTCGTCTTCGATCACCAGCCGCGCGTGCGCACGGAACAGCCGCTGTTCGAAGCTCGTCTCTGCCTCGCCGCGACGACCCGCGGCGGTGAAATAGAGCGTCAGCGTTGTCCCGTCGGCCTCCAGCACCGCCGATCCCGACCATTCGCGGCTGCCCGGCGCGAAGCCGTCGGGCATCGCCGGGCCGAGGTCCTGCCATCGGCCATCGCGATGGCGCAGCAGGTGGATCCGGGCATGGCCGTGGCGTGCGTCCGGATCGTCGAACCGCGGCGCACCGAGCGCCATCCACAAGGTCTCGCCGGCGCCGATCGCCGCGGGCGTGCCGTCATCGTCCTGCACCGGCCAGGCATCCCAGATGTCGAGATCGTCGGAAATCCGCGCGACATCGTCCGCACCGATCAGCGGCGCGACAGGGCAGCGGGCCGGATCGATCCGGGCGACGTCGCCCACGGTCCAGCGTGCCGGCGCCGCACGCACCCGCCCCGACGTTTCCTCAACCCGCAGCATCTTCTCTCCGTCGCTTCGCCGACCCCGGCAAGCTGCTGGCTTATCGCGAAGAAGCGCGGGTGGCAAACGATTGCTCATCGTTCTGGAGCGATCATCGCCGGGTGGACTTCGATCGATGAGATGGTATGTCTGTTTCGGATGTATATCGGTGCGCCGGCCGAGGGCGGCCGGGGGACGGACACCTGTCTGGGGGGGGAATACGCTTATGCCGAATCGGCGTTCCGTGCTGCTGGGGGGCGGTGCGGGTATGGCCTTGTGGCCGCTCGAGTCCGGGGCTCTCGCCGCGGCGACGACGCCGGACTGGGCGGTGGCGGCGTTGCTGGTCGACGGGCTCGTCGATCCGCTCGGGCTGCACAGCGCCCCGCCGCGGCTGTCGTGGCAGTTGCGCAGCGAACGGCGCGGCGCGCGGCAGACCGCCTGGCGCGTCGGCGTGGCGTCGAGCCGCATCGCCGCGGACCAGGGGCGGTTCGACCTGTGGGACAGCGGCCGGATCGCGGACGATCGCTGCTTCGACGTCGCTTATGCCGGAACGCCGCTCACTGCGCGGCAGCGGGTCTGGTGGCGGGTGACGGCCTGGGACGAGCGCGGCATCGCCGCGACCTCGCCGGTCGCCTGTTGGGAAATGGGGCTGCTCGCCGCGTCGGACTGGTCGGCGCAATGGCTGTCGGCGGAGACGGCGGCGCAGCGGCAGGACCGCGCGACCGGGCTCGGCTGGCGGGTCGGCCCGGCCGGCAAGGCGGGCGCGACGCAGGCGTTCCGGCTGCGCTTCACGCTGCCGCAGCCGGCGGAGCTGACCGCGCTGACCGCGTGCAGTGCCGGCAGCCGCATCTGGCTCGACGGCGAGGAGATCATCCCGCCCAAGCGCGGCGGCTGGGGCTCGCCGGGACCGCGCAGCGCGATCGCCTCCGCCGCGGCGGGACCGCATGCGCTGGTGATCGAGACCCGCAGCCGTGGCGAGACGCCGGTGCAGGCGGCGGCGCTGGTCCGCGCGACGCTCGCCGACGGCCGGACGCTGCGCTTCGACGGCACGACGCTGGACAGCGCGCTCGCGCCGCGCGGGGCGTGGCGCGCGGGCGGCGCGGACAGCGACTGGACGCCGACGAGCGCGGCCGCGGGACAGGCGGTGATGCCGGCGCGCGCGGCGACGCTGCTGCGCAAGCCGTTCCGCGTCGCCGGCCGTGTCGCCAGCGCGCGCCTCTACCTCACCGCGCTCGGCCTGTACGAGGCGGAGATCAACGGCAAGCGCCTCGATGCGGCGCTGCTCCGCCCCGAATTCAGCGACTATCGCAAACATTGCCTCTATTGCGTCGAGGATGTCGCCGACCTGCTGGTGCCCGGCGACAATGTCCTCGGCGTCCATGTCGCGGACGGCTGGTACGGCAGCTATATCTCGCCCGACGGCCGCTTCTCCTACGGCGAGCCGCCGCTGCGCCTCTTCGGCCAGCTCGAGATCCGCTACGCCGATGGCCGCGTCGCGTGCGTCGCGACCGGGCCGGGCTGGTCGGTCGCCGAATCGCCGATCACCAGCGCGACGATCTATGACGGCGAAGCCTATGATGCGCGCCGCGAACAGCCCGGCTGGAGCCGTCCCGGCTTTACGCCCGACGCGCGCTGGAGCGCGGCCGAGCCCGCCCCGCCCGCGACCGCGGCGCTGGTCGCGGCGACGGTGCCGCCGATCCGCCGCAAGCAGCAGTTGCGACCGCATGCGATCGTCCGCCTCGCCGATGGCGCCAGCGTCGTCGACTTCGGCCAGAATGTCGCCGGCTGGGTGCGCATCGCGCTCAGGAGCCGGCGCGGGCAGACGATCCGGCTGCGCTACGCGGAGCTGCTCAACCCCGACGGCAGCGTCGACCAGAGCAATTTGCGCGCGGCGGATGCGACCGATCATTATACCTTCGCCACCGACGGCGCGGTCGAACGCTACGAGCCGCGCTTCACCTATCACGGCTTCCGCTACGTCCAGATCGAAGGCGCGCGCCAGCCGGTCACCGCCGCGGACATCACCGGCATCGTCATCCGCACCGACCTGCCCGAAACCAGCGACCTGCAGCTGTCCGCCTATGTGCCGCAGCGGCTGTGGATCAACAGCCGGTGGAGCCAGCGCTCCAACTTCATGGGCATTCCGACCGACTGTCCGCAGCGCGACGAACGGCTCGGCTGGACCGGCGATGCGCATGTCTTCTGGGACGCGGCGAGCTTCAACATGGACACCGCCGCCTTCACCGCGCGCTTCATGCGCGACATGCGCGATGCCCAGCGCGACGACGGCGCCTATTCCGATATCGCCCCGGTCGCGCGCCGCGACCATTTCGCCGAGCCGGGCTCGTCGCCGGGCTGGGGCGACGCCGGGGTCGCGCTGCCGTGGACGGTATGGCAGCGCTATGGCGACACCAGCCTCATCGACCAGCATTGGGCGTCGATGACGCAGTTCCTCGAATCGATCCGGGCGAGCAATCCCGACCTCGTCTTGTCGCATGCGCGCGGCGTCGATTACGGCGACTGGCTCGCGCTCGACGCCAAGCAGCCGGGCGATCCGACCACGCCCAAGGACCTGATCGGCACCGCCTTCTGGAAGGCCGCCGCGGACCAGATGGCGGACATGGCGCGGGCAAGTGGCCGCACGGGCGAGGCGGCGCGTTACGCCGCGCTGGCGACCGATCTGGCGCGCGCGTTCCGCACCGCCTTCGTGCGCGGCGACGGCAGCATCGGCAACGGATCGCAGACCGGCTATATCCTCGCGCTGCGCTTCGACCTGCTCGACGCGGCGCAGCGCCGGCCGGCGGTTGCGCGGCTGGTCGCCGATATCCGGCGCCGCGGGACCTTGCTGTCGACAGGCTTCCTCGGCACGCCGTACAGCCTCGACGTGCTCGCCGATGCGGGCGAGGATGCGCTGGTCTACGACCTCTTGCTGCGCACCGACTTTCCGTCCTGGGGCTATATGATCGCCAAGGGCGCGACGACGACCTGGGAACGCTGGAACAGCGATGCCGGCGACCGGTCGATGAACTCGTTCAACCATTATGCGCTGGGCGCGGTGGTCGGCTTCCTGTTCCGGCGCGTCGCCGGCATCGCGCCGACCGCACCCGGCTTCCGCCGCTTCGTGGTGCGACCGGTGCTCGACCCGCGGATGGAGCGCGCGGGCGCGCGCTACGACTCGCGGCTCGGCCGGATCGAGACGCGCTGGCGCCGGCAGGGCAGTGCGGGGCTGAGCCTCGACCTGCTGGTCCCGCCGGGTGCCACCGCCGCCCTGTTCCTGCCGGGCGTGCCCGAGGCGGGAGCGGCTCCGTCGCGCTTCGCGCCGGTGGTCGACCGCGACGGCCGGCCGGGGATCGAGGTGCCGTCGGGCCGGTATGCCTTCCGCAGCGGGATCGGGTGACGGGCGCGGCTCATCGATCAGCCGGCGAGCGGAAAGGCCAGCACCGCCATGCCGACCAGCGTCATCACCACGCACACCAGGGCCGCGGGCACCAGGGTGAAGCGCTGGTGATCAGCGAGCTCGACGCCGGCAAGGCTGACGAGCAGATAGGTCGAGGGGACGAGGGGGCTGAGCATATGCACCGGCTGGCCCATCAGCGCCGCGCGGGCGATCGCCATCGGCGCGACGCCGTAATGCGCCCCCGCCTCGGCGAGAATCGGCAGCATGCCGAAATAGAAAGCGTCGTTCGAAATGAAGAAGGTGAAGGGCAGGCTGAGCGCCGCGGTGATCGGCGCCATATAGGGGCCGAGCGCCGACGGGATCAGCCCGACCACTGTCTTGCTCATCGCCGCGACCATCCCGGTCCCCGACAGGATGCCGGTGAAGATACCCGCCGCGAAGATCAGCGACACCACCGACAGGGCATTGCCGGCATGGGCGGTGATCCGCGCCTTCTGCTCGGCGACCTGGGGATAATTGACCAGCATCGCCACCGCGAAGGCGAGCATCATCAGCACCGACAGCGGCAACAGGCCGAGCACCAGCCCGGCGAGCAGCGCGATCGTCAGCGCGGCATTGAACCACCGGAGCCTGGGCCGGCGCGCCTCCGGCCATTGCGACACCGCCATCGCCAGCGCGTCGCCCGATTGGGGCTGGCGGACGATCCCGATCCGCGCGCGCTCGCGCCGCCCCAAAATCAGCGCGAGCGCGACCAGCGCGGCGAGGCCGGCGATCATGCCGGGGATCAGCGGCAGGAACAGCGCCGCCGGGTCGAGCTTGAGCGCGCTCGCCGCGCGCGCGGTCGGGCCGCCCCAGGGCGTCAGGTTCATGATGCCGCTGGTCGTCATCAGCAGGCAGCACAGGTACAGACGGTTCATGCCATAGCGGCGGTAGAGCGGCAGCATGGCGGCGATGGTGATGATATAGGCGGTCGAGCCGTCGCCATCGAGGCTGACGAGCGCGCAGAGCAGCACCGATCCGACCAGGATCCTGAGCGGATCGCCATGGACGAGGCGGAGCAGCCGGTTGACCAGCGGATCGAACAGCCCGGTATCGGTCATCGTCGAGAAGAACAGGATGGCGAACAGCAGCATGACGCCGGTCGGTGCGAGCGCGGTGATGCCGTCGATCATCATCGCGCCGACGCCGCTGGCGAAGCCGGCGATCAGCGCGAAGACGGTCGGCACGACGATCAGCGCGACGAGCGGCGTCATCCGCTTGGTCATGATGAGCGTCATGAAGGTGGCGACCATCAGGAAGCCGAGCAGGGCGAGGTTCATCGCAGGAAGGTCCGTCTTGGTGGAAGATCAGCGGGGCGCGCTATCGCCGCCAGGCTTCGTGGTGGGTGCGCCGCATCGTCGGTGCTACAGATGGCGCGGGGGCGACGGCCCGACCTTCCACGACGGGATCGGATCGGTCGCTTGTGGAACCGGCTGCGCCGCGATCGGCCGTGGGCGCAGAGGAGCATCGTGACGGGATCGGCCATGGTTCGAGATGATGCTTACGGCCGATCGGATGGGTCGACACGATGGCGCCCCGGTCTCGGGCACATCGCTGACGGTGGAGACGATCTCTCCCTTATAGGACGCGCCATGCTTGCGATGGTCTCGTCGGTGAGATTTCCGGCCTCGCGCGATCGACCATGCCGTGGGCCCGCAGTGTCGGACGAGGGGCACGGCCTGCCCGAAGGCATACGGAAGCGGCTGGCCTCAGCGCGCGCGACGGACCGCCGGCAGCACGTCGCACACCGCCGCCCCGCCCAGGCCGACCGTCGGCGCATCGGGATGTTCGCGCTTGGCGACGGCGGCGGCGAAGCGCGGATTGTCGGCGCGGCGATATTGGAAATGCGGTCGGCCGGCGGCCGGCATATCGCTGGCGAGCCGCACCGACACGATGCCGGTGCGCTCGGCCGGATCGGCATAGACACCCATCGGTGCGTCGCTGCGCGGCAGGGCCGACAGATAGCCCATGCCGTCGACGATTCGCCCGACGACGGTGTAATTGCGATCGAGCCGCCGCGCCGACTGGCCGATCGGCGTGAACAGCTCGGCGCCCGAGCCGGTGCTGGGCAGGGCATCGCGCGCGACGCCGACCATGCCATAGCAATGCGTCAGCCACGCCTGCCGCCCGTTGGTCGCGACCGGCCAGCCATCGGCGGTGATCCCGCTCGCGCTCGAATAGCTGTCCGCCTTGGCGAGGCGTACGGCGGGCTGGAAGCCGGCGATCTCGAATTCGGCGGCGGGGTGATCGGTGATCCCGGCGGGCAGCGGCTTTTTCTCGGTCGCATCGCCCCATTGCGCGACCCAATTTTCCTGCACGCGATAGACGCTCGCATCGTCCCACCAGCGCGCCCGCGCCAGCGCACGGATGTTGGCGACATGGGCCGGCGCGAAGGCGGGGGCGAGGCGGATGACGACCTGCTTGCCCGAGGCGAGCGTCATCACCAGCAGCTCGTCATCGGGGACCGCCTGCCAGTCCGCGTCGATCGGATCGGCGGGCGTGGCGGCAGCGGCTTGCAGCGGCGCGGCGGCGAGGAGCAGGCTGATCATGGCCGCAAGATTGGCGCAAGGCGACGGATCACGCAATCACTTGCGAGCCGGCCCGGGAGCGGCTAGGCGCGCTGTTCCAGGACATGCGGAGCGGTGGCCGAGTGGTCGAAGGCGCTCGCCTGGAAAGTGAGTATACGTCAAAAGCGTATCGAGGGTTCGAATCCCTCCCGCTCCGCCACACCGTCCACCGGTGTTTGAACTACCCTGAAATTTTCGCAATCTTCTAAGGGCGTTATGCCTGCTCTAAGGCGTCTATAGACGCCCTCATCCGCACCTTTGCCCCCTATGCGATCCGATCGCGTCTCCGGGTGCGTAGATCACCATTTTCAAAGCGCCTTATGACCGACTTCTGCCGGGGCACGACAAGCGTCGGTCGCATAGGATTTAGATTGGTGGTCACGAATTTATCGGAGTACTAAAAAAGGGAGGCGTCGGAGCGTCCCCCTGCGGGAGCGAAGTTTTGGGTCAGCGTAGCACCAGGCGCGGCAAGCCTCATTGCGAGGCCTTCCCGGCTCTCGACATTTTGCAGGCGCTGCGAAGCTGGCGTGCCGGCAACGGTAGGTGCGAATGGCGGAACGAGCGCGGCGTCTTGGTGGGGCGTGGGCAGCTTGTCGCCTTGGAGCAGGCGAGCGCCAGGTTTGCTTATCATATGGCTGGCAGCGCCAACATAGCTGCCAAAGATGACGTCCTGCATGTCGATATCACCGGCAGTCGAAGAAATCCGAACGTCGTTCGTCCAAGCTTTGTCTGCCTTGGATGTCAGGCGCCAACGCAGAAGCTCTTCTACGTAGCGGAGCGATGGGCGTGCAGAGGTTGCCATGATCTAGTCTACTTAACACAAAGACTTGGATCTGTAAACAAGCGTATCCACAACCGTGATGTTATGCTTGCTATGCTGCAAGAGGTCCCCCAGCAAGATCAGCGCAGACGCTGGTTTCATAACCAGCAACGGCACCTCGATCGCATCAACCGCGAACTTGCGCGCGAAGGGTTTACCTCGCTGCCACAGGAGTTGCTGTTTCGGACCTATGTAGATTGGCCCGCAACAGGCGTTGCAGCCGAGATCGACGAGGAGGCGAGGCAAGGCGCTCCGCGAGTCGACGACGTTGTTGCTGACAGCTCTGATGCAGGGTTGGCGTTTTTCCGACCTCTGCCACCGACATGTGAGTCGGTCACGCCTGGCGAGCTGATCGGCTCGCTGATCCTCGACCGTCCTCTCTCTCCATGGCTTACTCGCCATAAAGCTGACTGCGCGAGGCAGCTGGTGCGGGGTCTCAGGAAGGAGGCGGGTACTAAGGCCAGCATCACGGTCCGGGAGTTTGCCAATTTGCTTGCCGAGCGGCTGGTCACTCGGCCGCTGGTCATCACCAGCGCCTGGAGCGACGTGACATGCATAATTGGGGAGGCGGGCCGCCCTGAGTACGTCGTGACGGCAACCTATACCGGTGACCCAACGCTGTGGCGCGTTGGTCCCGGTACCAAGCCGTACAGGCGTGTCCTGCAGGCTGTGCTCGACGAGTATATCATCATGCTGCGGGTGCGACCCTCGCTGGAAGGGAGGTCAGACCCACACGCTGACCTCGAGTCGGCCCGTGACGAGGTCAGCTGCCGACTAGCGCGGGTCGAGGAAGCCCTCACCTTGTTCAACGGTTCGCGTCACGATTTGGCGCTTAGCTGGGTGAGGCACAATCTGCGCCGGCTACAGAGGGCATAACCTCATTTTTGTTGTTTTGGTGGGGATCGCCAGCAAGCTTCCACGAGGGCCGATGCCGGCGACCTGATCGTTTACGCCTCATCATCCTGTTGCCACGGATCGATCTCGTACCATCCGGCGCGCATATAGTGGTTCTGGAAGATATTCTGCGAGCGCACCGCGGCACTGATCCAGAATGCCGGCATGACGATGACCAGAAGGGGTGCGAAGACCATCACGGTGGCGACTATCACGACCAACATGATCAGTGCCTCACGCCAGAGGCCGCGGATTGCGAGGTAGAAGCCGCCGAACAGCAGTAGCCAAACCCAGGCAAGTGTCGGCACCGCTTCGCGCCAGCCGGTGGCCGGGTTCTCGTAGATGGCGGTGACACGCATTGGATCGAAGTAGCGCTGGCGGCGCTGCAACCGGCGGCCGCCCTGGTGCTCGCTCACAGACATGCGCGCACCTCCTCGACCCGGTGACGATCGTTATCGGACCATACCGTCTTGAATTGATGCATGACGAGGTGGGTGCCGGTCGGGGTCGGCGTTGTTTGCACCATAAGGAGCGGGAAATTGTCGCCCAGGACCAGCATGGCACCGGTCTCCCGCGGCACCGACTTTGGTGTAGCGCCGCCAAGCTTCAGCCAAGCGGCAGACACGCAGGTGATGATGGCAGTGCCATCGCGCGGACTGTCGGCGACCAAAACGGGCTCTCGCTTTTGCATGCCGTTGACCGACGTGGCCTGCATGCAGGCGCTCATCATCAATGGCAGCATAAGAGTGATGGTTCTTGTTCTATTGCTCATGAGACACTCCCCTATTGCGGGGCGCCTCGCGCAGCTTCGCCGATGGTCGCCCCTATGTTCCTCTCGGGGCGACGGCCAAAGCCGGATGTTGGAAACCTGGTGTACACACAGGCGCATGCGCCTTTACCGGCAAGCCGGCTGGACATGCGCGCATGCCACCCGGCCCCGAATTGCTTCGCGACCGAGTTTGTACATCGAGGTTTCCACGCCCCGCTCCTGCGTATCTCGGGAGCGGCACGGTGATCGTCTGACGTCTGAAAAGACGCAAGCGAAAACGACGCAAAAGCGTCAGTTTTGTGCGGCAAAGAGCGCGCGTTGCGCCGACCAATCCGCCGGCAGTGGCAGCATGTCGGTCAGGCGGGTGAGGGTCAGCCACGTTGGCTGACGCCCTTCAACGATGCGGGTGACGAGATCAGGCGCTAGGAAGCCTGCGCCGATATGCTGCCTGATGTAAGCAGGTGTCACTTCAGAAGCCTTTGCCACCCCATGAATGGAAGTCTGCCGGCCGCTGGTCAGCTCGCCCAGCCAGCCGCGCGCTTGCGCGATTATGGCGATAAGGCTGCTATCCGGCTTCGGGTTGCAGTGCCCTGGCACAACCAGGCTCAGCCGAGCTTTTGCCCGGCCAAGGGTGGCTTGCGTGACGATGCAGCCGGTCTTTCCGGCGAGGCCAAGCGGCTCTAGGCGGAAGGTGGTCGTAACGCCGGCTTCGGTGACGTCCGCCCGCTCGACCATATCACCAACCAGCTTGTGCTTCGCCGCTGTATCGTTGCCGGCGAGCCGCGTGGCCAGCGCGGCGGCTTTGGCAATGACTGTAGGGGATACGAGCTCCAAGCTAGGCAGTGCGGTGGCAAGGCGGGGAGGGGAGGCAAGCGTGTCTTGCAGCTCGCCAAGAACGAGGCTGTCGAGGTCACCCGACGGCACACGGGTCATGGCGGAGGCATAGTAGCAATAGCGACGGTTGGCCTTGCCGGTATGCGTCGCGGTCATCCTGTTGCCAGCAGCATCATGGACGAGCCCAGACAGGATCAGCCCCGACCCTGTCGACGTTGACCCAAGCGCCTTACGGCGGTTCGTCGCGAGGAGCTGCTGCACGGGATCATAAAGGTCAGCTGGGACGATGCGCTCGTGCTGCCCGGGGAAGCGCTTGCCCTTGTGGCCGATCTCCCCGGCGTAGATCGGATTGGCAAGGATGCTGTACAGCGAGCCCCGGCCAAGCTTGCTGCCGCCTGACGTCCGACCGCTGGCAGAGACACGCGACTTCGAGCGGATGCCCGCCGCGTCGGCAGCCGCGACAAGCGCATCGACGTTGCGGTGTTTGAGGTACATTCGAAACAGGTCGCGCACCTGCTCGGCTTCGGGAGCGTTGATGACGAGCAGGCGGTCGACGACGTCATAGCCAAGCGGCACGGCGCCACCCATCCACATGCCCTTGGCCTTTGAGGCGGCGATCTTGTCGCGGATGCGCTCGCCGGTCACCTCGCGTTCGAACTGGGCGAAGCTCAGCAGGACGTTGAGGGTCAGCCGGCCCATGCTCGTGGTGGTGTTGAACGCCTGTGTCACGCTGACGAATGAAACTTTGCGTGCATCAAAGCGGTCGACCATGCGAGCAAAGTCCGACAGTGCGCGGGTCAACCGGTCAACCTTGTAGACAACGACGGTGTCGATGAGCCCGGCTTCAACATCGGCAAGCAGCGCCTTCAGGCCCGGCCGTTCCATGCTGCCGCCAGAGAAGCCACCATCATCATAGGCGGTGGGGATGAGCTGCCAGCCTTCATGCTTCTGGCTGGCGATATAGGCCTCGCACGCCTCACGCTGCGCGTGCAGCGAGTTGAAGGACTGCTCCAGGCCTTCCTCGCTCGACTTGCGGGTATAGACCGCACAGCGGATCGTCGGCTCAGCCATGACGGCGAGGCTTTGGCGGATAGCTGCGGCGCTTCCTCAGACCAAAGAAGAGCAGGCCGTTCCAATGGGTGCCGGTGATATGCTTGGCGATTGCCGACAGTGAGCTGAATACGGCCCCTTCGTAGCGGAAGCCGCCTTCTTCGACGGCGACGATGTGGTTGCGGCCGCCGTACGCCTTGATGAGCTGGCTACCGGGCAGCAGCTGGCTCGCCGCTGGGGGGAGGGCGGTCGTGCGGGCGGCAGTGCGACTGCCTGAGGAGGAAGACGCCTTTTTCCGCAATGCCATTGTATCTGGCGGTGATATCGAACCGGCGACGTCAGCGCCGTCGATCATAGCCGGTGCCAAGCTGCTGGCTTTGTATAAAGCGGAGGTGCCACCCTTTTCAGCAAGACCCCGCCGTGCCAGCGCATGCTCGGCAGCAAGCTGGAGGTCGTGCGCGATGGCCGGCGAAACATCGCCATGCAGCATGGCCTGCTCACGCCATGCAACCGCCTGCTCGACCAAGTTCGGCAGTCGCTGAGGTGCCGGACACCCGAATAGTTCTGACCAGCGCGCACTGTTGTCCGATGCTCCGGAACTCAGCGGCCATGGTGCCGGCGTGGCCGGCATGGCCTTGCTCATTCTCCTTCGCCCGCAGCTATGAGCCGGTCCGCAGCGTCGCAGAGTCTTTTGCGCCAGGCGAGGCGCCCCAGCCAATGCTCCGGGATGGCGCTGGCACCGTAGAGCGCACCAGCAAGCTGCCCGGTGATGGCGGCAGTCGTGTCGGCGTCGTCGCCAAGGTTGGCAGCAAGCAGCACCGCATCGGCAAAGCTGGAGGTGCGAGCAACGCACCACAAAGCCGCTTCGAGCGAATGCGCGACATAGCCTGACGAGCGGATGTCGCGGCGCGGCTTGCCCCGCCAACTGCCTGCTACAATGGCGGCAATAGCGGGTGCATCGCTGCTCCGCTTTGCAGCCAGTACATCGTGACGTGCCATGCCTGAGAGTGCGTCAGCCAGCAGTTCGGCGTAGGCGACGCAGCCAGCGATGGCTTCCGGTGCGGCATGGGTGGTGCGGCTTTGCCGTGCGGCAACGTCGGCGAGCTTCGTGCGGTCGCGCCAGTGGCGCACGGCGATAGGAGCAAGGCGCATCAGCGAGCCATTGCCAGCGCTCATCGGATCATCGCTGCCGGCATAAGGGTCGAGATCCCGCTCGAAGCGCGCCAGCGCCTGCCGGGTGGTGACCCCGATATCGAAACAGCGACCGGTGCAGCTATATTCGCCCTCGCGCCACCAGCTGACGAAGCGGCTCATCAGATCACGGGCATCGAGGTCGGGCGCTTCACCGAGGCTGTCGGCAACCGCGAGCGCCATTGCCGTGTCATCGGTCCATTCGCCTGCGCGAAGCTTGAAGGGGCCGCCGCCGACCATATCAGACACCACCACGCCGCTATCGCGCCGGGCAAACTCCAGTGTTGTCCCAACTGCATCGCCCACTGCCAGTCCCAGCATCGCGCCAAGGCTGCGGTCGCGAATGCTGGCCGCCGAGCGATCTGGCTGCGCTTGCGGTAGCGGCGTTAGCGCCAGCACATAGGCTTCCTGTGCCTTGGTCTCGACCGCACCGGGGCGTACCCCACGAACGGCGGACAAAGCCGCGGCGGGTGACCAGCCAAGATCTACAAGCAGGCGCGAGGCAATTGTGCCTGCGCGGCCGAGACCGCCCTTGCAGTGCACCAGCACGTTGAAGCCAGCTCTCAGCTGGTCGCGAATGCCTGGTCCCATAGCAGCCCACGCCGTTTCAAATGCAGGTGAGGGCAAGGACACATCGCGGATGGGAAGGTGGTGCCACTCCATCGCGGCGGCCTGCACTGCTGTCCCCAACCCCGTAACGCCGAGGGCGGCTAGCTCGTGGTCCTCCACCAGCGTGATGACACTTGCGGCGCCCCAGTCAACGATAGCCGCAACATCAAGAGCAAGGTCGCGTGCCCAAGCGCCCGTGGCGCTATGCGGCTGCTGTTTGCCGGGGCAGAAGGTGATGCCAACGCTGCCAAGCCCCGGACCTGCGGCAACGATCGCAATCTGCAGAGGGTGAGACACGCTGGTACGCGCTTTGGCTGTCTGGCCGCGCATCGGTTTAGTCTGTGGCATGATCGCTTCTCCTTGCGCGATACAGTTCGGCCGGCCGAAAGCCCTTGCCGGTCTCCATCTCTCCGGTGGCTTCGAGGCGGCCGCTTTCGATGAGGCGTTTGCGAAACGCCGGCTTGTTCAGCGTCTGGCCACGAATAGCCTCGTGGAGCGCCTGCAATTCGCGCAGTGAGAAGGTGGCCGCGAGCAGGCCAAAGGCCCAGTCATCGCGGTCGAGGTCGCGGCGGAGATCCGACAGCGCGCGGGCGATGATGGCATCATGGTCGAAGGGCAAGGTGGCGCGGCGCCCGGCCGCGGTGCGCACGCTGCCACCGGTGATGGCGAGTAGCTCGCATCCGCCAAGCGAGTCGCAGGCTGCCGCCATGGCCTCAGCATTAACCACGGCCATGTAGCCGATGCTGACGATGCGCATGCGCGGATCACGGTCGACCGCGCCAAAGGCATGGAACTGCCGCACTGGCGCATCGAGACCCGCCTTGTCGCGCAAGGCCCGCTGAGCCGCTACGCCGAGCTCCTCATCCGCACGCACAAAGGTGCCAGGGAGGGCCAAACGGCCGCGCGCGGGCTGTTCGGCACGCTTGTTGAGCAGAACGTGAAGCGCGCCGTTGGCGAACGTGAGGGGTGCGACGTCGACCGCAACCGCCAGGGGCGGGAAGGCGGCCGGGTCGTAGTTTGCGAGGAAGGTGGCGTCATCCATACCGACGTTAGTTAGACGTCTATAGGATATACGTCAATAACGTCTAAGGGTACTAATATGACTGGATTTTGGCCCAGATCCGCTTCTCCAACGCGATATCGTATGCATGGACAATGGACCGGAACTCCCGCAGTGGCTCTTGAATCCGCAATAATTCAGCTGCGATTTCACGGGCATACTCCCGTCCATCTAGATCCGGCAGAAACGTCTGTAGGTGCAGGGCCCGTTTTGTGACACGCCCCCGAAAAGCGAAATCATAGTTTTCTTCGGGACGTAACTGCAAAAGCAGCTGGCTGCCTGTAAACGGAACGTGGGCGCTTGCTCGGTGGCCCGATACGCGTTCTCCGTTCTTCACATAGGAGGTTTGTCTATCCTCTATGGTGATGCTGCGGAGCGGGTCCAGTTGTACAGGGACTAAGCTGAAGCGGGGTCGCAAGCGGCTGAATAGCGAACTTTGCGTCAGCGAATTATCACGCGCGAGTTCCACTGTGCAGGCCTCGTGCAACGATAACTCAAGGTTGTCCCAGAACCGCTTGAAGCGGCGGCCGCCGCTGAAAAGCTTGATGATCGAACCTGCCATTGTGCCGGCATAGGGGACGCTAAAAGCGGTGCGCAAGCGGGGACGGGACGTCGCGTTTTGGGTGGGAAGCGGCCGGGCCGCTTTCGGGCGGCAAGTGCCAGAACCGGACGATTGTTCAGGTGATAGGGCAGGGGGCTCGAACGTCCATGCGTGGTAGTAAGCGGCCCGTCGACCACAAATAGGGTTGGGCGCTGCTTGGGGCCTCCTAGTGAACTGCGGTTCACCTGCTTCCGCCAACGAGTGGCCGAACAGGAGATTTGTCGCGAAGGAGCATCGAGCCGCAGCGATCATTTTCAAGTATCGACGCACACGTTCGAACGAAGAGGTTAAACTCCGCCAACGTCCAAGGATTGAAAGGTAACTCTTATGAAGCCGCATCCCTCGGTCGATTAACCAACCCGCTGCCGTTCACGATCAGCGCCAATCCGATCGGCGTTCGCAGGCCGGCAGGAAGCGAGACTTCGAGAACGTCTTCCATCCGGCGAAAAGACAGCGCCGGGCCACCGGGTAGCGAGACGCGTTCCACGCTTCCTCGAGCGACCGGGTTCGAGCTGCCTAACAGCGTCATGCGGACGACTCCGTCGTCTGGCCAACCCAACACCAGCGCATGCAAGGCATTGCCCTTGCGGACATACCGGATGTCCTTGGCCGTATAGCTGCTATCCCGTCCACCTTCAGATAAGGCCCCGCTCCCAGGTCCGGTTGAACCTTCGGCGTGGATGCGCCAGGGCCGGCTGCCGTAGATCGCGTCACCGTAACGACGCATCCAAATACCAACCTCCTCGACGATCTCCCGCTCCTTTGCGTCGATCGTGCCGTCGCCACGAATTGGCACGCTGAGCATCAGATTACCGTTTTTTGAGACGACATCACAAAGCGTATGAATGACCTTTGCCGGGGTCTTGTAACGATCTTCACGGAGGTACTGCTCGCCGTAGAACCAGTTGCCGAGGCAGGTTTCCGTCTGCCACGGATATGGATCGATGAAGCTCTTCTGACCACGCTCCACAACGTCGACCAAGCCCATCCGTCGCTGGGGCGGCGTTTCCTTCGCGGTGCAGACACCTTCCAGGCGACCACCGTTGCGCTGCATGTTTTGATTGTAGAAGTAGGCTGCGATATCGAGACCGGCCTGCCCAAGCGGTAGATCGTGATTGTCAAAGTAGAGCATGTCGGGCTCATAGCGGTCGATCAGTTCGCGGCATCGAAGTAGCCAACGGCTGACGAAAGCCGGATCAGGCGAAGGCCCTTCGTTCCAGAGGCCATCGGTGGCAGCATGCCAAGCGTTGGCTTCGGCAAGGGAGCCGATGCCATCGGGCATCTGCATCGAGGCGCCACCGTAGAGGTGTTGCGGATCCAGCCCATTCCACCATGTGCCTCGACCATTTGCCAACGTGAGGCGTGCCGCATCGTAACGTTGGCCACGTCGAGGCCCTTCAGGGTCGTACCCATAAGCAGGCTGGTTCCAGTGCCAGGCATGCGCGGAGTGATTGGACACCGCAAAGCGCAGGCCGCGTTCCCGAGCTAACCCCGCCCATGTGCCGACGATATCCCTCTTCGGACCGATGCGTGTGGAATTCCATCCATGGTGGGATGAGGCGAAGCAGTCCAAATTGTCATGATGGTTCGCCAGCGCCATGAAGTAACGCGCGCCTGCGCGCTTGTAGAGGTCGAGTAATTCCGCCGGGTCCCAGCGCTCCGCCTTCCACGCGTTTTGGATTTCCATGAAGCCGCGGTCTGCAGGGTGGCCATAATGTTTTAGATGATGTTGGTATGAGGGATGGCCTTGCAGGTACATGTCACGGGCGTACCAGTCGTCACCGGCAGCAGGCACGGACGCCGCCCCCCAATGTGCCCATATTCCGAATTTTGCGTCCCGGAACCAGTCTGGCGCCGTGTAGCCAGACGTTAGCGATGCCCAATCGCCAGTGAAACTTCGAGGCGCCGGCACGTTCATTGGCCGCAACGCTGCATCGGCCGAAGGCGTCGCGCGGGGGTTAGAAACGGCACTGGCGGTTTGGCGAAATCCCAACGCGGCGCTTCCCGCCAACAGGGTACGGCGATCGATAGACGTCATTGTGTCTTCCTTAGCGCCTGCGCAATGGCGGCTGCGGCGATCGGCGTCATGCGCGCGTAGCCATTATCGAGAGGGTGGACGCCATCGTTCGTGTAGCGCGCCGCCATCAAGCCGCGCTTGTCGACTAGCGCGGCATAGTAGTCGGCAAAGGCATAACCACGCCGTGCGCAAAATGCCCTCAGCCATGCGTTAAGCACACGCAGCTCGGCTGGATTGCGCTCCTTGACAACGTTTCGCGCAGCTTCGGTGTAGTCGTTGACCGGCAGGAGGGCACCGAAAACGACTGCAATGCGGTGCTGATCGGCAAGATCAGCCATAGCTTCCCAATTCGCCTCGATCTGGTCCGGCCGCTCCTGCTGCAGGAAGCCTTGCACGTCATTGATGCCGGCGAGGATAACCACCACGGTAGGATGCAGCGCGATGACATCCTGATGGAATCGCAGAAGCATCTGCGAGGTCACCTGGCTCCCGATGCCGCGGTTGATGTATCCCTTTCCCGGAAAGCTCGAAGCCAAATTCCAACGATCGGTGATAGAATCGCCGATAAAGACGACGCGTTGCTCGCCAGCATGCGGCGGTGGAAGCGCGGCATTGGCCTCGCGATAGATGTAGCGCTCGCCAAAGTCCTGCATCAGCACCGGGACTAGCTTAGCACGAAACGGCCCGAGCCACGGTCCCCAATCGCGCTCCGCCGCCGTGCGCCGCTCCGGTGAGCTTTTGTATGACGTTTCCGACGCTAGTGCCGGCAAGGCCGTGACTGCGTGCAGGCTGATCAATGCCGCTGTGGCGGTCTTAATACAGCTTAATTTCAACGACATGTTCGGAACGAACCTTCTCTCGATGTCGGCTGGCAAGCTCATGCTTCACGGTCTTTCGAATGATGCACCAATAAAAGCTCTTTTCATATTTCATAATGTCGTACATATGTCTATCGCGATTGCAGTGCTTCGTACCAGGGGCCGATGCTCAGGAGAGGGATGTGATGAAGAGATTGGTTGCCGCACGCCGTTTACGCCGCCTCCAGCTGGCGACCGGAGCCTCAGCAGCTGCTGTGCTGATCGGCATGGCGACACCCGTATTCGCTCAGGCCACGTCTTCGACGCCTGTTGGAACACCAACCCAAGCAACGGACGCTGCGGCTCAGAGCGCCACCGTTTCTCCTAGCGGCGATCAGGGTGTCGCCGACCAGCAGGCTGGTAGCGGCGTGCCGGATGACGACATCGTCGTAACCGGCGTTCGCGCAAGCTTGCAGAGCGCACAGAACATCAAGCGCAACGCCGACCAGATCGTCGACTCGATCGTTGCCGAGGACATCGGCAAATTGCCCGATCGCAACGTCGCCGAAGCGTTGCAGCGTGTCACGGGCGTGCAGATCCAGCGCAGCTACGGCGAGGGCAGCTCTGTAGCGATCCGCGGCCTCAGCCAAGTCCGCACCGAGATCAATGGCCGGGACATCTTCACCGCAAGCGGCGGCCGATCGCTCAGCCTCGAGGATGTTCCTTCCGAGCTTCTCGCCGGCGTCGACGTCTACAAGAACCCGTCAGCTGAGTTGATTGAAGGGGGCATTGGTGGCCTGATCAACCTGCGCACGCGCAAGCCGTTCGACTTCGACGGCTTCAAGCTCTCCGCCTCGGGAGGGGTGAACTACTACGATCTGTACGGCGTCAGCAAACCCCAGGCCAATCTGCTCGTCTCCGATCGGTGGAACACCGGCATCGGAGAGATTGGCGTGCTGGTCGATGTCGCGTTCCAGCAGACGGCCTTCCGTCAGGATCAGATCTCGAGTCAGCCGTTCTACCTGCTCAACGAAGCACGCAACGCGGACGGCACTTTCGTGAACCCCGTTGATGCGGCGACAGCGGCGGGCTTGGGCCGGACGGGCAAGCCCACGTATCTGTCGCACGGAGTTGGCATCGGAGAATACCTGGGCGACCGACGGCGCCTGGGCGTCGACGTCGCCCTGCAATGGAAGCCTACGGACACGCTGCAATTCACGGGCGAGTACATCCGTTCTGACTACAAGTTCCGTTATGCTGACTACAGCTACTTCGCCTATACCGGCGATAATCCCATTACTCCGGACTTCACCAAGCCGTTCACCTATGACGAGGACGGCAACTTCCGCAGCGGAACCTTTGTTAACGTTCCGACCAACGCTAATACCAGTCTGGAAACCCGTCACTCGGTAACGAGCGACTACTCGCTGAACGCGAAGTGGACTCCTTCCGATCGCCTCACGATCAATGGCGATTTTCAATATATCCGCGGCACGACCGACGGACAGCGTTCGATCGTTATCCTCGGCTCGACCGCGGAAAGCTTGTTCCTGGCGACCGGTGACGGCGTCCCGACGATGCTAATTTCGCCGGACACCAACGCTGCGAATGGCAACGGCCTGATTACCGATCCCGCCAACTATGCTTCAGGTGCGGGCTATCTGGATCATATCGAGCACTCGGTAGGCACCGAGTACGCCGGGCGCCTTGATGCGAAGTACACCTTCGACGGCTTCCTGAAGTCGATTTCAGCCGGCCTCCGCTACACCGACCGATCGGCGGTGACGGACAGCAGCACCTACGCCTATTACGGTTTGACCCGCCCGCTTGCATCGTCGCTCTATGAACTGCGCCCCTTCCGCGGCGAAGTGTATCGCGGCTACCAAGGTGTGCCGGATGGCGCGATCTTCTTCGATCGTAACATCGTTCTCGACTACGATGCCACGCGCGCGGCGCTTGCCCCATATGTTGATCCGTCGCAGACCCAGGCCCTCCTTAACGGCGTCGGTTATCAGCCGAGCGATCGCAATACCCAAAGCGAGAAGACGTATACCGCCTATGGCGTGGCACGATTCGGCACGAGCGACTTTGCCGTGCCGTTCGACGGGAACATCGGGCTTCGTGTCGTGAAGACGAAGGTCGGGACCTCGGGTTTCGAAAGCCGCTCGCCTCAGGTGCAGACCGGCGTTGATGCGACGACTGGTCAGCCGATCTTCGGCAATGGTCCGGTGTCATTCGTTCCTATCTCGGTCAACTCGGATTACACTAAGTTCCTGCCAAGCGTGAACCTCACTTTCCATCTTACCGACAAGCTGCAGCTTCGCTTGGCGGGGTCGAAAGCGCTCACCCGTCCTGATTTTACCCAGCTGAACCCGAACGTCTCGATCAACGAATTCGTGGCCACTGGCGGCCAGCGCGTAGCGACGTCAGGTAATGCGAATCTGAAGCCTCTGACGGCGACCCAATTCGATGCCTCACTCGAGTACTACTTCTCGCGAACTGGATCCCTGTACGCTGCCGGCTTTTACAAGAAGGTCGATGGCTTCATAGCCAACATAACGGGCCCCGAGAGCTACAGCTTCGGAAGCAATACGTACACGTATCAGGTCACTCGGCCTGTCAACGGTGATAACGGTAAGATTAAGGGCTTTGAAATCGGCGCGAACAGTTTCTTCGACTTTCTGCCGGGGTGGCTCTCGGGGTTTGGAACACAGGCCAACTTCACCTTCGTCGACAGCAAGGCGCCAAGCCCGGGCGCAACCGACACGTCCGGAAACCGCCTGCTGGTCCCGCTCGAGCAACTGTCAAAGTACAGCTACAACTTAATCGGCTTCTACGATCGCGGGCCTTTGTCGGCACGTGCCGCCTACAATTGGCGAAGCAAGTACGTCGTAACTACGGCGGGGAACGGCAGTGGCAACCTCCCAATTTTTAACGCGGCGAGGGGCCAGCTCGATGCCTCGGTGACTTACACTGTAGCACCACATTTTGCGCTGACGGTGGACGGCACGAACCTGACCAACACCACAAACCGGACGTATTATGGCATTGCGAGCCGTCCTCAGTCTTACGTGTTGAACGATCGACGAATCAGCGTGATCGCACGCCTGACTTATTGACCGGGCTGTCTCCTCGGGTCGGGCACTCACGTCCGACCCGAACCGGGCTATCGACTTCGCTGGAGTAAGCAGTTGCATTGCGCACCGAAAATGCATTGTTTATCGTTGATTGTAATTCTGTAGCGTCGCCTGCTGCTGTGTGGCCGGCAAACTCCTTTTATTGTGAGCTTGATTAAAGCTTGTATCGCGACTTATGATTAGGCAACCCCTCTACAAAGCGCCGGCTCTAACTAAGGGCCTAGAGATCTTGGAATTTTTATCGCTGGCCCGCGATGAGCTGAATGCGGAGGAAATATCGACCGGCCTAGGGCGATCAGTCGGTGAGATATACCGAATGCTACAGGTTCTCGAAGAGCTTGGTTACATATCAAGGAATGACAATAAATTTAGTATAACGAACCGCCTCCACGTCATAAGTATGGGGTGGCCTCCTATCCGCAACTTGGTAGCGGCTGCCCTTCCAATAATGCGTAATGTTTCTTCCATGTCCCGGCAGAGTTGTCACTTGGCGGTTGAATCGGGCGTAGAGATGGTCGTTATCGCGGGCGTAGAGGCGCCGGGCTTTTTCGGGTTTGCTGTGCGCCCTGGTTATCGGCAGCCGCTTCATCGCTCCTCGTCAGGCCGAATTCTGCTCGCATTCCAGTCTCTAGACGCACGGCAGCTGATGATTGACGAGATCCGTGAGTCGGGCCAACCTATTGATGATGATGCTCTGGGGAAAGAACTAAACAAAATCTCTCGATAGGGAGGCAGTGTAACACCTAGCCCAATCTTCACTGGTATCACTGATCTTGCGGTCCCGATCTATATCGCAGGGCAGGTTTGCGCGGCGCTCACTGTTCCATTCATTGATGGACCTGGAGCGCACACAAACCTAGCCTCTGTACGGACACTGATATCATCTGCAGCGATGAATATATCTAATCAGGTAGGGTTGGCCGCCTCGAGTGGTGGGTCGGCGCCATGAATCTTGCCACCTTAGGCGGTACATGAGAGTTGTCGGGTCGAGATATTTCTTCTTAACATACAGGGCAGCCCCTTTCGTCTGGTGGGGGCGCACTTACTTTAACGGATTACTATTCACAAATGTGAATTATTCTACACTTCTGGGTGGAAAGCCGCCCGTCCGCGTTCAGGCGACGGCCGCGAGATAGCGGACATTTGTTCAGACTGCAGGGCAGGGGGCTCGAACGCCTCTGCGGGTGGGGAGCGGCCAGCCCGCTTTCAGGCGTCGATCACGGAAAGCGCGATTGCCACTTCCGAACGCTACATGCGGCGGCTGCCGTCCATCCAAGTGGCTCAACCCGCTGATTAATGCAGGAGCGGTTACAAAGAGCAACAGAGTCGACAGCGTCTCGAGCTGAGTTCCGCCCAAGGCATTTAACGCAAAAGGCGGCACTCGCATCCGGCCATCGGCTGCTCGCGCGGTGGAGGCCTGACCAAAATACAAGCTTACACGAAGGTCATCGAACGTCCGTATGCCCAGATGCTCATAATTAGCAATGTCTGCGTCATGAAGCGGCGCCGATCGTAGTCGACCGTGCTGCTCACATACGCAGGCGAAGGCTATGACGCAACCGGCGTGGCGCTGCTTCGAAACACCGTTGCGGTTCTCTTGCTTCCTGGCCGATGCAGGCGCGAGGCGTTACCGCCACAATAAGAAACGATACGATAATTAGTACCTTCTAGAAACGCCTTCTGCCGCCTCGAACAATATCGTAGCGTCGCTGAACGCTAAGACGAACTCGCCGGCAGCTCTCTCTCTCTCTCTCTCTCTCTCTCTCTCTCTCTTCGGGCATTGCGTTTGCCATGCCCGCGTAATTCGATTTTGAATGAATTTTAGACACCGATCCAGCCTGATGCAGGCTATCTGTTGATGCGCCTACGATCATGGTTTGAAGGAACCGCTGTCCCGCAGCTGAGCGGGGCTGATATAAGGCTTTTCTCCACTCTTGGCCGGTACGCTCCGCCGCATGACTTTCCGCCTTATCGGATCAACACCGCCCGCCCGCCCATGGTACCGGTTTGCGGCGGGGCCGTTGCCGTGGCTGCTGTTGCTCGCCGCTGTGCTGCGGACGATCATGGCGTTCCGACCGGGCTTTCATCATCCAGACGCCATTTATCAATATCTTGAGCCCGCACACCGGATTTTGACAGGCGATGGTGCGGTGACGTGGGAATGGCGCGTTGGCATGCGCAGCTGGCTGCTACCGACGTTGCTGGTCCCGCCGATGACGTTGGGTGAAGCATTAGGGCCGGCGGGACCCTGGCCGGTTGCCATGCCACGCCTGGCGATGGGGGCTGCCTCGCTGTCGATCGTCTGGTCGGCATGGCGGCTCGGCCATCGCCACTCGCCCTTCGCCGGATTGCTCGCCGGCTTCGTCGCGGCGACCTGGTTCGAGTTTTTAGACCTTGGCGTGCAGACGCTTGCCGAACCGGCCGCGACCGCCGCCTTGCTGCCCGCTGCCGTGCTCGTCACCGCCGCTCGCCCGAGCCGGCGCGGTGCGGCGATCGCAGGATCACTGCTAACGTTGGCGGTGCTGATGCGACCGCATTATGCACCGGCCGTCGCCACGCTCGTCCTCGTCGCATGGTGGCCGTGGCGGACCGAGCCCGTCGCCTGGAGCCTTTGGGGCGCATTGATTGCTGGCGCGCTGGCGAGCGCTATCGTGGGCGCCGGTATCGACATGGCGAACGGCGCTCCCCCCTTCTCCTGGATCGTCGAGAACGTCCGCCAGAACATCGTCAGCGGTGTCGCGGCGCGGTACGGCGTGTCGCCGCCGCTGACCTATGTCACCTGGCTGTTGCAGATGTGGCTGGTTTGCGCGATCCCGCTCGCCATAGGCTTGCGCACTGGCTGGCGTGCCTGCCCGCCGCTGCTCGGGGCGGCCGCAGTGACTATCGCCGTCCATATGCTGATTGGACACAAGGAATATCGTTTTATTTATCTGGCCGTGGTGACGATCGTCATCCTTTCGGCGATCGGGTGGTGCGACATCATCGATCACGCCGTAGCCCGCTGGGGAGAGCGGGAGCGGCCGCAGCTCCGCATCGCCCTTATTGCGGGGTGGGGCATCGCCTCTGTGTTGCTGGCGTTCGGCCCGGTCGCGCAGGCGCACCGTCGACAAGGCGGACCGGGATCCCGGATATTCGCCATGCTGCGTGATGATCCGCGAACCTGCGGCGTCGCCTTGGTCTATGGCGCAAGCTATGCCGACGTGCCGGGCACCACCGGTTTGCGGCCGGTTACTCCGCTCGGACTGTTCTGGTTCGCCGATCCTGCCGCACACGGCGCCACCCCCTGGCAAAGCGTGGCCCGCAACCAATCAGGATACAACCGCATCGTCGGCTCGATACCCAAAACGGGTACGCCCCCACGTGACTATCGCGAGGTCTATTGCGAACCAGCTAGCGACGTCATCGGCATGTGCCTCTATGCCCGCCCGGGTGGCTGCACCTCAACACAGGGTTCGCCGTTCCGGCTCAACCGCGTCCTCGCCCGGATGGTGTTCTGATGCTGGGAATGAGGTCTTAGCCCGCGAATCGCGTGGACACACCCTGACGACCTGAGCGCGAGAAGTGCTTCGGTGATCTGATGAGGCACTTAGGATCGCATTTAAACGGTGAGAAGTGCCTACCCACTCGTTGTTTCCGCCGATCGTCAGGATTGACGTGACCCCTGTCTTTCATCCAGCTGCGACCAGAGACCGACGGGTGTTGTCGCGCATGAGCGCAGGTGAAGCA